>DFAP01000135.1 GCA_002365855.1 Pelotomaculum sp. UBA3103 | reverse complement strand
AATTTACATTTTCAATTAACCCTTTTTTTATCGCCCGCCATGGAGCTTTATAAATTTATCACACAGTGTTATCATCTGTCAAGGCAGCAAAGAAAGGAAATATTTTAGTTTAACACAGTAAATTATAGTATGCTGCGTTATTATCGTTAATATTCATGCAATATCAGCACAAGCTCTGTAATTCTTACAACCCGATACTATTTGATACTTCCGTCGCCTAAAATACCACCTGACAAAGTTATGAAGGTTCTGGGCACACTGCCCACAATAATGCTTTCCGCCAACGGCACATCTGATGCGATAACTGTCTCCCCACCCTTGGAAGGAATGACAATACGAACGTTAGTACTGAAACTCAAATAGATAGAATGCCGGGTCTGGTTAATACCCGCTGATTCAAATTTATCTAACACGTTAACCCTCACCGAGCCAACCGGCATAATATGATATCTCACCCTTGGCCCATAATGGGCCAAAAGAGGCACACCCAAGACTTCACCGAGAGGAATGTCAAATGATTGCCATCTGAAGTTTTCCAGGGTTTTTTGCACGGCCAGTGTAGTACTGGCGGCAACCTTATTTATTTTGACTGTATTGGTCTGCATCAGCGCGACTTGTCCCTGGCTGTCTTTATGTATAAATATAAAATCCTGGTACTGCATCCCCTCATTGGCAACCTCCTGCTGCAGCGCGTTATGCACTGCCTCGGTCGCCAGTTGGACGGCCCTCACCTCGGCGATATCATAAAAAGCCCTTCTAAGCGTTAAGTCAAAAAGCAGAAGAATGCCAAAAACAATAGTAATAAGAAAAGCCAAGGCAAAGGTTGACGCAAGTCTGCGTTTTCTTTTAAACATTTGGTCACCCCCAGAAAAGCGCCGATTTAGAAAAGGGTTTTTACACCACGCCAAAACGATACGTTGTATATTAATTTATGTCTAACTAAATTAAATGATAGCTAAAAAACAAAAAAAGGACCATTTGTGTCCTTTTTTTTAATCATTATTTTTTTAATCATTATTTTATAATGCGAAAAAATTTACGTTTTCCTACCTGCACAACCATACCGACAGAGGGAGTGACTAAAATATTGGGATCGTCAATTTTTATTCCGTCTATTTTAACCCCGCCTTCCTGAATCAAACGTCTGGCCTGACTCGTACTGCTTATGCTACCCGAAGCGACCATCAGCTTCGGCAGCCACACGCTTTCAATCATGTCCTCAGAAGGTTTAAATTCTGGCATATCGTCAGGCAGCTGCTTTTGCTGAAAAATCCTTTTAAACTCTTCTTCCGAAGCTTTTGCGTCCTCTAGACCATGATACTGGGTTACTATTTCTCGCGCCAGCCTCATCTTTACATCCCTAGGGTGCAGTCCTCCATCTTTCAGGCCGGATTCGATGGCTTTGAGTTCATCCAGGGGAACTGCTGTGACCAGTTCAAAATAACGAAGCATTAATTCGTCAGAAAGAGACATAGTCTTGCCATACATCTCCCTGGGCGGTTCATCTATACCAATATAGTTACCCAGGCTTTTACTCATTTTCTGGACGCCGTCCAGCCCTTCCAAAATAGGCATCATTAAAGCTACCTGCGGCTCCTGGCCGTATTCTTTTTGCAAAGTGCGGCCCATGAGAAGATTGAATTTCTGATCTGTTCCCCCCAGCTCTATGTCCGCTTCCAGCGCTACTGAGTCATAACCCTGCATCAGCGGATAGAACAACTCATGGATGCTGATAGGCAGGCCTTCTTTAAAACGTTTATTAAAATCATCCCTCTCGAGCATTCTCGCCAAAGTATATTTGGCGGCAAGTTCAATAACCTGGACAAAATTCAGAGGCGCAAGCCACTGGCTGTTAAAAACAACTTTGGTCCGCTCACGGTCTAGGATTTTAAATATTTGTCTTTCGTATGTTTTAGCGTTAGACAAAACCTGCTCTTCGGTAAGCTGTTTGCGTGTTTCCGACTTTCCGGTGGGGTCACCGATACGCGCCGTAAAGTCACCCAGGATCAAAACCACCTGGTGCCCCAGGTCCTGGAACTGCCTTAACTTGTGTAAAACCACTGTATGGCCCAGATGAATATCAGGGGCTGTAGGATCCAAGCCGAGTTTTATTTTAAGTGGCTTACCTTTGTCAATTGATGCCTTGAGCTTGTCCACGAGTTCGCTTTCAGGCACAATTTCAACCGCGCCCCTCTTTATTATTTCCAGTTGCTCATTTAAAGCAAGCACTTTATTACCCCTTTCAAGACATTCAAAATCTTATCCATTATATCAATATTTAAAACATGAAATCAATATCTTCCATTATCAGCTATCATTACAATATCAACACAAAAAAAGAAAACCCGTGGCGGCTCTGACGCCTCCACGAGTTCATGTTTGTTTATCAACTAGGAAACCTTTACTCCCTGGAATTGAAGCTTCAGGCCTGCTGCCGCCATTTTACGGCGTACATAGGCCAGGTTTTCCTGGAGCGGTATTTCCATGGGGCAAAGGTCGTCGCAGCCCATCAATCCGACGCAGCCGAACGTACCTTCCTCGTTACCCACCACATCAAAATAATCGGCATCCGAGCGCTCGTCCCTCGGGTCAAGCATGAAGCGTGCCACCCTGTTGATTCCGGTTGCTCCTATGAAATCGTCACGGATATTGGCGGTAATGCAGGCGGCCACGCAACAGCCGCACTCGACGCAGCGGTCAGGTTCATAAATCTTCTCAGCGACTTCATTATCCATCTTCTCTTCGAGTGCTTTGGGATCGAACTTCTTATTTGTGTGAACCCATGCTTCTGTCTTGATCTGTAAATCCTTGAACCATGTTCCGGTATCCACGCAAAGATCTCCGATCAACTTGAATACCGGCAGTGGCATCATGGTGATACGGCTTGGCATGTTTTTGGCCAGAGTTTTGCAAGCCAGTCTCGGCCTGCCGTTAATCAACATGGCACAAGATCCGCAGATAGCCGCGCGGCAGACAAAATCGAACATTAAGGTCGGATCTAGTTCCTCACGAATTTTCGTGAGCGCCACAAACATGGACATGCCATCTTGTTCTTCCAGTTTATATTCCTGCATCCTGGGCTTATCGCCAGGAATGTTCGGGTTGAAGCGGAAAATAGAAAATGTTAACTGGCGCATATTTTTATTGCCCTCCTTTTCCCACGTTATTTGTCTTTGCCGGCCGCAGAAGATTCACCATATCCGCGGTCGCCAGGAGGCAGTTCTTTACATACAACTGGTTCGTAGTCAAGCGTGGGCAGGTCGGACCCTTCTTTCCAGTAGGCCAGCGTCCGCTTGAGCCAGTTGACGTCGTCCCGTTTCGGGAAGTCCTCCCGGGAGTGACTGCCCCGGCTTTCGGTACGCATTAATGCGCCGTAGCAGATAGAGAGAGCGGTGCGGCATAAACCGGGCTGCCTGAGCGCATCGGCCAATTCCGGGTTTGCGCCCTGGCCTGAAGAACGGAGGCCGATCTTTAGTGAACGTTTGTATAGTTCCTGGAGCTTTGCCACGCCCTGCTCTAGGTCGGGACCGGTCCTGAAAATTCCCACGTGGTCCATCATGGCATTTTCCACGCCTTTTTTAATGTCATAGACGTTTTCCCTGCCATTTTTACCAGAGATAAGGTTTTTGATCCGCTCTTCTTCTATCTTGACGAAATCTTCAATCAGCTTATAGTTGTAGTTCTGAGTGGCGCCAAGGGTATACTTGGCAACCGCGTCACCCACGATCATACCGGAAACAACAGTCTCAGCTACCGAGTTGCCGCCAAGGCGGTTAAATCCGTGCAGGTCCCAGCAAGCTGCTTCGCCCAAGGCAAAAAGACCCTTCAAGCCGTAAGCCGCGCCGTCCTTGTTGGTACGCACGCCGCCCATGGTGTAGTGCTGGGTGGGGCGAACCGGTACAAGACTGGTGGCCGGGTCAATCCCGTTAAAGTTCATGGAGATATTGGCAATCTCACGCAAATTGGACCAAACCCACTTGCGTCCCAGGTGGCGGATATCCAGCCACAGGTGCGGGCCATACTTGCTGTCCACACCCAGACCTTTGCGCATATGCTGGGTCATCCGGCGGGAAACAACGTCACGAGAGGCAAGTTCTTTCTTCTTCGGCTCGTAATCCGGCATAAAGCGGTATAAATTCTTATCCAGCAGGTAACCGCCGTCGCCACGGGCGCCCTCAGTCATTAAAATCCAGACCGGCACCATACCCGTTGGGTGGAACTGAACAGCTTCCATGTTCCCCAGGGGTACAATACCCGTGGCCTGGCAGATAGCCCCGCCAGCGCCATTACAGATAACAGCGTTGGTGGACGCCGCATAAAGCCTGCCTGAGCCGCCGGTGGCAATCACAGTTGACTTGGCGAGATAGGTAACTATATCCCCGTTGCGCAGATTTCTGGCAACTACGCCAAGGCAGTTAACCCCGTCATGAATAAGTGAAATGGCTTCGATCCGGTCATGGGTGGTAATTCCCATTTTACAAACTACGGTATCTACAGCATACACCATGGTATGGCCGGTACCGTCCGCAGTATAGCAGGTGCGCCATTTGGCCGTCCCACCGAAGTCACGGGCGGTGATATAGCCTTCTTTATCTTTAGTATCTTCAACTTCGCGGCCGTCGGGCAGCTTCCTTTTCCCGGCTACAACACGGTTCCAGGGCACTCCCCATTGTGATAACTGCCTTACCGCGATAGGTGAGGTTTCCACAAACATCCTGGCCACTTCCTGGTCGTTACCCCAGTCAGAACCCTTGACGGTGTCTGCAAAGTGAACATCAGGGCTGTCGCCTTTCCCAAGAGCACTGTTCCCGAGGGCTGCCTGCATACCGCCCTGGGCAGCAGTGCTGTGAGAACGCCGTGGCGGGATCAAGCTCAGAATGATGACATCCAAACCGGCTTCAGCAGCCGCAATTGCCGCCCGGTTACCAGCCAAGCCGGCACCGACAACTAGAACATCAGATATAAAGGTGTGTTTCGCGCTCAATGTATGGCACCCCCTGCCGGCAGATTAGCTGCAATCTGTGTAAATGTATACAAGGCTGTAAAACCGAGGGCGATAATGATTACGGTGATACCCTTCAAAAGCCAGCCCATCTTGTGACGCTCAAACCAGCCCCACTTGACGAAGATACGATACAGGCCAAATCCTGCATGGTATTCTCCAACGATCAGGAAAATAACATAAAACACTATAAAAAATGGGAACTCAAATCCGCCAAATGAATGATCTGCAGGGCCGACGGAGGCTACACGCGCAGCGCTCGTTGCCGCCCTGAGAGGCCACGATGTCATAATAGTCCATAGGTGCATACTTGCCATGATACCGATCATCAGGGCAGTGATGACCTGTCCGGCCCAGACCCAGGTATCATAGTGGTTCATCATTCTCGTAAGCCGCCACGCGATTCTTAAATCACGCAGGCGCAGAGGCGCCCTCCGGCCGGCTAAAAAGATATGAACGATAATAAGGAGAACGGTTCCTGGTATACCGAATTGAGCTAAATAATACTTATCCAGACCTATGGATAACGTATCGAAAAGAGCTGGATTAATTACTACTGTAGACACAAAAAGCATATGCATCCATAAAAAACCTACAAGCAAAATACCGCTAATTGACTGAGCTAGATCGACATACAGGTCAGTCTTGCCATGTGACTTGTTTATTGTCGTTTGTAAATTTTTCGCTAGTTCCATGTTTCTCTCCTTTCCCAAAGGACATTTACGGCCTTAAAACCCCCTACACCGGGTACGCAAACTGATACATTTTAAGGCAAATGCTTTCTCCCTGTGCTTTCTAATTCATTACTAATCTGTACTTTTGAAACTTTCCCTCCTTCCAGTGAGACCGGTGAGCCGCGAACGTGCAAAGTGATTCCAAAAGGACGCAACAACCCGGACTTACCAAAATAAGCTATCTAACATAAGATAGCTTCATGAAGAATTAATTTATCACATCCCCTCCTTCAAAAAAAATAACACTTCTCTAACATTGCTTTTATGCAAAAGAGAGATACCATGCTGGATAGCATATAAACCGGTGACATTATCTGTTCCGGGCAAGACAGATCATAACTATTTAAGCAGCAGAGATGGTATATCTTGGGGCCTTTTGAAATGACACATGGTATTCTCAATTACGCTTTATTGTTTTAAAGGCATAAATTGTAAGTCAAACAAGATATTCATGACCTAAGAACACTCTTAAGCTATCACTGATTTATTTACAATTTCGACGTTTCTTCAGAAAATCCTTTTTTGGTTACCGGTATAAAAAAGTATTTTGCAATTTTTTTAGAATTTTACGGGCGCCTTAAATTATCTTTATTAAAAGGTTAAAATTACCAGCTTATTTAAATCCATACTTTTTATGTATAGATCACCTTAAATTTGATTATTACAACTCCTTGTGTTTATAATTATTTATTTTAATTAAAATTTCATATATACTTATCTGGAATTATTTTATCCTGAAACTGAGGGGTGTTCTGCGTGAACTTATACTGCGAAACCTGTGGAAAAGAAGTTACTCCAGAAGAAGGAACCCTGTCCTGGGTAGATGAGGGTAATTCCCTGCGCGACTTTAGAATAACTCATGAAGAGGACCAGAATCACAGCTGTGATCCAAGGCATGTTGCCGTTATTCATCTCTGGATGGTGACAGGACTGTCCGGCTATATGAAATTCACTGAGAGACTGGCCGACTATTGGGACAAGGGTTATGAACTTAAGGATATTAAAGGATTAAAAAGGGCACTTAGCCAAATTGGGCTGTTTATTTGGACCAAACAAAAAGCAACTAACCCCGACTGATACTACTTAAAGACAGTTTTATTTATAAGTCTTTTGAATCTTTACCGTGCTGAACAGTTTGACCTGAGACAACCGGCTCGTAGAGAATACCCTTATCCCCTGGATAAGGCCTGCTGTGATCATGCCTGCCGGATAGTATAACATTTGGAATCCCATGAGGAAAGGCATCGCAACACAACCCGCCAAATTTTAAGTCCCAATCGAAGTGCCTGCAATTCACACATATGGGAGCAGTGCCGCTGGTCATATGCTCTTACCTCCCGGAGGGCACATATCCTACTTCTATTTATTCAGGTTATATCTCCTGCTGAATTCTCCTTTTTGCTGTAATATTGTGATGAACCAAATTCTTCACATCATTCACCAAGCCGCTTTCCTGAGCCAGCGGTCTTATTTAGCATAGCTGGACCATTTTCAGGCAGGCCAAACCTTGACACATATAATACTACCATATTGGAATTACGCGTAAAATAAGTTTTTATAATGAGAATCGGATAGATATGATAAAAACCGCCTGCTTCAAACAGCAGACGGTCCAAATTCCCTTTATACTGGGAATCATAAACTTTGGAGGCGACACCCGGATTTGAACCGGGGAGTGGAGGATTTGCAGTCCTCTGCCTTACCACTTGGCTATGTCGCCTTATAGAATGGAGCTTTATCAATCTTCCCATCCGGATTTAAGAATCTATGACCAAAGGACTTACTCATATAATATAGCATCACTAAAAATAGGTGTCAAGGTGGCTCTTAAAATCTCAAAAATTTCTT
>DFAP01000089.1 GCA_002365855.1 Pelotomaculum sp. UBA3103 | reverse complement strand
GTGCAGCTTGAGATTGTGGGACCCGACGAAGCGACCCTGTCAGAGCTTGCTTTAAAAGTACAAGATATCGTGGAAAGCACACCGGGAGCCGTTGACGTAAAATCTTCATGGAAGGCTACCGGTCAGCCGGAGGTGCAGGTTTCCATAGACCGCCTGCGCGCCTCCTCTTACGGATTATCCGCAGCGGAAATAGCCTCGGCCATGCGCGCCAGTGTGGCGGGCGACGTCGCAGCGCGCTTCCGCGATGAAGGAAAAGAGTATGACATCAGGGTCCGCCTGGACAGAGTCAACCTTTCAAGTGTGAAAGACGTGGGAGAAATTAAAATCAGCAACGCCGCCGGCTTGATTGTGCCACTGAACCAGGTAGCCAGTATCAGTACCGGCAGCGGTCCCACCACGATCAGCCACCTCAACCGCGAGAGGTTAATTGTCATTTCAGCCAATACTAAAGACCGCCCGCTTGGTGATATAACCGGGGATATCAACGCTGCACTGTCCAGTTACAAGATACCTGAAGGATACGAAGTCCAGTTTTACGGCACCCAAAAGAACATGGAAGAATCCTTCAGCGACCTGATCAAGGCGCTTATACTGGCTGTTGTCCTGGTTTATATGATCCTGGTAATTCTTTACGAATCTTTCCTGACTCCGCTGGTGCGCATGCTGTCCCTACCCTGCGGGGCCATCGGGGCGCTGTGGGCACTCTTTCTAACAGGATGCACCTTCAACATAATCTCCCTGATAGGCTTAGTGATGCTGGACGGGCTGGCCGCAAAGAGCGGCACACTGCTTATTGACTATACCAACACATTGATTAAACGCGGGCTTACACTGAGGGAGGCTCTAATAGAGGCCGGCATCACCCGGCTGCGGCCTATTATCATGACTGCTGCCACCATGGTAGGCGGCATGCTGCCAACAGCCCTGGCGCTGGCTGAAGGCAGTGAAATCCGTAAAAGCATGGCTATCGTTATCATTGGCGGACTTATAACAACCACTCTGCTGACACCGGTTTTAATACCTGTGGCCTATACCCTGCTGGATGATTTCAATAACTGGGTCAAACGCACATGGCAAAAAAACAAAGAGCGTTTACATACGACCATCAGTCAGAAGCTGGGCGTTAGCACTGATAAATAAAATAGGGGCTTGATAAGCCCCCTAAATTACTCACCTTTAACCTCTGCTTTCACATCAATGGTATCTCCACTCCAGGTGTCGACGTACGCATTCTCAGAGTAGTACGCCACGACGAATTCTCCAATCTTTTTGCAGGTATAATGGTTTACCGCACCAACGATAAACATACCGAAAACTGGAATAACTCTCAGGAGCGTTCGCTGTGACGCCCTGATCCCCATGGCTAGAAGCGCCTGCTCAACCACGCGCATAAAGGCGCGCCCGGAGAGCTGGGATAAAGTGACCTTGGTCAGGCCGCTTCCAGCCGCGCCTGCCCCCACCGAGGAAACCAACACCCACACCGCTTCCCTGGATGTGCCGGTAACGTCCAGGTCACGTTTATGTACAACCGCTATTTCCAGGATTAATTCCGTAATAAAAAAAGCCATGGCAATCATATCCAGCAGAGTGCCGCCTACAACAGCCACCAGCGTGCCGACCACAGGCACGGCTCCAGGCAGAGCTGTTGCTGCGCCTGCTGCCGCGCACCACCTGCTTTTTTTGTTTATCAGCAAATGGCAAAGTTCTTTGGGGGTAAGATTACTCTTTTTCTTTTGCAGTTTCATAACCCGTTTTTTAATATCTTCCTTATTAATATGATCAAACGGGTTAAATATCATCAATAATTCCAGCTCCCAACTCTACACGCCGTTTTATTAAAACTTCACCACCGGCGCGTAAATTCCTACCTGTATTATTCCGAGAAATCCAGTTTTCTCTCTTATTTCATCCCTGTTTCATAAAAATCGTTACCTTGCATCTGTTACATCGTTATGATAATATAAATAATGCTCAGGGACAAATCAATATGGGCCTATAGCTCAGTTGGGAGAGCGCTTGGTTCGCATTCAAGAGGTCAGGGGTTCGAGTCCCCTTAGGTCCACCAAAGAAATCAAGGGTTCCAGATGCTCAGTCTGTCGAAAAGTAACAGGCTATAATAACCTGGATATCCAGAAAATAACAATAACCGGTATCGCAAAACCGGTTATTGTTATTTTAAAAAACAATAATTTTTAATCATTTATAATTCAGAATATTGTCAGGATTTGTTCACAAAACGGTAATAAACAATGGGTATACTATAATCAAGAGCAGTGATGCCCAAAGTTAAAAATGCCCAGATGAAATACTGAGCTTCTTAAAAAGGAGGTGAGACGTTGAAACGAAAGGTCTTAATACTTTTGGCCCTCTCCCTTGCGCTGGTACTGGGAATTACTCAGATCGCATCCGCAACCGGGTGGGGCATGGGAGGCGGTCGGCTTGGCGATATGAGTATGATGGGAGGTGGTAAGGCCGAACTGAACAGCGAAAACTGGACCTCCCCGGCAGAGAAACTAAACCTGACCGATGAGCAGTCTCAGCAGTTAAAAGACTTGCACAAGAGCAACTACGAAGCTACTAAAGACATGCGGGCTCAACTTCAGAATGCAATGTTCGAGTTGAAGCAGCTGGGGTTTGATAAAAACCCAGACAAGGCTGCCGTTGACGCCAAGATTCAGGAAATAAACAACCTGCGTACCCAATTAAACCAGGTCATGCAGCAGAACCGGGAAAGCATGCAGAACATCCTCACCCCGGAGCAGCAGGAACAGATGAAAAGCATGAAGGGTAAATGCCGTCCCGGCGGTCGTGGTATGGGCGAAGCTAAAGACCAAGCACAATAATCTAAAACCCGAATAGTACCCAAAAGGGGAGCAGGTTTAAGCTGCTCCCCTTTATTATCTGCTTTAGTAGTAAGAGTAAGTTCGTAACGATACGTTTCAAACATAGAACCACCCGTTTCACGGCTGGTGACAAAGAATTATAGAAAAAGAAAATCTCCTTCCGCTATAATGATGATTGTTGCCGAACCTATTTGGCGCTGGCCTTAGTATTTTATTTCTCAAAGCGAAGAGCCTCGATAGGATCCATTCCCGCCGCTTTTTTAGCAGGATAGTAACCGAAGAAAATTCCGATAGCAGCTGAAAACCCTGCTGACAAGAGGATAGAATAGATTGATATATAAGTAGGCCAACCAGCAACCTTTGATATTATTTTGGATATTGCTGCTCCGGTGAGAATACCCGCCAGCCCTCCGGCCAGGCAGAGCACCAGCGCTTCCACCAGGAACTGGTTGCGAATATTTCTCTCCGTGGCGCCCACCGCCATGCGCAGGCCGATCTCCCTTGTTCTTTCCGTGACGGAAACCAGCATAATGTTCATAATCCCGATGCCGCCCACCAGGAGGGATACGGCAGCCACGCTGGCCAGAAGCAGCGTCATAACACCGGTAACTGTTGTCGCGGCTTCAAGAACGGAGGTCAAATTCCGCACATTGAAGTCATCAGAGCCGGCGCCTGTAATGCGGTGCCTTTCTCTCAGCAGGTCCTCTATACTGCTTTGGACGAAAGCCATGCTGTTCTCTGTCTCAACCTCAACGTTAATCGTCCGGACATAATTTACCCCCATCATTCTCTTTTGAACGGTACTTATCGGCACGTAGATGGTATTGTCCTGATCTTGCCCCATCATAGCTGCGCCTTTAGAGGTAAGCACACCTACTACGGTAAAGGCTAATTTATTGATCCTGATGGTTTCGCCTACCGGGTCTACGCCGGATGTGAAAAGGTTGTCTGCCACCGTTTTTCCTATAACTGCCACCATGCCGGCACTTGTTACATCATCGGCGGTAAAAAACGATCCAGAACCACAAGGCCAGTTTTTTATCAGCTGCATTTCCGGCGTGGTACCAGTGGCCTGGGTGGTCCAGGTTTGGTTACCGTAACCTATAGTTGCGTTGGTGCTTAACTCCGGCACCACATTGGCCACCATGTTCAGCTCGGCTATAGCTTCAGCGTCTCCCATGGTCAGGGTGTTGACATTGCCTGAGGCTCCCCGGACGGCCCCCTGCTCCGCCCCAGGCATAACCATTAGCAAATTTGACCCCATGCTGGAAATCTGGTCTGATATTCTCTTGCTGGCGCCCTGCCCCACGGAAATCATGATGATGACAGCGGCGACTCCGATGACAATGCCTAGCATGGTCAGGGAAGACCGCAATTTATTGGACCTTATCCCGTTGATTGCTACTTCAAAATTATTGGCATAATTCAATTTACACCGCCTCTCTTTCTTCAGACAGGGCTGTCAAATCCCCGGAGGCGTCTCTGTGGTTTAATACCGTCGTGTCGCCTGTAACCCGGCCGTCTTTTAAATTGATTAAACGGCGGCAGTACAGTGAAATATCTTTTTCGTGGGTAACCATCACCACGGTGATACCTTTTTCGATATTCAGCTTCTGGATCACTGAGATAATCTCTATGCTTGTTTTTGAATCAAGGGCGCCGGTTGGTTCGTCCGCCAGGATTAATGAAGGGTTGTTTACCAGGGCCCGGGCGATGGCGACTCTTTGCTGCTGCCCGCCTGACATCTGGGTGGGATAGTGGTGCAGATATCCTGATAGGCCAACCCAGGCCAGAGCCTCTTTCACCCTGTCCTCCATCTCTTTTTTCCCAGCACCGGCATAGACCAGCGGCAGTTGCACATTGGCCAGTACGGACATTCTCCCCAGCAGGTTAAAACCCTGAAAGACGAATCCTATTCTTTTATTGCGGATAATTGCCAGCTGATCTTTGTCCAGTTGGGAAACGTTCTCTCCATCGAGGTAATAGGTTCCTCCTGTGGGCCTGTCTAAACATCCGATAAGATTCAAAAGGGTGCTTTTGCCTGAACCGGAGGAACCCATGATTGCCACCATCTCTCCCTCCTGGATGGTGAAATCAATGCCGTTTAATGCTAAAACCTGGGTTTCTCCCATGTTATATATTTTTTTTATGTTCTCCATGACGATTGCTGTTTTCCCGGACATGTCACACCACCATCCTGAAGCTGTTTTCAATGTTCCTATTAGCGGTTCATGCCGCTTCCGCTACGAATTGTCATGCCTCCCGGCGCAATTGGTGTATTGGTGGTCTGGCCCTGGTTGCCTGCGCCCGAAGCGCCGCTTGTACCTACGACCACCGTGTCCCCTTCACTGAGTCCTTCTAAAATCTCATACTTGCTGTTATCCGATAGCCCCAACACCACCTGCATAGGCACGGGACTGCCTGTTTTATCCAGAACTAATACTGCGGAAATCTGCCTCCGGTTATTTCCTTTTGCTTCCGCGGCGGCCTCAGTTCCGCCACCACCGGTGGAATCAGCGTCACCGCTGCTTCTGGGGCCTCTTCTTGTACTGTCTGCGCTGCCTTCGGCGCTGCCGCCTTCGGTAGCGGCAGGGGCGGCGGAGACACTCTGGCCTGTTTGGGCCAGGTAGCTACTTGCATATGTAACGGCGCCTTTGGGTATGGTCAGGACGTTTTCTTGTCTGTCAATAATTATGTTTACGTTTGCGGGCATTCCGGCCATTAAGCCCTGCTGGTTTTCATCCAGTTGAATGACTGTATCGTAAATCTGCACGTTTGATACTGTGTACGCCTGGGGGGAAATACTGCTTACCTTGCCGGTAAAGGTTCTATTCGGAAATGAGTTTACTGTGAACTCCGCCTTCTGGCCAGCTTTAAGGCTGCCGATGTCAGCCTCGTTAACCTGGGCTCTAACCTGTAATGCTTCGGATATAACCACAATAAACCCGCTTCCGCTGCTGGTACTATTGTTGTTGGCTGTAGCCCGCTGGCCTTCTCCCCCGTTTACCTCGCTTACGATGCCGTCCATGGGGGCGAACATATTTGCTCCAACCAGGTCTTTCTCGGCTATTTTAAGCTGTGCATTGCTGCTTTCCACCTGGGCTGCCGCTGCGGCGATATCTTCCGGCCTGTTACCTGCCTTAAGCGACCTCAAAGATTGTTCAGCCTGTTTTAGTTTGCCTTCCGCGTTAATATAGCTGATGTTGGCCGCATCCAGCTCGGACTTGGAGATGGCTCCTACCTGAAAAAGTTTTTCTGATTGCTCCAGATCCAATTTTGCTATGTCATATGCCGCCTGGGCCATACTGACGCTTACTTCGGCCTGGGCTATATCTTCCTCCGTGGCGCCTTTCTTTAAGAGTTCAAGTTTGGCGACAGCGCCTTTCAAACTTGCTGAACTTTGGATCAGCTGCGCTTCTAAGTTGTCGCCTTCCTGTTCGGCCAGAAGCTGTCCGGTGGTTACATGGTCGCCCACTTTTACATGTATCTTCTTAATTATTTCTGCATTTTTAAAACTCAAGGAAACGGTGCTTACCGGCTCTATGGTGCCGGTAGCGGGAATGGTTGTTGTAACTGAGCCTTTTTTTACTGTACCGGTTATGTAACCTTCTGCTTTATCGGTTCCCCAAATGATATAGGCAAGCATGGCGAGCAACACGATTGCTGCTCCGCTAAAGAGCAGCTTTTTTCTCTTGATAATTCCAGGTATTTTATTTAGTTGTGTTAAAAAAGGAAGCGGTGTGTTTTGCATGACGGTTTTCTTTCCCCCTTGGAACTCCCATATATATGATCAGATCATGGATTAAGGCTATTACCGAGCTTACCTGGGTTGTATAAGGATGGTGATTCAGGCCCAGGGCTTGCGGAAATTCATTTTCAGCAGATCGTGCTGGCAGGTGATGTCCAACAGGGACTGGTTTGACTGGGCTAAAGATGTTTCGGAGGCAGCTACTTCTGCTGCTATGATTAGCCCTAATTCGTATTTCATCCTGGCGATATTCAGGTTTTCTTCGGCAATACGGGCGTTGTTTTGCAGGCTTGTGTATTGTTCTTCCATTTGGCGGATGGCATAGTATGTGGAGCGCACTGTTTCGCGGAATTGTTCTTCGGTTTGGGCTGCGGACAGCTCTGTTTTTTGCACATCTATTTTTACGGCCTCGTAAGGGGTGGATGAGGAGTTGAAATTATACAGGTCCAAATCTAATTTGGACAGGCTGATGTTTTGTTGGGCCTGCCAAACGGTGGGGCTTTCTGCTACCACGCGCGCTACTTCTGTGTCGAGATTACTGATCTCCAGGGGCTCGAAAGCTGGCCGGTCGGTGAGCTGTGGCCTGTCTTCTGCCCATAAGCCAATTAACTGGTTAAATTTCTGGTAAGCGTCTTCCAGTGATTGACGGTTTGTTTCGAGGGTGTTTTTAGCTGCCTGCCAGGTATTTTCTGCCTGGTTGAGGGCAAGCTTGCTGGCTTTGCCGTAGGAGTAGAATGCTGCCGTTTTTCTTTTTTGAAGATCCGCGCTCCTTAACGCCAATTCTGAAGTTTTAACCTTTTCCTGTGCCCGCAAAATACTATAATAGCCATTATAGACATCCATCACAACGGAGTCTACTTTGGTCTGGTAGGTTTTTTTACTCATCTGCCAGTTCAAATCCGCCTTAACGAGACCGGTGAAAGCTTTTTCTGCTTCAGTGGTAGTTGGTCCGGTTGGTGTAAATAGAACATTGTCGGCACTGGCTTCCCGTACCGCATAGCTGCGGTCAATATCGTATTCGGCTGATTTTAATGTCTGGCTTTTGGAGATGGCCCGGTCAACTGCCTGGCTCAAGGTCAGCTCGGGTGTTGCGGGCTCTTTGGCCCAGGCGGCTGTAATGCTTACCAGCAAGGCGCCGAGTAAAAACACTGCTATTAAATGTCTGCGCATATGTAACCTCCTAAGACCTTTTTACGTCCCTAGAACAGGCCATGCAGGCCTGTTATTATGTTAACTTCCCAAATCAAGCAGCCACCATTTCTTCACTTCACCTCTTTCCTCTTTTTGGGAGGTGTAAAAACATGACAATTGCCTTATGAAAGACATTATATCTGGAAACTTATTAGATTTTGTGAACAAACGATGACAAAACAAGCAATATTTTGTTAATCTTCCACAGGCGCCGCTGCAAGAGTAAAGCTAAAAGTTGAGCCCTGCCCAACAGCGCTTTGCACATCCACCCTTCCACCATGGACCTCAATGATCTGCTTGACGATAGCCAGGCCGAGGCCGGTTCCACCCAGGCTGCGGGAGCGGGATTTTTCAACACGGTGAAACCGCTCCCAGATTTGCGGCAGGTCCTCCGAAGGGATGCCCGGGCCCTGGTCGATCACTTCTATTTTAATTTTCTCTTCCTGTACTGTAGCCCTAATAGTAATTACACTGCCCGGCGGGGAATAACGGACAGCATTTTCCGCCAGGTTGGTCAGCACCTGCTCGATGCGGTCTTCATTTCCCAGCATCATAGGTATATTAACGGGCACGATAGACTTCACCTCTACCTGCTGCTGATCCATCTGCGGCTTCAGCTTGAGAAACACCCTGGAAACCAGTGACGAGACGTCGATAGGATTAAGGTCCCAGATTACTTTACCCGACTCAATCATGGACAGATCCAACAAATCATGAATCAGGCGGTTTAAGCGCAGTGTCTCCTGGTGAATCACTTTGAGGTAGCGCTCCCGGTCCTGGCTCTCACCAATGGTTCCGTCCATCAACGCCTCCAGGAACCCCTGTATAGACGTAAGGGGCGTGCGCAGCTCGTGGGACACATTGGCAACAAAGTCGCGCCGCAATAACTCCAACTTCCTCATCTCCGTGACGTCCCGCAGTACGCCTACCACACCGTAACTACCTCCGACAGCCTCCCTCAGCGGCGCCAGATGGGCCAGGATATAGGTCTTGCCTTCATTAATCTCAAACTCCTCTGAGCTGGGTTCACCCGACTCAACAACACTTTTAAATAGCCCGGCCAGGCCGGGGCAGCAGGTGATCTCGGAAATCGGGCGGTCTAAAATCTCGCCTGGTTCCACCATCAGGGTGCAGGAAATAGCCTCGTTGGCAAGGATCACACGGCCTGTCCCGTCCACCGCTAGCACGCCTTCTGTCATATTGGCCAGAATGTTTTCTATTTTGCCCTTTTCCCGGGAAAGGTCACTGATGGTCTGGTCCAGGGAACCTGCAAGATAGTTGAAATCTTCAGCCAGCCGGCCCACCTCGTCACCGGAGGTTACTTCCACCCGCTGCCGAAAGTTACCTGCGGCCATTTCCCTTGTAACAGCGCTCATCTGGGTCAATGGCCGGGATATGGAGCGTGACAAATAATATCCCAGTAACGCTGAGAGAAGTACTGCGCCTGCGGCTGCATAAAAGATTAATAAGCGTACGGCGTTAACTGTAGATATCAGTCCTGATACAGGGGCTGATAGAATTAAAGCGCCTGCCACCTCGTTATTTACCCTAACCGGCACCGTTACAGTGAGCATCACCTGCTCGAAGCGCTGAACGAAATTCCTCTTGCTGACAACCTCACTTTTGAGCACCCTTCCTGCTTCCTCTGCCGTCAACCACATCTCCCGTGGACCACGGCTAGAATCACCCTGTTGTAAGCTCTCCTTATCAATTGTTACCAGGCGGGCATCCAAGAAAGGACCCAGCGTATTGAGCATATTGAGCATAAAATCTACAGGCTGGGTCTGGTCCTTTTCTATATAAGCCGCCATTATCCTGGCTATTTCATGGCCTTTGCGCTCTAGTTCCTTCTCTTTGGCAGCGTAAAAATAATTTGCAAATAGCTGGGAAGTCGCTATACCCACTGCAGTGAGGGTGACCAGGGTTATTACCAGGTATGAGACCATCAATTTGGAAAACAGGCTTTTGCTCATTATTCAGCCACCTCAAACTTGTAACCCAGACCCCAGACAGTCCTGATGTAGCGTTTTTTTCCAGCAGATTCGAGCTTTTCCCGAAGGCGTTTGACGTGGGTGTCCACCGTGCGGGGATCCCCCAGGTACTCGTAATCCCACACATTTTTTAAGAGTTGCTCCCGGCTGTACAGCCTGCCAGGATTACTGGCCAAAAACCATAGCAAATCAAATTCCTTGGGTGCCAGGGCTACCTCGCGGCTGTCCACCTCAACCCGGTGGCTGTTGTAATCCAAAATCATCCCGGGGTAGCTCAATATTTTAGAATCTGAACTACTGGTCAGCGCGCTTCGACGCAGCACCGCCTTGATCCGCGCCAATAGTTCTATCGGGCTGAAGGGCTTGCAGACGTAGTCATCCGCTCCAAGTTCCAGTCCCAGAACCCGGTCAAATTCTTCTCCTTTGGCAGTCAGCATGATGATGGGGGTTATCATTGTTTTACGGATCTCTCTGCAGACTGCCCACCCGTCCATTTTTGGAAGCATAATATCCAGAATGATCAAGTCGGGGCTGATGGCGCGAGTTTTTGCCAGTGCCTCTATTCCATCCCATGCTTCTTCCACACTATATCCTTCCTTTTCCAAGTAAAGCCTGATCAAGTCGTGAACCAGCTCTTCATCATCCACAATAAGGATCTTTTTGGGATCTACCATGCAAACCTCCTCAAGAACACCGCCTTTTTGACAAAGGGAGCGACATTATTTTTTACATGTAAAGGTATCTTTGACCTCATTCTTGTACGCGGCTGCTCACAGCTTTCTAAAAAAATAAGCAAATCCATGAAGCAGTCATCGAACAGCAATGGCAGCAAACCATAAATGTACAGGGCTGCTTCGCCCTTTTTTTGAACACCGGACATAATCATACCTCGCTAAATCAAGATTTTTGCTAGGTTAATTATAGCCGATGTTTTTTACTGTTTTGTGAACAAATCATGACCAAATAACGAATTTATCTATATACTACACCAGAATGCATGGTACATACAAAAACACAGTTTAAAACCTGTTCAAAAGCTGGTGTTTAGCAACATTATCTCATTAAAAAAAGTAAAGCCCGTTATTGCCAAGCCTTACTTTAAGGGTGCTTACAAATCCCCTTGTTGTTGAACCGCTCGCTCCTGTGTCCCGCAATCGCGTAAACTTGCGGCTTGCTTCAGGCAGAATCAGACCGCCCTCAATTCAGATCGTGACTTAAGTAAAGGCTTTCGCGGAATCAAAGTGTATAGATAGAATCGTCACCCAGCGTGATCTGCTCCAGGCCGTTTTCGTTCATGACAAAAGTGTCTTCGACACCGACTGTCCCCTCTCCGGGGAAGATAAACTTCGGTTCCAATGCTAAAACCATCCCCGGCCGAAAAGTTATGTGAAAATTTTTGGCTATGATCGGCAACTCGTCAAGCTCCAGCCCGATCCCGTGCGCGATAAAATTCACACTATTCCCATACCCCATGAAATGGCCGGCCAAACCGGCGTTCCCGGCTATGCCGATCGCAAGATCATAAATATCTTTCCCGTTAACTCCGGGCCTGGCTTCTTTAACAACTCTGCGCTTGATTTCCAGAGCAATGTTATGTGCCTCGACCAGTTTGCCGGACAACGAACCGATTGAAAAGATCCTGGTTTGATCAACTATATAACCGTTGACTATGGTAGCGTAATCAACCAGAATAGGCTCGTTCCGGCCTATTTTCTTAGAGCTCGCGCTTTGCGGAAAGGAAGGATTCAAGCCGGTACCGCCGGTAGGGCCGTTGAAAGAACTGGGGCAGGCCGAGTTCCAGCCGGTTAACAAGTGGCCCATAAAGGCTTCCTGGTTAAACGCCCTTACCCGCATTTTACCCTGGTGCCCTCTTTCCCGTAAAAAAAGGTCGATTCTCCCGGCAAATTCTATTTCAGTCATTCCTTCACTGAACAAATTAGGAACTTCACAGAACATATCCGCGCTCAAGCGCGCCGATTCTTTCAGACGCTCAATTTCGTAGGGAGTCTTGATCATCCTGGTTTTACGTATAAGCTCCGATGCATCTACAACTTCCAGCGGCTCAAGCATCCTCTTATATCTAAAAAACAGGTTGGCCGGTAAAACATCCAGCTCGAGACCAATCCTGCCGCTATTATTTAAATTGCCGGCAACGCCCCTCTTTATGTCTTCCAAATTGCGGACGGGAACAATTTTATCCAGGGCGCTCTCTTCCAGCGCTCTTTCAAAGCTTTTCCTGACCAGCAGAAGCGGTTCACCTTGCGCAGGAATCAAAAGATGAGCGTCCTGACAGGTGCCGCTAAAGTAAAATAAATCTGCATTTTGCATGATCAAGGCGCCTCCAATACCGGCCGACCGCAAGCACTCTTGAAATCTCGCAGTTCTGCCATACAGTTCACTACGGGGTGTGTAATTGTTTTGGTTATAACCAGGAACCATCAGTGGCCTCCGTTATTTTTATTTGTAAAATATTTGAATCATAACGTTTCTTTTACTTTAAGATT
>DFAP01000114.1 GCA_002365855.1 Pelotomaculum sp. UBA3103 | reverse complement strand
TACTTAACAATATGCTCAACGTAACTACTGATAAATCCTTTTTTTCTGCTATCATCTTTATTATTAAGGAGGTGATCGCAGTAGTATATCCATTCTGATATGGGCGCAGTCTTGACCATGATACCTTTTTCCGCAAGTCTTTCAACAAGATACTGTCTTGAGAACCCGTCTCTTCTAACATATATTTCACCAACTAAGGCCGCCCTGGGTGTTGTTTCAATGGATTGAACTCTTTCAATCTTCTTAAGCATAGCTGTCGCCTTGCGCAATTTATCCTTAACGGTTTTCCAGTTGTCCTTTTCCAGGCTCTCGACAATCTTCCCGCATACACTGTTGTAGATACCAAGCGCTCTTTCTTTATCCCTGGCTGTTGTCAGTAAGGCACTGTATATTTCTTCCATCACGTCAGCAATTATAATAGCCTGCCATGCCCTGACAGAAAATTCGTTGCCCATGCCGGCATAACTGTTATCGCAGGTGAGGGAAATTTGTGCGACGTCTTTTATCCGCATTTTGCTGATCAAATTTTTAATAAGCACATTATACTGACCAAACCTGCAGGGCCCGGGGGATGTAGGCATAAAATATACTAAAATTTCTTGGGTGTCCTGCCTGTTTCCCAGGTACTCCATCAAACTTCCCAGTGTCAGGATCAGGGGCAGGCATTCCTTGCATGACGCGTATCCCTTTCCGATCTTTAATTCTTTCTCAGTCGGCGCAGGCACAGGAAAAGCCCTTATACCCACATGCCGCAGGGATGCCGCCAGCAATTTCGACCCCAGATCTCCCATAGAGGGTGTAAGTACGTGCACCTTGGGATCTGTAAGGGAGTATTTTATTCCCGTTGAGCTGCGCACCCAGGTTTTACCTCCCTCGGATATAACCTCGGCCGGTTTAAAATCAAAGACTTCCGGTGGCTTTTTGTTCCTGCTTATCTCCACATAGCTTTTAATTACGTCCAAAAAAGCCTCAATCCGGGTGTCAAGACCCGCGTCAGCAGTGTGACTATCCAACTCCAGGGTTAGAGAAGGTTTTTCTCCCATAATTTCCCTGAAAAAGCCGACCAGGAAGGAATCCGGCCCACAGCTGAAATTAGTTATATAGACCGGGTAAAGCTGAGGGTGACGCTTGGTGAATTTAGCCGCTTTCAAGATAGTTTGCCCCAGCGCCCAGAACATGCTGTCAGATGGCTCCTCATCGGCGTAAGGAAGAAAATCATATGGTATGACCCTGTAGCCCCTCGTCGCAAGTTTTTGAGGTATTCCCATGTTAGCCTTCTTGGTTAAGGCATTGTAAGGCCTGCCAAAAAGAACAACGGCTGTCTCTTCCGGATGCTGTTCCAGGTCCTCAATGAACGCGCTGCCGGTTTCCTGGCACTCACCATGAAAGTTGTTTTGCGCCTTAACCGCCAAATCAAAAGCTTCTTTAGCATATTTTGATTTAATGCCGAGCTGTTTGGCTACAGCTATAAAAACATCATGTTCATGCCCGTATCCTCGCGAGAAATTGAGAACAGGGCTTAACACCACTTTGTCCGCCAATTCTTTAAAAGCAGCCCTCAAGTAGTAGGGCTCCGCCTGTACGAACGGGCAGGTCACACTTGTATCGGCACCGTTTTTGACAGGCATGGAAGCTACATGCGGAAGGAAAATAATATCTGGCTCTTTTCTCAACGCGCTCATCAGCGAGCCATGCGCTATTTCTACCGGGTAGCAAAATTCCGCGCCTCGCCTCTCCATGCCTTCCTGATCAATTTCATCACGAAGCAGGACATCAAACCCCAGCGCGGTAAAAAAGTTATAATAAAGAGGAAACAATGTATTCGTCAGCAGGGAATTGTTGATTGCCACGGTTTTGTGGTTGGGCGGCAGCAGGCTGGCGCCGCCGGACCCGTATTTTTTAAAGGCCAGCCTCTCCCGCAGGCCTATCAGGTCAAGCTTATCCAAGTCCTGCTGTTCCCTGCTGCGGACAAGGTTGACATATTTATTGCAAGCCCCGCCAAAGGGATACACCTTTTCCTTGATCCTGATCAGGCTGATGGCGCATTTACGGTCGCACTTCTCTTTCCCCCCGGCACAGATAAAGGGCTGTTCATAGAACACCTCACGGGCCTCTAGTTCAGCCAAATCATAGCGCATAGGCTGAAGCAACCCCAGTTCAAGCTTGTTCTTTACCTCAAGAGCAACGCCGAAGGCTCCCATTAAACCAGGCTCCGGAGGGACTATTATTTCTTTGCCGGTGAGAGCTGCCATGGCTGCGGGAACAGCTTTGTTGTAACAAACCCCTCCCTGCATAAAGACCTTTTGCCCGACTGCCCTGTTTCCTTTTACCCTGTTGATATAATTCATACATATGGAGTAAACCAGTCCGGCCGCGAGGTCTTCAACCCTGGCGCCTTCCTGGATAGCGCTTTTAATGTCACTGCTGATAAAGGCGGCGCACTGGTCGCTGAAATTCAGGGGTCTTTTGCTTTTCAGGGCAATATCCCCGATATCTTCAGTGCTAATATACAAAGATTCTCTAGCCGCCTCCTCGAGGAAAGAACCGGTGCCCGCCGAACAGGCTTCATTCATGGCGTAATCTGAGGCAACCCCGTTGGTTATAAAAGTGTATTTTGCATCCTGGCCCCCAATTTCAAAAATAGTATCTACCATAGGATCAAAATATACGGCTGCGGTCGCGTGAGCAATAATTTCGTTGATCACGGCCGGAGTCAGGGCGTGAAGTCCTGCTATCTGCCTGCCAGAGCCGGTAACCCCCAACCCGATAATTTCAATGTTCGCACCAACCTGCTGGTTAAGAGCCCGGTAACAGGCTCTGGAAGCCCCTACCGGATCACCATTGGTACGTAAATAACAGCTTGCCAGAATAGCATTGTCCCCGGTTCTCATGAGGACGGCTTTAGTTGTTGTGGAACCTACGTCCAAACCAATTATACAGGTATCTCCTTCAACCGCTTCTTTCCCGAAGGCCTGTTTGAACTTCACACTGGGGATAAAATCCTCAATCACAGGCAGCACCGAATAAGAGCTTTCCCCCTCTTTAAAAAGTTCATCAATAGAACTAATTGGTTTTGTCTCCGCATCCAGTGCCCACAAAGCCGCACCCAGTGCCTCAAAATATTTTGCCTGTTCAGGCACATGCAAAACGGGAAAAGCTTTATTTAGAAAGTGAATCATGGCCGTATTAGCAGAAACGCCACCAACCAACAAGACTTTTTGAGGATTGGTTTTTTTAAGCAGCTCAATGATTTTTACGGCCATCATTTCGCAAAGGCCAGATGTTACGCGCCCTTTAGGCGTTCCTTTATTCATTGCATGGGTACAGTCACTCTTGCAGAAGACAGAGCACCTGCCCGCTACCTTGTAAGGTTTATCCAGGTCTGACCCGTTAACAGCTTCCTCCACCGTCAGGTTCATCCTTTTGATTTGCTGCAAAAAAAACTCGCCAGTTCCGGAAGCACACTTGTTCCCGGTATAGACGTTGGTGATCCTGCCTTCCCTGTCCAACTCGTAAGCCATGAAAGTTTCCCCGCCTGCGCTTACAATGATGTCCGCGCCGCTGTATGGATGTGCCAGGTACTTATATGCATATTCCACTGCTTCCGGCTCGGAGATGGAAGAAGCGCATAACTTGTTTCTAAGTTTTCTTCCTGTAACCGCAATCCCATCAACGCTTTTTAGAAGCTGTTCATCAATCACGGTCATAATAGCTTTGCGAGGGTTACCCTCATGTGGCAGGATCACTGTCTTGAGTACTTGAATATCTTCATTATTTCTTTTTTCCAATAAAACCAGGCTAATATTTGAAGCACCAACACATAAACCTAATGACCTCAATTTAGTCACCCCAAGTAGTTTTGATTTGTCTTCTAACCATATCTGATAAATAGATAACGGTCGTTCATAAGTCTGTTGCCAGGCACTTATTTGAACATTTAACAGCCATAGATGCGGCAACTGCCGCTCCTATGCCGGAACCCTCCTTGATTAGTTTAACCTTTACCCGTCCCGCCTTGTCCTGTAGTGTCGCATCCAGGGCTTCCTTAAGTGAACGGGAGTATCCGGGCATTTTTTCGTAAAGTGTACCGTCAATAGCTATAGTATGATCACGGGTGACCCCGGGGTCAATGTGCAGGAGAATCCCCAGGTAACTTGTAGCTACCAGACGGGCCGAGCGTTCAGTCAGAAGGGTAGCGATACTTCGTATGGCCTCCATCTCCTTGTGTGCGGGCGCTTGTATCCCTAATGATTCTTTCAGCCACGTACCCACACCTGTCATCTCCTGGCTATCATCGGCTAAAATTCTGGAGATGTTTTCTGTATCCAGGCTGTAAGGCTCTAAAGTTATATGGCGCCTGCCCTCAAACAAATGCCCGCTTACCGTGAGCTCATATATTATCAAGCGCATCAGCTCACCCAGGTAGCGGCCGGATACCATCTTTTCAAGACGCTGCTCACCCGGTTTTTGGCTGTCCCTGTCCAGACGCTGATCAAATATGTTCTCATTCACACAGTCAAAGTTGCCTGACTCTATGTTAATAATCATAGCTTCATTGGTACCCGGAGCTTTCGACTCAAGATAACAGGTATTATGGCCTGTACCGCAAATGGAACCGATGTCCGCGTTAGGGTCGCTGTACGCAGCAGTCAGTAGTGTGCTGACAGTATCATTAATAACAGCAACAGGCTTAATTTTATACAGGCCACGGCGTTCCAGCGCGTCAGACAGGAGAAGGTTGATGTCCCTGCCTTCCACCAGGTTAGTTCTTATTTCCTTGGTCCACTTGATCAGAAATGCTTTATTAACATCCTCCAAACGGGAAGGAAATGAAAAGGTATGGCCCAACGGGTAATATACATCTGAATCAGCCAGGTCCTCAATCTGAGCAGCTAAAAAATCAAAAAGCTCTGTTCCTGTTGCTGTATTAGAAGTGTAATCATAGCCGAGGATGGGGTCCTTCAGGAGAAACGTGTTCCCTTTTTTGATCACGGCCTGCCCTCGTCCCAGAAGTTCTACCAGGTAAACACGAATATTTGTACCACCAAAATCGACAGATAAATAAAGACCCGTTTCTTCACCCGTTGGTGTATTCAAAAATGAAGGATACATTTTAAGCGGTCCCTGATGTCCATCCAGGCCGTCCAGCATGGCCTGCCGGAAACTGCCCGCTAGTTTCAGCATATCTTCAGTGCCAACACAGAACCAACCATTCAATATTTTAAGCGCACAGCTCAGATCGCAAGCTTTGGGTAAAATTTCCTGCGCCATGACAGTCTCCTGTTTACTATAATTTCCTTCATATCTAACTTTATCATATCTATGCCACATTATAACATATAATGTTGAAAAACCGTTAAACCCATACCTTCCAGGTCATAAAAGCCAATAAAAACACCCGCATTTCCTTAAAAAATTAGGAAATGCAGGCATAAGGCAATCCATGGTATTGAATTTTATTCATAAAATAGTTACCTGAGCAGCAAACCGGGCAGAAAAGTAGCAATCTGCGGAAAGACTATGAGCAGTGCCAGGCAGATCAAAATTGTGCCAAGGAAAGGCCATATTCCCTTGAAAATAACTTCCAGAGGTACTTCAGGAGCTACCCCCTTAATAATATACACGTTCATGCCTACCGGCGGTGTTATAACTCCCATGGCTACTACCAGTACTATAATCACTCCGAACCAGATCGGGTCATACCCCAGCGTGGTAACCACGACAGGATAAAATATGGGTATGGTCAGCAGAACCATTGCCAGGGCATCGATAAAACAGCCAAGCAGCAGAAATATAACCAGGATAATTCCCATAATAGCAAAAGAGGGCAATGGCAAGGACCCGGCCCAGGTAGCCAGTTCGAAGGGAACCCTGCTTACCGCCATAAAACGCCCGAAAATTATGGCCCCGGCAACTATAAACATGATCATGGCCGTGGTCCGGGTCGTATCTAAAAGGGATTTTTTAAAATTTTCCCAACTCATCCGCCTTTCCAGGAGAGCAACCCCCAAAACGCCGGCAGCGCCCACAGCCCCGGCTTCTGTAGGAGTAAACTTACCCGCAAAAAGTCCACCAACTGAAATAGCAAAGACAATTAATACTTCCCCAAGACCGCCCCTCAGGGACTGCAGCCTCTCTTTCCAGCTCGACCTGGGCCCGGCCGGGCCCAGGTCGGAATTTCGTGAGGTGAGGATGTAGATTGCGCACATGTATAAAAACATGAGCAGAATCCCCGGCAGGATACCGGCCATAAAAAGCTTGCCCACAGACTGCTCCGTAGCCATACCGTAGACGATAAAGATTACGCTGGGGGGGATCAGCACTCCCAATACCCCGCCCGCGGCAATACTAGCCGTGGCCAGTGAAGTGTCATATTTGTACTTTTTCATCTCAGGAAGGGCAATCGCCCCCATAGTCGCGGCAGTAGCTGTATTAGAACCGCAGATCGCGCCAAAGACAGCACATGCTGCCTGCGTGGCTATGGCCAGGCCACCTGGATAGTGTCCAATCAGCTTATAGGCAAAAATATAAAGTCTGGTACCAATCCCGGAGTAAAAAGCCAGAAAACCCATCCATACAAACATAGCTATCACACTGAGAGAGTATGAAGAAAATGTTGAGTAAATTTCCTTGGCCACCATACTGAAAGAAGCAGACGGGGTAACCATATAGCTAAACCCGGCAAAGCCAACCAGGGCCATGGCGGTAGCTATGGGCATCCTCAGAATTAACAATAGAAAGAATGCCGCTATGCCTATAACACCAATAAGGGGTGAGTTCATCTGTCAAATGCCGCCTTTGTTACTGATTTGACCAGTCTCGTAAACACTACCAGACAGAGCGCCAGCAGACCGGCAGCAATGAGATACACAAATACATGTACAGGTGTTTGAGTAGTTAGTGTAACAACACCGCTGGACGACAAGCTCCCGGCGTACTTAGCAACATGCCAGGAAGAAACCCCCCAGAATATAAGCGCGATAGTGTTCATTACCGTGTCTATTACCGCTTGAGCCCTCGCAGGAAACTTCTCCACCACGAAAGTTACAGCAATATGCCCGTTTTGCACGGCGCAGTATGCCAGGGCCATAGCAATCGCTACAGCCGTGAGCAGGCCGACATAATCATAGGCGCCCATGATCGGCTTCTTAAAAAGGACACGCAGAAGGACATTGGACACAACCATCACCATTACGGCCGTCAAACAAAACCCGGCGATTCTGTCCAAATAGCGGCTGATAATTATTACCATGTTTTCAAAAAGTCTCATTTAAACTTCTGCCTCACATGCTATTTGTATTCTTGATTGTACTTTTCGGAAAGTTCCTTGACCAAATCCAGGGCTTCCTGCCCTTCAAGTCCCTTTTCATTCATTTTGGCCACGTAATCGTCCTGTATGGGCTTGACAAGCGCTATCCAGCGGTCGGCTTCATCCTGCGGCAGGGTGATTACCTTCATGCCTTTTTCATCAACCGCATACTTTAACGCAGCCTCATTCTGTTTGTCCCAAAGACCCATGGCCACATTTTCAAAGTATTCCTCGTTGACCTTTTCAATGGCTTTCTGAACATCCGGAGTCAGGGAATCCCACTTGTCAAGATTCATGGTTACAAAGAACAAAGTGTTGTAGAGGAAGGGCGTTAGAGTTAAATTACTGGTTACCTCCGCGTGCTTCCAGCCCTGCAGCACCTCGATGGGTGAAAGGTTACCCTTGACCACACCCTTGGACAGAGCCTCGTAAGCGTCAGACTGGGGCATAGCCACCGGGTTTGCTCCCAGTGCTTTCAGTGTTACAGCACTCAGACCTGTGGCCCTGATATCCAGCCCCTGGATATCTTTGAGGTTCTGGACCGGAACTTTCGTAAATAAATCTCCAGGGCCGGTTGTGAATACCATCATGAGCTTGGTATCCTGCACCTCCTTGGGATTCAGTTGTTTAATTCCTTCCCAGGCTACTTTACTGGCTACCTTTGAATTGTTATATGTTATGCCTGGAAGCTCAAAAACTTCGAGTACAGGGAAACGTCCCCCGGTGTAGGAAAAGCAAGACAACCCGATATCGGCGATACCATCTACTACACCGTCATAGACGGCATCAGCCGGAAGAAGAGTGTTGCTGGGGTAGCTGGTTATTTTAACCTGGCCGTTGGTAGCTTCCTCTATGGCTTTTGCCCAGGGCTGCACCAGTTCATTTTCAGCCGGATGAGTGCTCGGGAAAAAGTGAGCCAGCTTTAGTTCAACTGCCGCCGCTTTATCCGGTGGTTGACTGGTTGAGCAGCCGCTTAAGAAAACCAGTGCCATCACGACCATCAGCGTCAATACCTTTTTGTTATTTCTTTTCAGGACACGCCAACTATTACTATGCAGTAACCTTTTCAAAACCTTTTCCTCCTCAATGTCAGATTAAATAAAAAAACCTCCTGTAGGAGATTAAGATGAGCGGTAAAAAACCCCTGCCAATTGCAGGTTTACTGGATACCGCATACTTTTTACCTACCATCCTGCCATCCTACGTTGTTGAGCAGCGCCGCAGCGCTCTAAACCAGGGATATCACTGTTCTTCCATACCACAAAAACTGACTTGCAACGTTATATCATTCTATGCGTCTTTAGGCCGTAAATTTCCCCTTTCCATGGTTATTTTAACTGTAGTTTCGACACCAGCAGGTTAATTCCTTCCTTACCGTTAAAATTTTTTGGGTGAATTTACCCCCTGGCGGACTGTATAGCGGCATCTAGTTACTTTCAAACCCATCTCCAACTATGGAATGAACATCCTGTCCAGACCCGAACGGGTTCAAAGGTTGCTGTTGCGCTATATTATGAGGCTGCTGTGGTTTTGTATCTTCGAAAGGTTTGGTTGGCGTGGAAGGAGCAATTTGTTGAGCCTCTTTAATTGTCCCTACCGCAATAATCCTTTTCAATGGATTGTAATTGCTCATTGTAAGGTCTTCCCTTTTTTCCACTTCACCATTCAACCTGACAACACGTTCCGCAGCTACAACATAACCTTTTGCACCTTCCTGCTTGACGACCTGCTCCCCCTCCGGCAGGTTGGGGTCTTCTTCATAAACCACCTTGGGTTCTGACTCACGGGTTACCCAGGTATTTACGGAGACATCCCTTTTAAAAGCAGAGTTGCCGTAAATCTTTATGGTGAGCTGACCCCCGTTCACAGTTGACCTTATATATAAATAACTGTCTGTATTGTTGAGGAATTTCAGGTCAAGAGCGTCGTAAACGACCGTGGCGTCACGCCCTAGGGGAACATACCCGACAGGCAGAGCGTGACTGGTGCGCTCCACTACCTCCAGGTTTGCCAGGAGTATGCAGTTATAAAGTGTGGTGGATACCTGGCACACACCTCCGCCCAGGCCGTCCACAAACTCGTCGTTGATAATCACAGGAGCGGTTTTGTAACCGGCTTCCGAGCTGCGCGGCCCGACTACCTCGTTAAAAGATACCATGTGTCCGGGTCTGACCAGCAAATTGTCAAAAGCGCGCGCCGCCACGTTGACATTGTAGGTGCGGCTGACCTTGCTTGTGTCAAAACTAGTGGTGTAACCGGCCAGAAGGGCATCGACACCCATCACTTCAACATCCACAGTGGAGCGTGCCGGAGGCGCCTTGACCAGTGACAGGTTCACCTCTGATTTTTTATTCTCAAGCAGGACCCTACAAATATCCCCCTGGAGTTTTTCCAAATCTATATCAAGTCCGGTCTGAGCAGGCATGACAATTACAGTTTCGTCTTCTTCTATTTCAAAAAAAGCGTCTTGCGGTTCCACGATAATATCCCGCGCAAGTTCCCTTACCCTCTGTGACAGTGCTGCACGGTCGAACCCAATAACCGGCTTCAGGGAATACTTCTCTTTTTCCCGAAGCTTGCGCTCCTGCCACCTGTGAATCAGCGACCCTTGCCTGCCCGCGTTAAGGGCGGCCTCCATTACTGCCTCCTCGTTGATACCAAAGCCAACTTCACTGAGAAGAAGAGGCCAGGTCTGACCGTGATGGCGAAGGATAACCCTAGTCCCCCGCAGGTTCTTTTCCAGTTCAGCCAGACTGGCCATACCTTCTTCCCTATTAAGCCCGCCCAGGTCTGTGCCCATAACCTCCACACCCGGCAACACTTTTTCTGAGGCTGAGGCAAAAAACCCTGAACTAATCATAACGAACGGCAACACAATAGCAGCTGCAATTAAAAGACTGTAGAAAATCCGGTTTGATTTAGCGGACAAAATTTAGCCCCCTACACATTAAAAATTGCATGTCTCAGCGATACAAAGAGGTTTGCCTAACCAACCAACTGATTAAATACAATATTGAACCTCTCTCTTTTACATATTAGACGCAATAGCAGTGCTTTGCGGATCAATTTATAACAGCTTTAGCAAAAAAAGTGCTTAATGTCGAATAAAAAGTTTCTTCTTTCATTTTAGCCTAAAATAAATAAATAACAATAAATGTTGGATAATTTCTAAGACAAAAAAGATTTTTATGTAAAATTAATACTTGATGAGCCAGCTTCCTTAGCAAACAGAATGGAACCCTCCCGCGTTTAAAAATGTTATTACCTGCTGTACCTGGCCAGTTGATAGCTTATATCTTTTGAGTCAACAAAACCGTTGCGCTTGTACCACGCCTCAAGCTGCTGATCACTCAGGGAACCAGATGAATATATATTTGCGTATAAATCTATTTTGTTTATATCCAGATAATCTGTCAGCTTTTTTAACACATCTGACCCATAACCTCTGGCCCTGTGTTCCGAATCAACGTAAATTCTTTGGAAAACCCAAAGGTTCCCTGACGTGCTTATTTCTGCAAGTGCCAGGACCTTATCACTTACGCACAGCTGAATAACACAATATTTATTTATGGTATTTTCCCCTTCAGTGACCAGGATACGGCTTTCACGTAAAATATAATTTATCATAGCTGATTCCCTCTGGGAGTTATATATTAAGTTACTCAACTTTCGCACATTGA
>DFAP01000075.1 GCA_002365855.1 Pelotomaculum sp. UBA3103 | reverse complement strand
TACATATGATCAATTACCGTTCAGTACGGCCCGCCGTCTAAGCCATCTTCGCCGGTCCTTCGCGTTCTTGATTATCCGGAAGCGAACCGGGCAGAGGCCGGTTGATGGAGTTAAATAAAGGCTCAAAATAAGGCAGCAGTTTTGAATCATAGAAAGAGCCTTTCTGGCGGGAAGTAATACCGGGAATATCTGAAGAGCTTTCCGGCGTTTGTTTCAAGGACCCCTGGAAGGGGGCCATTATTGTCAGAACGATCATTGCCACGACCAAGCCCTTGGCCGCGCCGAAAACAAGGCCGCCCAACCGGTTCAGGGGACCCATCAAGCAGATGTCAGCAACTTTTGTCAGGATGCCCCCGGCCAAACTCACAGCCCAGACAGTTGCGGCAAGAAGCGTTAAAAAGCATAAGGCGTCAAGTACTCCGGCGGCAACCACACCGGCAAGGTAGTCCACATAGGAAGTCGCCTGATTAACTGCTAAGTTTGAGGCCGTCACCTCACCGGGCGAAAAAACCGTGGGCATGTCACTGCTTGATGGCGTCCAGACCTTTAAGACCCCCTTGACCAGCGGGAATATTTTTTCCTCCAGGTCCCACTGAACGGTTACATACTCATAAAGGGTGCGGTGATAAGTAAAAGCCACTCCAAGGCCGGCCAGAATCCCGGCAAGCCGGGCAATGCTGGCCAGCAGGCCATAGCGCAGTCCCTGGAAGGCCGAAAGGACGACTATCAATATGATTAACCAGTCAAGCCAGTTCATTTTCGCCCCTCCCAACAAATACGATTTATTAATACTTTTCGGATATTATTAAGATTACGAAGGATCATGTTTCTACCCAGATATATTATATTATATGGAATCCCTGTCCAATGTGAAGTATTATTTAATTCTGATGGAAAATATTTTCAGCGGTTTCAACAAAAGAGTGATAAGAAGCAGCATGCCTGCATAGCCAAACAAAGGATATAAAAAGCGGACCAGAACAGTGAAACTGCAGCAGGATAGCGGCAGGGCCAGAAGGCATGCGCCAACACCAAAAATCCGGTAGCTTTTTCCCCCTTCTGGAGCCAGCCTGCTGGCAAATCCGTGGGCGTTGGCTATAGCTGTTGTAAGTATAGCCAGCCAGATCAGCAAACCCAGCCCCCAGCGAAACACTTCGCCCAGGCTGCCCGCCAGGTACATAAGGGGTATCTGGTAGGTGGCCGCCTCCGGGAGATAAGCCATTCCTGCCAGGGTCACAAGCAAAACAGCCAGGCCAAGCAGCAGGCCCCCCAGCACTCCACCCGCTACTCCCAGTTTTAACGGTACACTCCTGCCCATGGAGGAAAGGACAGCTACAGGGACAACCATATTATAAGAAACATAGAGTAAGCCGGCCAGAGCCCAGTTTCCTGCCACGCCCCCGCCGGACTGCGCCGGTAAAAACGGACCTGCCATGCCTCCAGAAGCCCAAAGGGCTGCAAGGGAAATGAACGCCACCGCCGCTAATTTGAGGGGAACCAGAAATACATAGGCGGCGAGAACCCTTTTCAGTCCTCCGAGGATAACCAGGGAGGTCAACGCTGCAATGATAAATACCCCGGACCCGGACGGAAATGCAAACTGCTCGCTAAATACAGCAGCACTGCCGGCCATCATCACGCCAAGACCTCCCAGCAGTATGAACAGGCTTAGCCCATCCATCAGCATGCCGAATTTAGTTCCCAGCAGGTAGGTGAACAGCCTCCTATAGCTGCCTGTTCTCATTTTGATGGATATGAACATTACCAATCCACCGAGGTAGGAAAACAGCGCTGTCGCAAGCGCCACTCCCAGGAGACCGCCCTTGCCGTGCAGGATAAAAAACTGCATTACTTCCTGGCCCGAAGCGAATCCAGCTCCAATAACAGCACCGACATAGGCGCTGACGACCTTGGCCAGGAGCCACAGCTCGTCTCTTCTTTTTATAGTGATTCACCGCCCTGCAAAAGAAAATCTACCGTTACTCATATTATGGCTCTTGTGCAATTCTATGCCAGGTTGAACTTGCTCTGAACAAAAATATCCTGAACCAGGAATAACCTGCCCCCTATATGGCAATAAATATAGTAGTTGTGTAAATTTCGGGGGGTTATTAATGCCAGCTTTGCGTGAGAAACAGGAAGAGTTAATAGGTTATGAAAAGACCAGGATTCATATTGAAGATACTCTGGCTCCCGGCAAGTTTGCCCGGGACCTGATTTCCCGTCTGAAAAGATTCGGCGTTTCAAAGGAACGTCCCAAGGTTCTTCTTTGTATAGGTACCGACCGCTCGACGGGAGACTGTCTGGGCCCGCTGGTAGGTTCTAAAATAGACGGCACTCATCAGGACTTCTTTATCGTATACGGCACCCTGGACAACCCTGTCCATGCCAGCAACCTGAAGGAAAGAGTGGATGAAATCAACAGCGCCTATAAGGACCCTTTTATTATCGCCGTGGATGCTTGCCTGGGCCGGGTTGAGAATGTCGGCTGCATTAACCTGGGAGACGGCTCCCTGCAGCCCGGAGCGGGGGTCAACAAGAGCCTGCCGGAGGTAGGACAGATCCATGTCACCGGCATTGTTAACGTGGGTGGCTTTATGGAGTACATGGTCCTGCAAAACACCAGGCTGAACCTTGTTATGAAGCTTGCTGACGTCATCGTGAGAGGACTGAACAAAACTGCTTTAGAGTTTAGCTGCCAGCAAAGCGCCCGGGGGTTTTAATCCCGGGCGCTGTTGTTTTTAGATAATTTTACAGGCGTTTATGCAGATCCTTTAGAATTTCATCTGCCGTCTTTCCAGATGCATCAATTACAGCTGACTTATCCACAATATCCTGCACGCCCATGATGTTTCGGTCCATTCCTGTTATCACTGTCGCGTCTGCTTTCACTCCGGCGCCCGGCTTTACAACCCTGTATCCTTCTTTAGTCAGGGCCTCAATGATGGTGCTCGACAAACCCTCTTCAACCGCGATTGTTTTTCCCGCCAAGGCGGCTCACCCCCTTTTTCCTGATATTATTGTTGGAGAGCCGGGGGCTTTTTATTCGCTTATTTATCTTTTAGTTTCATTAAAACATTAACAACTTCTTCATCAGCGGTCTGCTCAAAATTTTCATAAAACTGGCCAACGGCATAAAAATGGTCGGGAGTGAAAAGACAGATAGTCCGGTCGGCCTCTTTTTTTAGAAGTTCCAGTGTGTCCGGAGGCGCCACCGGAATTGCCAGAATCAATTCTTTTGGGCTTAAATTCCTGACTGATCGCAGGGCGGCAAGCATCGTGTAGCCGGTTGCCACTCCATCATCCACCACCACCAACTGTCTGCCTACATAGTTCTCACGGTCTTTCCCTGCCCCGTAAAGAGCCATCCGGCGGTCAATCTCTTTTATTTCGCCAGCTATGATGTCTTTTAGTTCCAATTCGCTAACCCTGAGCAGTTCAATCAGACGTTGGTCAAGAATAGTAGAGCCGTCCTGAGTCACGGCTCCTATTGCCACCTCAGGATTCTGAGGCGATCCTATCTTGCGGGGAATGATCAGGTCCAATACCAAACCAAACTCACCGGCAATCTCAGCCCCAACAATAGCACCACCACGGGGTATAGCAAGTATAACCCCGTCTGCGTCAACACACCCCGCTAACTTTTCCGCCAGCTTTCGCCCGGCATCTGCCCGGTTTTTAAAAATCATGGCGTATCCCCCTTCTCTCTGGAAGTTAGAATTCCCCTCAAACCATTCTAACAAACAAAAACATCTTAAAATAAAGAAAATACTTTGGAAAATAATTTTTACCTTCTGTGTTAAAACAAGTGTTTGGGAGGATTTTTTGGTATACTTGTATTACAACACAAGGTGGGAGGGCTGGACTTGAAAATCCTTTATGTAGATTGTTCCGGCGGAGTAACTGGAGAGGCTTTTTTTGGCGCCATGGCCGACCTGGCAGGCTGCCACGAATCCCTGGTCAAAGAGATCGGAGAATTAACCGGTGAAATTTTTAATCTGTCCTTTAAAAAAAAGTTGGCCTTAAATATATATGCCACCACCGCTGAATTAAATATGCCCGACAGCGGGCGGTCCCTCCCGGTTCGTGAATTTATCGGCCGTTATAGCGGGCGGGCCGGTGCGGGGGATCTGGTTGCAATCCGGCTGCGACGGCTTTTTACCCTTTACACCGCTTCGCTGTCCAGGCTGTTGAACATACCGGCTGACAACATTGAGATGGATGAAAAAGAATTGACACGGGCAACAGTTTTTGCCACCGGCGCTTTTATCGCCCTGAACAGGGCTGGCGCGGATAAAATAGTGGCGTCTCCTCTTCCTGTAGGCGGCAGGGCTACTCCCAACGGGCTGTCAGCAGCCCCCCTGCTGCTTGAACTTGCCAGAGGATCAAAGATCTGCGGGGCGCACGGCAGGCTTGCCACCCCATTGGGAGTAGCCCTGCTCGCATCCTGTACCGATTCATTCGGTGAACTCCCAGAAATGCTTGTTGAAACAACGGGGTATGGGTTTGTTGAATATGATCACGGGGAACCTGCTTTAATCAAGGCAGTTTGCGGAACCAGTGAAGCTAACGCAGAAAACAGCAGGGTCTTAGTTGTCGAAACCAGTATTGACGACATGAACCCGGAGTTTTACCCCTACCTGCTCGAGAAGCTCTTTACCGCTGGAGCGCTGGACGCATTTTTAACGCCAATTGTAATGAAAAAGGGGAGGCCCGCCAACCTGCTCACGGTGCTCTGCGAAGAAGACACCCTGGAAAACATTCTCAGGGAGGTATTTGGTGAAACCACAACGCTGGGGACCCGCATCAGGGTTGAAAGAAGAAGGACTCTGCAGAGAAAATTTTTTGTGGTGGACACACCTTATGGAAGCGTTTCAGTTAAAACAGGGATACTCGGGGAGAACGGCGGCATGATCAAGGCAGCCCCCGAGTACGAGGACTGCAAGAGGCTCGCCCTAAAACAGGGCATCCCCCTAAAGGAAGTATATGCAGCCGCCCAAAGGGCCGCTTTTGATAAAATGAGCAGCCGGTAAATCAGGCTGTCAGGCTGGAATTATTCGATAAATAATGATTGCAATAGGGACTGCAAAAAATATTGAGGGCAGCAAATTACCCACCTTTATCTCAATTATATTCATAATATTAAGAGCAATCCCTATAATCAAAAGTCCGCCTGTGGCAGTCATCTCGGCCATCACTGCGGGGCTGAGCACTCCTTTTACCAGACCCGCCAGGAGGGTAATTGCTCCCTGGTAGACAAACACCGGAATAGCTGAAAAGGCGACACCAATACCCATAGTTGAGGTAAGCACAACAGACGATATCCCATCCAGAGCAGCCTTGGTAAAAAGTATCCGGGGATTATTGTTTAGCCCGTCTTCAATTGAACCCATCACGGCCATTGCCCCTATACAATAGATCAGACTGGCCGTTACAAAAGCCCTGCCCACTTCACCTGTCCCGCTGCCGATTTTTAACTCCAGCCATTTTCCCAGACGGTTCAGGCCACCCTCAATGTTTAACAGTTCACCGGTCAGGCCACCCAGAACCAGGCTGATAACCACTACCAGGATTTGCTGGGTTTGCATGGACATCTGAAGCCCTATCAGGAGGACGGCCAGGCCAACGCCATGGGTTATTGTCAGCCTTACCCGGTCTGGAATGCCTTTTTTGAAAAGCAGTCCGACAGAGGCCCCGATGATGATTGCCGCGGCATTTACCGTCGTTCCTACCACACAAAGCAGCTCCTTGCTTAAAATAACTACCTGGCTCTTATAAATGTTCCACGTGGAACATTTATAGCTTGCGACCTCCCAAAACGATGCTAATAATCCTTCTAAGATCGTCCTCGTTGCTGAAATTTATTTCGAGTTTACCTGCCCCTCCTTGAATCTGTTTTACCATTACTTTTGCGTCCAGGTATTTTTTTAATCCTTCCATGGACTTATTAATATCGTCAGCAGTCAACAATTTTTGCTCGCTTTTTATTTCCTTCTTTTCGGCAGCGATCCTGGCCATTCTTTCAGCCTGACGCACGCTCAGCTGTTGGCGGGCGATTTTCCATGCCGCTGACCGCTGTTTCTTACTGTCACGGATAGTCAGCAGGGCCTTTGCGTGACCGGCATTTATTTTCCCGGCAGCTATAAGCTCTTTAACCTCTTCGGGAAGGCCAAGCAATCTGACCATGTTCGCCACAAAGGGCCTGCTTTTCCCAACCCGCCCAGACACTTCTTCCTGAGTCAGCCCAAAATCCTCCATTAGCTGGCGATAGGCCAGGGCTTCCTCCAGCGGGTTAAGGTCCTCTCTTTGCACGTTTTCAATCAAAGATACCGCGCTGGCATCAAGATCCCTGTACTCTTTTATGAAAGCGGGGATGCTTTGATACCCGAGAGCTTTGCAAGCCCGCCAACGTCTTTCGCCAGTGATGAGCTCGTAGCCGCCTTCTGCTATAGGTCTCACCACTACTGGCTGAATGACTCCGTGCTCCTTGATTGAAGCCGCAAGCTCCCTGAGTTTTTCCTGGTCGAATAATTTTCTTGCCTGGCGGGGAGCCGCCTGAATTTCCTCAATATTTATCTCCCTGTACTGGTCCTGTCCGGGGGAAATTTTCTCCGCGGCCGGGATCAGCGCCTGAAGACCTTTGCCCAGACCCCTGCGCTTACTCAATTCCCATCACCTCTTTTGCCAACTCATGGTATACTTCGGATCCGCGGGACCGCCGGTCATAAACCATCACCGGCTTGCCGTGGCTGGGCGCCTCGCTGAGCCTGACATTTCTCGGCACTATGGACCTGTAAACTTTTTCCCGAAAATGATTTTTTACCTCGTCAACCACCTGAATAGAAAGGTTGGTCCGCCCGTCAAACATTGTAAGCAGCACTCCCTCCAATACCAGTTCTGCATTCAGGCTCTGCTGCACCATTTGAAAGGTTTTTAACAGCTGTCCAAGGCCCTCCAGCGCGTAGTACTCACACTGGATGGGAATAATCAGGGAGTCGGCGGCGACCAGTGCGTTAATAGTCAGTAGTCCCAAAGAGGGCGGACAGTCTATAAAAATAAAGTCATACCGGCTCTTCACCTCAATGAGCGCTTTTTTTAATATCTTTTCTCTGTCAGCCACACTCACAAGTTCTATCTCCGCTCCTGCAAGCTCAATGGTCGCTGGAATGAGATCCAGGTTTTCTAACGCGCTTGGTATGATCACATCTTCAACAGGCAAACTGTTAATCAGCACGTCGTAAACACAGCTCTCCACATTTTCTTTATCGGCGCCAACGCCTGTGGTTGCATTTCCCTGGGGGTCTATATCGATCAACAGCACCTTTTGCCCCATGAGGGAAAGCCACGCACCGAGGTTGACAGCAGTTGTGGTCTTGGCGACTCCGCCCTTCTGGTTGGCTATAACTATGGTTTTTCCTATTGCTTCCACCCCCATTGATATTCTTGGCGAAACATTACATGATTCAACAAGCTTTCTTCCATCTCCTGCTCTCATTAGTTGAAACAGGCAACAAAAAAGCGCTTTGCGCGCAGAGTTGTTGAAAATACCCTTAAGTTAAACGCTCGCCCCTGTACACCCGTGTTTTATTACATTAGACACGATATTTGCAGCAAAGAAAAATGGTATTATTGATTATTTTTTTGCGAAACCTTTTGACATTGTAGAATTGAAAAACATGGTGAATATTATATTGTCTGCTGGGACAAAAGATTAAGGAGTATTAGTTTAATTAAGAAAATATCCCGGACCATGTGTCAGCACCCAGGATATTTTCGTGACCAAATCAAAGATATTCT
>DFAP01000125.1 GCA_002365855.1 Pelotomaculum sp. UBA3103 | reverse complement strand
GGGTAGCCTCCTACCCGATTAATAATAATTTATGCTTGAGCTCATCCGGTAACAGGTATGTCATTTGTGTATGTATTAGTTGGGGTTTTCAAATATGATTTTACAACAAAGCTAAGCCGGTGACGCCGGCATGACGCCAATGGTCTGCAAAAAAGCGGTAACAAATAAATAATATCGGTATTGGATGTGTTTACAGTGAAATGGAAGATAACTATCTCTGAGGAAAACTGTACAGGATGCCGCATTTGCCAGATGATTTGTTCCTGGGCTAATGAAGGTGGGTTTAATCCCTCTCGTTCTCTTATAACAATAGAAAGCAAAGATGAAAAGGAAGACCGTTTTAGTGTTAGACTTGACCATGGTTGCAATAACTGCGGCCTGTGCGCAACCTACTGCGCCGGCAAAGCTCTGGTAAAGGAAAAGAGGTAGCGAGTATGTTTAAGTTGATAAAAATAGATTTGACCGGCAAAAAAATAGATATTGAAGACGCGTCTGACCTGCACCGGGATTTTTTAGGAGGGCTGGGGGTAAACACTAAAATGCTGGTTGACCTAACGCTACCAGGCGCAGATCCTCTCGGCCCGGACAATAACTTAATTTTTGGCGCGGGCACTTTTGTGGGAACCCTGTTGCCTACTGCCGCGCGCACTGAACTAACCGCCAAGTCCCCTCTGAGCAACAGGTTCGGCGCCAGTAACAGCGGGGGGCTTTGGGGGGCGGCATTAAAATTTGCAGGTTACAGTCATATTGTGTTGAAGGGAAAAAGTCCCGCGCCCGTTTATATAACCATAGATAATGACCAAATAAAAATTGAAGATGCAACTCACCTCTGGGGTTTAAATACCTGTGAAACTGTTAATCGGATAAGGCAAGAAAAAGGAAAAGACTATCAAGTTGCCAGCATCGGCCCGGCCGGAGAAAAACTTGTTCGTTTTGCCTCAGTGCTAAATAATTACCACGGCGCGTGGGGAAGGACCGGAATGGGCGCGGTAATGGGCGGTAAAAATTTAAAAGCCGTTGCCGTTCGTGGAACGGGCGAAGTCAGGGTAGCGGATCGCCGCCGCTTTGCCGGTATTATGACGGAAGCTTTTAAAAAGGTCATTGGCCATGAATCCTTCGGTTACACTAATCGCTACGGTAGCATGGTTGTTGCCGACCCATACAATAAAATCTGCGCACTTCCCGGGCACAATTTTACCTCGGGGTATTTTGATGACTGGGAAGAAACCCGGGGCCGCAGGGTTTTTGAAAAAACATACAAAGAAAAGGACCTGGCTTGCTTTTCTTGTCCGATTGCTTGTACCCACTGGACAAATGTAAAGAGCGGGAAATACAAAGGGTATCAGTATAAAGGCCTGGAGGTAAGCTTTGTTATGGAATTTGGCGCCAAGCTGGGGATTAAAGAAAACGCTGAAATTTTGCAATGCGCGGAAGTATGCAATTTATATGGTATGGACGTGATTTCCGCCTCCGGTGTAATCGCTTTTGCTATTGAAGCGAACCAGAACGGCCTGCTCGGTAAATCTGGGAAGGAAGTGCCTAGCGTGTGGGGCGATTTTAAGGGTATTATCAAACTTTTAGTGAATATTGGGCAAAGAAACGGCATTGGAGATCTGCTGGCTGAAGGGGTCAAAAGAGCTTCTTCAAGTATACCGGGCAGTGAGCGGTATGCCATGCATATTAAAGGAGTGGAAATACCTGTCCGGGATCCCAGGGGAAAATGGGATGTGTGGACGCTGGGATACCTTACTAACACGAGGGGCGGGGATCACCTGCGAACCAGGTCACCGGTTGATAATTTGTTAGGCGGGGTGCGTAATTACTTTGAGGAAGAGATTGCTGTTTCAGAAAATACGTTCAACAGTCTGGATATGCCAAAGTTTCTCAAGGAAGAAATATTTGGTGAGGCTCCTTATAAAGTGGATATTCCTAAGATGGCCAAATATGCCGAAGACCTGATCACAATCATTAATTCGACAGGTCTTTGCATCAGGCCGCCCGTCCACAGAGCGCTGGGCGCAGATTTTTACGCACGGGCGCTTACAGCGGTAACCGGTCACCCTTATACTGAGCAAGAAGTTATGAAGGTTGCTGAGAATATATGGGACCTTCAACATCGATTTAATGTGCGCGAGGGTGAAAAAATGGAAGAATGTGCTTTTCCTGATCGATTTTACGAGGAACCTCTGCCTGTTCAGTCAGGAACCAATTCCCCATTACCGCGTGACATCACTAAAAAAATTTTAAAGAGTTACTTTAAGGCCCGGAGAATGGAATATACCCAAGGAGATTGATAGTGTGACTGTATAGTAATATGTGCATACGCAGCGTGAAGTACTGTATTTGAGATCACGTTACAAAATCTCATATTTGCTGGGATCTGATGGGTAAAAGATCAACTCATAGTGGCAACGCCTCTGGTGCTTAATGTCAGCGCATTAGCATATTAAACAGGGGCGTTGTGCTTTTTTATGGTCAAAAGCAAATGACGGATAATTTGTAAATCTTTATAACATAAAAATAGAAAATTAAGCAAGATAAAAAAACAGGGTGTGCCCGGTGAAAAGTAAATACTCTGCTATTTATAAAAGCATTCATTGTTTCCGGCATATTAATAGGCAGAACCAATTAATTCAATCGTAAACGTATATTTCTCTTTATTCAATTGTGGATGATAAGATAAAAATCAAATAAAGATGTGAAATCGTGTGATTTAATAGAATTTCTATATTTTAAATTGCAGTTTGAAAGTGAGGTGAACTAAGTCAAAGGAATTATAAAATTCACATGTCTTGTTTGCAGCACAGTTTAGATTCTTAAATTTTGAAAGGAGAAGAGAATATGTCGAAAGTAATCACCCCAGATCAGGTCGGCGCTTTGGTTAAAGACGGCGCATGTGTATCATGGGTCACAGCAGGGTTGTGCGGTTTTCCCGAAGAACTGGCGATAGCGCTTGAGAAGAGTTTTCTGGAAACCGGGCATCCCCGGGACCTTTGGAACCATCACAGCTGCGGCTGCGGCGACTGGAAGACCAGAGGCATGAACCATATGGGCCATGAGGGTATGTCCAGAAGGCACACTGCCGGACATATCGGCGAAGCCCCCATGCTGGGCAAACTGATTCTTGAAAATAAGGTCCAGTGCCACTTGTTTCCCCAGGGCGTCCTGGTCCATTTGTACCGGCAGATGGCCGGCGGCAAACCTGGCGTGCTCACTAAAGTGGGATTGGGCACCTATACGGATCCCCGCCGGGAGGGCGGCAAGATTAATAACATTACCCCGGATGACCTGGTAGAACTGGTTAATTTCCAGGGGGAAGAATATTTGTACTTTAAACCATTGAAAACTGATGTGGCGATGATCCGCGGCACCGTATGCGACGAAGACGGCAATATGACCATGGACGAAGAGCCATTGTTCCTGGAAGCGCTGCACCAGGCCATGGCGGCAAAAAGAAACGGCGGCATTGTCATTGCCCAGGTTAAGTACGTGGCCAAAGCCAAGACACTTAATCCCAAGGCTGTAAAAGTACCGGGCGTTTTGGTGGACTACATCGTTGTTGGCAAACCGGAAAACCACCTGCAGACAAGAGTCACCTTAAATGAGCCTGCATTTGACGGGCGAATCAGAAAGCCCCTGGCGCGGCTCGCCCCCATGGAGCTTGACGAGCGCAAGGTTGTAGGCCGCAGGGCGGCAATGGAGTTGAGGAACGGCACCTGCGTCAACATGGGTATCGGGATGGCTGACGCAGTTGCCGCTGTGGCTGGAGAAGAAGGCGTAAGTGACGACTTGTTAATGACCATCGAGTTAGGCGCCTTTGGCGGCGTCCCGGCCAAAGGTATGGATTTCCCGGCTGCTCTCAACCCTGATTGCCTTATTGACCACGGCAATATGTTTGACTTCTATGACGGCGGCGGTCTTGACATATGCTTCCTGGGAATGGCCCAATGCGATATTGAGGGCAACATTAACGTCAGTAAGTTCGGACCCAAGGTAGTGGGACCGGGCGGATTCGTAAATATTTCATCATCCGCCAAGAAGGCAGTTTTCTGCGGCTCCTTAACCGCAGGCGGAGCGGAATATGAGGTAGCAGACGGCACCATCAAAGTTCTGAAAGAGGGCAGGGTTCAGAAATTTGTCCAGGCCAATGAACATGTCACCTTCAGCGGTGTGTACTCCGCTAAAAGAGGGCAAGAGGTGGTCTATGTCACCGAGCGCGCCGTGTTCAAGCTGATCGACGGTAAGGTAACCCTGGTCGAAATAGCGCCGGGCATGGATGTGGAAAAAGACGTCATTGCCCATATGGGCTTCAGGCCTGAGATTTCTCCCGATTTAAAAGAGATGCCCAGGGAAATATTCGAGCCGGAGTGGGGCAATCTCAAAGCGATATTGGCAGCTAAACAATAAAATTTAACCGTTTGCGAGCAGTATATTCCAAGCAGCCGGCGTGAGAAGTAAAGAATGGGGCGCGCAAGCGCCCCAGGATGTATGCCGGCGGTGGGTGAGGTGGTTGCAAAAAGAGTATACGGCAGTGGACAGAGTCACCTAGACTCCAAAAGAGGTTCTGAAGTCAGCTGGATTTTCAAAATCTGAGGGGAGGAAAAAACTTAATGACAGCATCAGGGACGAAATTCAAAGTAACTGATTTATGTTTCATAGTTATGCTCATTATCGCCCTTTATGTGGGTCTTGCCAAACCCTGGGTACCGGACTTAACAGCGCAAGCGCACTTGGTTCTACTGGCCTTAATCATTACTATCGGCATGTGGATATTTAAACCCATGAATATGCCCAACGGAATTTCAGGGTGTTTCTTTTTACTGTTTACGCTAGCTTTAAAAGTTCCCTCGACAAGCGTTTTTTCCGGATTTACCAGCGGTGCCCTGTGGACGTTGATCCCGGCTCTATTCTTCGGGTTTGTACTAATTAAAACAGGACTGGGCAAACGGATTGGTTACCTGGTAATCCAATTGTTCAAACCGTCCTACCCGATGCTTATATTAGCGTTTGTTATCATCGGGCTGGCCTTATCGGCTCTTACACCTTCAATTACTGTACGCTGCGTGATCATTGTACCTATCGCTGTCAGCGTTATTCAAGCCTGCAAACTGGAATTAAAGTCCAGTGGAAGCGCTTTGCTTCTATTATCGGCCTGGGCTATGGCGGTTATACCCGGAACAGGCTGGCTTACCGGTTCTCTGCACGGACCGATCATCATGGGCATGTATGATGCGGTTCCGGATTTGAAGGGCTTATTAAACTTTGGTTCGTATTTTCAAGTTATGTTTATGCCTGCTTTAGTATTGACCGTATTGCTTATTGTAGGCGGGTATTTTGCTTTAAAGCCGAATCAGCCGATAGCATTAGAAAAAGAATATTTTAAGGAAGAGTACAAAAAACTCGGTTCTTTCAACAGGGATGAAATTATCAGCGCTATAATCCTTGTAGGTTGTTTTGTTATGTTCTTCACCAACCGCATTCACGGAATTCCAGATGGTGCAACAGTTCTAGCGGGACTGTTTCTTTTAACAATTACCGGTGTCATTAAAGGTTCGGAAATCGGTACTGGTATCAGCTGGGATTTAATTATGTTTATCGGTGTGGCCATGAGCATTGGCGGTGTTTTTGGTGTTACCGGCGTGTCTCAATGGTTAGTTGGTGTATTGGTTCCGGTAATCGCGCCTTTAACCACGAGTCCCTGGCTGTTTTGTTATTCCTTGATATTACTATTCTTTGTGTTGAGGTTCTTTGACGTGGCGGTGTTTATTCCCACTATGGCTATTCTTATACCGATTCTTCCTGAAATATCGAAAAGCTTCGATATTAATCCTGTCGTTTGGGTAGCCCTCTTCATTATGGGAGCAAACTGCTTCTTCCTGAATTACACGAATATGTTTGCCATGGTGGCGGAATCTATAGCCAAAGAAAGGTCCTGGACATCGTGGCAGATGAGCAAGTACGGCATAGTATACGGGTTAGCCTGTCTGATTACCCTGGCTATTGCGGTTCCATACTGGATTTCTATTGGCATGTTCGGTTAAACAACGGAATTTAGCTTCAAAGTGGGGCGACTTTATTAGTCGCTCCTTAATTTTTAAGATGTAGGCGTGAAGAAGCAGCGAAACCTCCCAGTGAGTATAAGGTAAGACAGTGGCGGAGAATTAAACAATAAAGCAAGGCCGAATAAGTGGCCTTGCTTTATTGTTTAGTTGTGACTGATCAGTGAATTTTCGCAGCTAATTTTTGTCTTCTTTAACGGGCCGGCCTCAGCCTCATATTATCTCTGCTGTATACGAGTTTGATGTTGCGAGAGGTGACACTTGAGTTAACTGCTGTGTCTCTAATGTCCTCATAGGAGTCCTGTGTTTTAAACCATTGTGAGGCGAACTTTAAAAACACTTTAAGTGTTGGGGGTATATCGGTGCTTCTTACGGCCAGGGAAATTTTTCTGTGTATTGTAGGTGTGATCTTTATAATCTTCATGTCGGGATACTTCTCCGCAGCAGCCACTTTGGATGAAAGCACTGTAATGCCAAGTTCCTCACGGGCAAAACTCAGCATTGTTTTAACTATCGCGCACTTCAGTAATACATTGGGTACAAAGCCTTCAGTCACGCAGGCATTATAGAAGTCTTGATAGTGTCCGGAAGCGGGTGGCGTCAAAATAAACTTTTCATTTTTTAATTCTTTCAGGTCTACCGACACCCTTTTAGCCAAAGGATGATTGTGGCTGGTCACAGCAACCATTTTATCGGTTGCAATGGTATGAAATTGAAACAGGGGATTCGGCTTGTTAATCTGAACAAAAGCAGCGTCAATTTTGAGGCCTGCAGCATGGATAAGGAATCTTCACACTGTTTTTCAATGATATTTATCCTGATCCCAGGAAAATTATCCTGGAAAGATGACAGCAAGTTTGGGATGTTGTAATGCCCAATTACCGCTAAAGCTCCTATTGTAAGTTGCCCTTTGATAATAGATACGTGATCTTGGATGCACCGGCGTGCTTCATTTACCTCTGACATTATCCGTTTGGCGTGGGTGACAAACTCTGCTCCCGCCGGGGTAAGCTGTACTGACCGGGTTGTTCTCACAAATAAATTGATACCCAATTCAACTTCAAGTTTATGGATCTGCTGGGATAGCGAGGACTGAGATATCTTAATTTCTTCTGCGGCGCGTGTAAAATTGTGATGCTTTGCTACAGCTAATACATACTCCAGTTGATGCATTTCCATAATAACCCCTCCTAAGTCTGGAATCTACTTATATAACAGACATTGAAAGGTAACCTTGCCGTTTAAAACTATAATGTACTGTATTCTTTTATATTATATCGTTAAAGATATTTATTAGTAAATGGTTATTATTAGTGGTTTTTGTAGTATGTTATAAGATAAATCACAATATTAAAAATGAATTGATGGATGAATACTTTAAGTGTGGACTAGCCTTTTACAATTTTATTGTTTTTTATATTAATTTTACTAATTATAAGAACAAAATTTAAATACTTGTTTTCAATAGGATTAATAAGTTTTGCCTATTAATAAGGCTGCATATAACTTAAATCTCTAATAATTAGCAATATCTCCACTTTATATTTCTCAAGTCTAAGAACGAAATCTTATTTTTATACCCAAAAAATACCAGTAAAAGCAGGCTGATTTTAGAGATGTCTCTTTAGCTGGATAATACAATTAACTTAAAAAATAAACAGCAAAACCGGTTACTGGCGTTGTTTAAGCTCTATCAGTTTTATATTGGAAATGGGCTTAAATCAGTGCCTTTTTTATTAAACTCCCTTTATTTAGTTCAAAGAGAGAATGCCTGGTAGGCATTGTATTAGAAAATTTAATTATTACTGAAATATTAATAGGCAGAACCAATTAATTCAATCGTAAACGTATATTTCTCTTAATTCAATTGCTGGTGATAAGATAAAAATCAAATAAGGATGTGGAATTGCGCCGGGCTTGATGTTGAAAAAGACGTTCTTGCCCATATGAATTCCAGACCCAGGATTTAACTTTGAACATTTGGTGATTGGTCATCGTAGTAAATGCATTTACCAACAAATAATCAGGATGTTGCAATTTAGCGAGGAGGGTGATGCAGAAAGGCAAATAGTGGTGAAGTTTGTTATGCAAGTAGACAATTATTTAAAAAGAGGAGGAGAAAACGTGTATCTACCAGATTTTGAGTATTACACGCCGGATAGTATTGCTGAGGCTTGCCAGCTGTTGTCACAGTTTGGCGCCAGTGCTAAAGTGATCGCTGGTGGGACAGATCTCGTCAACAAAATGAAAAAAGAGTTGTTAGCGCCGGAAGTCCTTGTCTCCATCAAGAACCTTGACCAATTGAAAAAAATTGAATACGTACCCGGTAGGGGTGTCGTTATCGGGGCCAGAGTTACCCATAACGAATTGGTTAAGTCGGAAGTTTTAAATGAAAAATATTCATCCGTGTCGAACGCGGCTCAGCAAATGGCGCACAACCAGGTGCGCAATGCCGGCACAGTTGGCGGAAATATTTGTAACGCTGTGCCTTCCGCCGATTTGCCGCCGATTTTTATTGCCTTTAACGCAACCGTTAAACTTACGGGTGTAAACGGAGAACGTACTCTAGCTTTGGAGGACCTGTTTACGGGCCCCGGCAAGACCGTCATGACCCAGGACGAGCTCATCACCGAAGTGGTTATCCCCGACCAGAAAATGACCGGCAGCAACTACATTAAATTCGGACTGCGTAAGTCGGGCGCATTGGCCGTTGTCGGCGTCGCTGTCGCCGTTCAAGTCGAAAATAATGTGATCAAGGATGCGCGTGTAGCCCTGGGGGCAGTTGCCGCCACACCTGTGAGGGCAAAGAAAACTGAAGACTTCCTGAAAGGGAAAGAAGTCAGTGATGAACTATTGGCCGAAGCAGGATTCATAGCCACCGGCGAGTGTAAGCCCATCTCCGATATACGGGCATCGGCGGAATACCGCACTGACCTGGTGCGTGTCTTCACCAAGCGGGCATTGCGTAAAGCTATCGACGAAGGACATGTATAAAAAACAAGAAAGGAGATGTGAAAATGGCGAACTTCACTGTTGATAAAGATGGAATTAAACGTTATTTGGTTGGCGTGAAAATTAACGGTAGTGAATATACAAGGGTTATTAAGGCCAACACCCTGCTGGTCAACTTTTTACGTGAGGACCTTGGCCTTATAGGCACTAAAAAGGGGTGTGAGCTGGGTGACTGCGGCTGCTGCACCGTAATGCTGGATGGTAAGGCGGTCAACTCCTGCCTGGTCCTGGCTGTTGAAGTTGACGGACGGGAAGTCACAACCATCGAGGGTGTTTCGAATGGAGAAGAATTAGACATTGTCCAGGAAAAATTTATTGAACACGCGGCTTATCAATGCGGCTTTTGCACTTCCGGCATGATCGTTTCTTCCAGAGCATTGCTTGACGAAAACCCCAATCCAACCGAACATGAGGTGCGTGAGGCCATAGCCGGCAACCTGTGCCGTTGTACCGGTTACGTCAATATTGTCGAGGCCGTTTTAGACGCGGCTGAAAAGAAATAAGGAAAGGATGAGGGTGATGAGCGTAAAAGTGAAACAAGATTACTCTTATGTGGGGAAAAGCGTTACCAGAAACGATGCGCAGTTAAAAACAACCGGGCGCGCTCAATACACAGCCGATCTTAAATTCCCAAACATGCTGTATGGAAAGCTCATTCGCAGCACAATAGCGCATGGGCGCATTAAAAATATTGACACTTCCGAAGCGGAAAAACTAAACGGCGTAAAAGCCATTATTACCGCCAAAGACGTTCCCTCAATGAAATGGGGGCTAAGTCCCGCACGCTTTGACGAAAATATTTTCGCTATTGATAAAGTCTTATATGTCGGCGATAAAATTGGAGCCGTGTGCGCGGTTGACGAAGAAACCGTTTATAAAGCACTCAAGCTGATCAAAGTAGAATATGAAGAGCTGCCGGCTGTACTTACTGTCGAGGAATCGAAAAAAGAAGGCGCGCCGCAAATCTTTGAAGAGTACCCGGGCAACGTCAACACCGAAATTCACCACAAGTTCGGTGATTGCGATGAAGCCTTAAAAGATGCGTACTACGTCCGTACCGACCGCTTGCAGGGGCAGCGCACCTACCATGCTTTCATTGAAAACCACTGCTCGATCGGCATGTGGGATGGAGATAAAGCAACCCTATATAGCTCCTGCCAGTCAGTCCACTACCTGCAATATCATATAGCCCGGGTGCTGGGCATGAAGATGGGTAACTTACGCGTGCTGAAGACCCATGTGGGCGCAGGTTTCGGAGGAAAATTAGATCCCACCGGACTAGATTTTTCCGCAGTAATCCTGTCTAAAATGCTCGGTCAGCCAGTTAAAATGTTTTATGACCATGAAGAAACCTTCTTAAATGGCCATGGCCGTCACGCCATAGGTATGGAGCTTACCACCGGCGTAGACAAGAACGGGAAAATTTTAGCCCACAAATTCACCGCTATCATGGACGGCGGCGCTTACACAGGTCTGGGTATAGCCTCAGCATACTATGCCGGTTCCCTGCTGGGCGTGCTGTACAATATTGAAAATTACCAGTTTGACTGCTACCGGTACGTAACCAACCTGCCGCCCTGCGGCGCTCAAAGAGGGCACGGGCAGCCGCAGCCGCGGTATGCCTTTGAACACCACCTTGATCTTATTGGCGAAGCAATCGGAGTTGACCCGATCGACATGCGTCTTGTCAATGCCCGTCAGAACAACACCGTAACTACGGCGGGATACGAAGTGAAGTCGTACCACTTGGGGAAAGCAAATGAAATGGCGCGGGACGCTTCCGGCTGGAAAGAAAAGAGAGGCAAGCTTGGCGTGGGCAGGGGCATCGGTGTCGGCAACGGCGGCTTTGTTACAGGCGCTGGTTTTTGCCAGTACCGGACCGACCTGCCGCACTCCATAGGTATGATTAAAATCTATGATGATGGGACCCAGGCGTTTGTATACTCGCAGGCGATAGATATCGGCCAGGGCAGCGACACTGTGCTTCTGCAGATGGCTGCGGAGGCGATGGGTATCCCCTACGAAAATTGTAAGATGTATGCGGGCGACACCGACCTGTCTACCCTTGACTTTGGCGCTTACGCCAGCAGGCAGACTCTGATGGCCGGCTGGGCTGTTAAGAGAGCAGGGGAAGAAGTCAAGCAGAAAATTCTCGAGCAGGCAGTTGAGATGTTTAAAGAATCAGGGAGAATTAAGGAAGGTTGGGCTTATATCGGTAATCGCGAGTTAAGACCGGACGATTTGGATTGCAAGGAAGGCATCGTATTTGTGAAACAAGAACCAAATCTAACCTTAACCTTTGAAGAAGTTGCCCGCAAATACTTTGTGACAAAGGGCGTGCTGATCGGGCGCGGCTGGTACCACCCCGGCAAACTGGGCGGCAATCATAAAGGTGCGGCTGTAGGCACGTCTCCGGCCTACAGCAGCGCGACCCAGATTGCTGAAGTGAAAGTTGACATGGAAACCGGTCAAATTGAATGTGTCGATACTTGGGACGTACACGACAGCGGCACAATAATTAACCCGAAGCTGTTCCACGGCCAGGTCCACGGCGCCTTTTATATGGGCATCGGTGAGACCATCTGGGAAGAGGTTAAATTTGACAATAAAGGGAAACTGTTAAACGGAAACTTTAGTGAATACCGCTTGCCGACAGCGCTGGATATGCCGCCAGTTTTATCACTGACTGTAGAGGATAGCTGGGAGCCCAACGGGCCTTACGGCCTGAAGGAAGTTGGGGAAGGGGCCACCACCCCGACCATGGGTGCTGTTGCCAACGCTATTTACGACGCCATGGGAGTCAGCATGACAGAACTTCCAATTACCTATGAAAAGGTATGGCGGGCCTTAAAAGATAAAGAGAAAAACGAAAAAAAGTAAAGTAGGCGTCTGAACACTGGATTACGATAGGAGAGGGACGAGCTATCTTCTCTCTCCTATCATTCTCAATAAAATAATAGTACTATTGTTAGATTTCTGCTAAACTAAACAACTTGGGTTTTTTAGTGGAGGTGATTTTATGAAAATTGAATTTGACTGTTACGGGATGGAGCCCAAAGGCGTGGAGGCCGGAAGCAGCATATTCGAGGAGCGTAGTAAAGTAGTTAAAAGTGATCTGGAAAATTATCTCGATACCATTAAGGAATGGGAATACTGTTATTGCGCAAATTGCAAGACAATAAGGTTTAGTTCAGACCTGGAGGCGACAGCGGATGGGATCTGCTGTTCTAAATGCAAAGGTTATAAATTGGAAGCCCCTGGTTGGGTTAAATGTCCTCACCACAAAGATTCCCTGGTTAAATGCCCCCGGGCGGGCAAGGGAATAGTGAAGTTGAAGTATGAGTATGAATGCCAGGACCATTGCTATTTTAGAGCAACTTAAAGTCTCATAGATATATTGTGTGTTTTTGGATGCCATTTTATTGATATCTGCCTTAACTGTAGTTTACGCAGGGGATAAAAGGAAAAAGATACTTTCGAGGGGTGCGAACGATGAAAATTCAGACAGTTAGAGTGGAGGAATCGGTAGGCAAGGTGCTCAGCCACGATATTACCAAAGTCGTTAAGGGAGAGTCCAAGGGAGCGTCTTTTAAAAAAGGGCACATAATTAAGATAGAGGATATACCCGAACTGCTGAAACTGGGCAAAGAAAATATCTACATTTTAGACCTTGAGCAAACCGATGTACATGAGGATGATGCGGGAATACGGCTGGGAACAGCTGTTTCGGGTATCGGCACGAGCTGGACCGGTCCCAGGGAAAGCCGTGTAAATATTTATGCTGAACATGAAGGTCTGCTGAAAGTCAATATCCCCGCCCTGGAAGCAGTTAACGATCTGCCGGAAGTGATACTATCCACCCTGCCCAACAATACAGTCGTAAAAAAAGGCGACCTGCTTGCCGGGACCAAGGTGATCCCTTTGGTAGTACCGGAGCAAACTGTCCTGACCGCTGAAAACATCTGCCGGCAGGCCGGCTGGGTGGTCAAAGTGCTTTCGTTTCAAGAGCGTAAAGTCGGTGTTGTAATAACCGGCAGTGAGATATACAAAAAGCGTATCCGTGATGGTTTCGGCCCGGTGATCAAGGAGAAAGTAGAAGCATATGGTTCTACGGTACTGGGGGTGGATTTCGCGCCTGATGAAGTGGAAGTAATTGCTTGTAAAATTAATAAAATGGCTGAAGACGGAGCGGACATAATAATTGTCACGGGAGGCATGTCGGTCGATCCCGATGATGTTACCCCCAAAGCCATCCGCCTCACTGGGGCCAATGTGGAAAAATACGGCGCACCGGCTTTGCCCGGCGCAATGTTTATGCTGGCTTACCTGGGTGACATTCCTGTTATGGGAGTGCCGGCCTGCGGGATGTTTTTCAAAATAACCATTGTTGATTTATTGCTGCCCAGGCTGCTGGCGGGTGAGCGGGTAACCAGGCGGGACATCGTGGCCCTGGCCCACGGCGGGCTGTGCAAGGCTTGTCCCGAGTGCAGGTATCCCAACTGCACCTTCGGTAAAGGCTCAAATTAAAGTATGACGTTCTCCGGGAAGGGGCATTGAAATATGGAAATTAACCTGCGGCAAGGAAAAACCATCGTCACTGTCATAGGACAGGAGAACTTAGGCGACAACCTGCTTGGGTCAAAAATAGTGCTGACAAACGAGGGCACGGAGAAAAAGGGAAGCCTGAATCTGCCCTGGATCGAAGGGCAAGCAGCACACATAGTCCGGGCAAACCAGTCTAATGGGATGTTTACTGTCGCCAAACTGGTTAACCCGGCTGGGCCGGAGCAAAGCGCGACTGTAATGATCGACCCTTATTTGGAGACGCCTGAACTAATTATTTTAGGGGGGGGGCATATAGCCCAACCGCTGGCAAATATAGGACATTTACTGGGCTATCGTGTTACGGTAGTTGATGACCGCCCTGATTTTGCCTCTCCTGAACGCTTTGCAGGGGCTTATAAAAGTATATGCTGCAGTTTTGATGATATAGAAAATATCCTGAACCTGGGGCCAGCCAGCAGTGTTGTGATTGCCACCAGGGGGCATATGAACGATATGGATTGTTTGCGCAAGGTAATCAAGTATCCTGTAGCTTACCTGGGCATGATCGGCAGCAGGCGTAAGGTCAAAGCAATTAAGGAGCAGCTGCTCGATGACGGTACTGATATGGAAAAGATTGAAAAGGTGCGCATGCCTATAGGGCTGGATATCGGAGCGCAAACGCCCGCTGAGATTGCGGTGTGTATCGCAGCTGAAATGATCAAGGACCGCCGTGGCGGGAGCGCGGGTTCCTTGGTAGAAGAATGTGTTTTAAAAGTGGCCCACCCGAACGACTGTGAGTTGCCATCCGCCTCTGATAAAGACGCGCTGCATGAAGCCATCAGAGCGGCTCTTGAAAATATTCCCGCAGCGCTGGCTACAATTGTTAAAACAAAGGGTTCCACCCCCCGCAAAGCGGGTGCCAGGATGCTTGTTTACAGAGACGGACGCACCCTGGGAACAATTGGCGGCGGCTGCTGTGGTGAATCGGAAGTACGCCTGCAGGCTATAAATGTAATTGATGATGGAACACCCCGTGTACACAGGATATCAATGACTGCGGACATAGCTGCCGCTGAAGGCATGTCCTGCGGAGGGACTCTGGAAGTGTTCATTGAACCGGTGATCACGTTTGCAAAGGTTTTTAATGGTGTGTAGCAATATGACCCAACATTGACATTGAGGACCGGTACCAAGCCCTTATAGGGCTTGATTTATCAAAGCCGGCATCGCCATTCTAAAGAAGCTAATGTGTCTCCAGCATATTCCGACAGGTTTACTAGGGGTAAAAATTGCGCAGCAACTTGGGAGGATTGGGGATGAGTAAAATTTATTTTGATCACAGCGCTACAACGCCTGTTCACCCTGATGTTGCAGAAGAAATGTTTCGTTATGTAACTGGCATATTCGGCAACCCCTCTAGTATCCATTCCTTCGGGAGGGAGGCAAAAAAGGCGGTTGAAACAGCCAGAAATAAAGTAGCGGAAAGTATCGGGGCAAGAACAGAAGAAATTGTTTTTACCAGCGGCGGCACAGAATCTGACCACATGGCTATCAAAGGAGCAGTTTACGCCAACAGGAAAAAAGGTAACCATATCATTACTTCCGCTGTGGAGCACCATGCGGTTCTGGATACCTGTAAAGCCCTTGAAAAAGAAGGTTTCGAACTAACTGTTTTACCCGTGGACGGTTACGGTATGGTCAGCCCTCAGGACGCGGCCAAGGCCATAAAAGATAACACTACGTTAATTACAGTTATGCATGCCAACAACGAAGTCGGAACAATTCAACCCATATCCGAAATAGGAGAGATTGCCAGGGAAAGAGGAGTACTGTTTCACACTGACGCTGTGCAGAGTATGGGGAAAATACCGGTTAACGTTAGTGAGCTCAAGGCGGACCTTCTTTCTGTCTCCGGCCATAAGATTTACGCGCCGAAAGGGGTGGGTGCCCTCTATATAAGGCGGGGTATCAGCTGGCGTCCTTATAATTTTGGCGGCGGCCAGGAACGGAAGCATCGGCCTGGAACTGAAAATGTGCCAGGTATAGCAGCCCTGGGCAAAGCGGCAGAACTTGCCGCAAAGGATATGGAGGAGGAGAGTGCGCGTTTAACTATATTGCGAGATAAACTGATAAAAGGGATTTTTAAGAAAATTGACCATGTTCAACTTGCCGGACACCCATCTATGCGCCTGCCCAATAATGTCAACTTCATTTTTGAATTTATAGATGGAGGATCTATGCTATTAAACCTGGATATGAAGGGCGTAGCCGCCTCCAGTGGTTCGGCGTGTACCTCGGGTTCTGTGAACGCGTCACATGTGCTCCTGGCCATGGGTATTCCGCATCAGATTGCACACGGTTCGCTTCGCCTGACTTTAGGCAGGAGCAACACGGAAAAAGATGTGGACGAATTTATTAACATAATGCCCCAAATTATTGAACGCCTGAGGTCAAAGGCCCCTCTTTGATGAGAAAAGGTTTTATCAGGCTGACTTGCTAAATTATTTCACTGCTTTAATCAGTTTAAACAGGGAGGTTTTTGACCATTATATTAGATTATCTAATTATAATGGTCAAATTAATAGGCAGTATTTATAAATACCATCGCAAACGCATATTTCACTTTATAGATTTGCTGATGTTAAGATAGCACTAGAATAAAGATTCGGAATATTTATGTTTTGGTCGAGATTGCATTTGGCTTAGGATAGTAATTGAAACATTTGAAAAGGTACTCCTGCCCATAGGGATGCAGAAGTATATCTGACAACGGACATAGCTGCCGCTAAGGCATGGCCTGCGGCGGAACGTTGGAAGTGTTCATTGAACCGGCAATCATGTTTGCAAAGTCTCTTAATGGTGGTGAAAGAATATGAGTAAAATTGGGACGATGGTTATTATAAAAGGAGCCGACGAGCTGGCCACGGGAGTCGCTTACCGCCTTTACCAGTGTGGACTGGATGTTATTATGACTGAAAAAAACAACCCGCTGGTGGTCAGAAGAAAAGTGGCTTTTGCCGAGGCGGTTCACGACGGTACGGTAATAGTTGGAGGAGTTAAAGCCAGCCTGGCCAGCACAATAAATCATGCCCTTGAACTATTTGATTACAGGATCATACCTGTTCTGATAGATCCCAAAGCTGAAGTTGTGAAAGAGCTTTTCCCGCAGGTAGTAGTCGATGCCAGGATGGCCAAGCGCAATCTGGGTACGACTATAGATGAAGCGCCTCTGGTGATCGGTCTGGGACCGGGCTTTGAGGCCGGGATAGATGTTCACGCGGTTATTGAAACCTGCAGGGGGCACCGTATGGGCCGTGTTATTTACAGAGGCAGCGCAATTCCAAACACTGGAATCCCGGGAAATGTAGGCGGCTATACAGTTGAAAGACTTTTAAGGGCTCCGGTGGAAGGGGTTGTGAAGACGGTACGGTCTATCGGGGAATTGGCGGAGATAGGAGATGTAGTGGCTACCGTGGAAGACACCCCGGTTCGCGCCCAAATAGCAGGAGTGATAAGAGGCATGATTAGAGATGGCGTCAGTGTGCCTAAAGGAACCAAAATTGGTAACATAGAGCCAGGAAAGGATGCTGAATGGGATACCATCTCTGATAAAGCCCTGGCCGTGGGCGGTGGTGTCCTGGAAGCTGTGTTCAATTTTATCGCGCTGGCGGAAAATACAATGCCTGGTGGAAAAAGTTTGATAGGGGAAATTAATTAACGATGAGAATTTGTGAGGCTTTGGGCCTACGGATGCGGCTGAGGTGTACCGGTTGGTTAAGTTGCTTCTGGGTAAAAAAATGAAAAGGTGATATTGGGTTCAGCGGTGGGTACGAACCCTGTTATGGATATATATAAATACTGCGTCGACACAAGAGCCTTTACGGAGAATTATAAATCGACAGCAATTTAATAACTGTAAGCTGACTAATCTCCAGGTTTTGCTGTAAGGACTTTTGTGCCGCTGCAGGGGGTGGACTAGATATGATTTCAGCAATCATTCTGGCCGCGGGTATGTCTTCCAGAATGGGCAGCACTAAACAGTTACTCAAGTTGGGAAGTAGAACATTAATACGAATTGTAACGGAAAATGTATTAGCTTCGTCAGTAGATGAAGTTCTGGTTGTGACAGGTT
>DFAP01000128.1:493-10345 GCA_002365855.1 Pelotomaculum sp. UBA3103 | reverse complement strand
GATTTCCATGCTGAGGCCACTTCGGAAAAAGTCGCTATGGGGCTTTACCTGGATGGGCTGGTATCTGCTGTTGTAGGAACACACACCCACGTACAGACTGCCGATGAATGCATCTTACCGGGGGGCACCGCTTACATAACAGATCTAGGCATGACCGGTCCGCGGAACTCAGTTATAGGGGTAAAAAAGGAAAACGTTATTGAAAAGTTTTTGACCCAAATTCCCCAGCACTTTGAAGTAGCTACAGGACCATTTCAATTGAATGGCGTGGTTATTGATATTGATGAAGATACAGGAGAGGCTTCAGCAATTAGGCGCATCCAAAATTATGAATAATTTTGTACAAAAATTAATATCTATAAATATTTATGGTTTTTAAAAGGAATTTTCTAACCATTAACGAAATATATTTTATTTACAGGGAGTTCAGGACAACAAGTTTTTTTATAAAGTAATGAAGGAGGTTACTCAATGGAGGTCTTAAAAGTTTCAGCAAAGTCCAATCCAAATTCTGTAGCAGGCGCCTTGGCCGGAGTGCTCCGGGAACGCGGATGTGCCGAAATGCAGGCTATTGGAGCAGGCGCCATCAACCAAGCAGTAAAAGCAGTAGCTATTGCAAGAGGATTTGTTGCACCCAGCGGAGTTGACCTGATCTGTATTCCTGCGTTTACTGACATTATCATTGATGGTGAGGAAAGGACCGCCATTAAACTGATTGTTGAACCACGCTAGATTTGTAAAGATTTAATTGTTTAGTGAGCAAACCTGTTTATTCACATGAGTAAACAGGTTTTATTGTATTTAGAAAGTATGAAAATAATGTACGCTAATGATATTAGATTAGCTCTGATAAAAATGATCTGGGGGGCGTCTTCTTGGTTTTAAGAACAAACAATGAGCACTGGGAGCAGCTGCATCGTGATAGTATAGTGGTTGACGCTCATTGTGATACTCTTACCGCAATGCTCCACCAAAAAAGAAACTTTGGCGAACGGGCCAACTGCGGTCACCTTGACCTGAAGCGTCTTAAGGATGGTGGGATTAATGTGCAAGTTTTTGCTGCGTTTATTTCACCGGAATTCAAGGAACAAGGAGCACGAAGGTCACTGGAGCTAATTGATCTTTATCATAGGGAAATGGAAATCAACAAAGAAGAAATTATACATATCCAAAAAAAGATTGACCTTGAGTCAGCCTTAACGAAAGGAAAAGTTGCAGCACTGCTAGCAGTAGAAGGGGGGGAAGCGCTTCAGGGAAGTATTAGCGTGCTGCGCATGCTTTACCGCCTTGGAGTGCGGGTTTTAACCCTGACCTGGAACGGGGACAATGAAATTGGCGCTGGTGTGGGTAATGAAGGTTCGGAGAGTGGGTTGACACCATTTGGAGCAAAAGTAGTTGAAGAAATGAACATGCTGGGAATGCTTGTTGACATCTCACACCTTGCAGATAAAGGATTCTGGGATGTGATCAGGGTTTCTAAACACCCTGTAATTGCCTCTCATTCCAACTGCAGGGCGCTCGCCGGTCATCGACGCAACTTAACTGATGATCAGATTAAGGCGCTTTCGATTAAAGGCGGTGTTATGGGAATAAATTTCGTTCCTGATTTTTTGGGTGGAGAAAAGCCATCATTGGATGAGGTATTGGACCACATTGATCATGCCATTAATTTGGGTGGGGCGGGCTGTGTCGGGTTGGGCTCGGATTTTGACGGTACAGAGTGCCTTCCAGAAGGTATTGATGATTGTACAAGTTACCCATGTATAACACAGGGTTTAGTCGAAAGAGGTTATAGTGATTTAATAATAAAACAAGTACTTGGTGATAATTTTTTAAGAGTTATCGGGCAGGTTTTAAAATAGTACTGTCGAAATTTATATTAGGGTGAGTATGTTATGCCAGTTGATTTACATGTCCATACCACTGCATCCGATGGAACAAAAAGTCCTGCTGATATAGTTATAATGGCGAAAGCACTGGGTTTAGAAGCAATTGCTATTACGGATCACGATACCCTTGAAGGAATTGAGCCTGCTGTTCACGCGGGACAAATTAATAAAATTGAGATTATACCGGGTATAGAGTTGGGTTCTGAGTTCAACGGAGAAGACATACATATATTGGGTTATTTTATGGATCTAAGTAACCAGAAACTGCAGGATAAATTAAAGCTGTTCCGCGACACAAGGGTTAATCGCATGGAAAAAATGGTCAGTAAGCTTCGTCAGTGCGGTATTAATATACAAATTAGCAGGGTGCTGGATATCTCAGGCTCTGGTTCAATTGGAAGACCGCATCTGGCAGCGGCTATGGTTGAGATAGGAGCGGTTGGATCGTTAGTGGATGCTTTTGACAGGTATATAGGTGCGGGACGACCGGCTTATATACCGCGCTACAAACTCAAAACGGCGGATGCCGTGCGTTTAGTTCGTGAGGCGGGAGGAACCCCTGTTCTGGCCCACCCCGGCCTTAATAAATCCAACAATATACTTGGTGATTTGGTAGATTGCGGCCTTGCAGGCCTGGAGGCATACCACCCGGCACATTCCAGGGAGCAGGCTAACTACTTTCACAGGCTGGCTACAGAATATGGTATTTTATCCACGGGTGGTTCTGATTACCACGGCCCCGAACACAAATCCGGATGCATCCTCGGTTCTAAAACTGTGTCTTATAAAGTGGTCAGCTGGCTTAGAAAGTTTTCTGAGGGAACCATGTAATTTTTAACTTTATCAAAATTGTCGGCGCTTTTTTATTTTATAATAGCACGTATAGAGCACAGACAGGTGCGAATTGTTTAACAACAGGAATGTCAACTGCTCCGACGGTTTAAGGTGAAACTAGACTAGATACAGGAGATGTTAACATGAAAAGGGCCAACAGATTGGGTAGTCTTTCTTCAGGTATTTTCAACGAAATGGAGGAAAGAAAGAAAAAAGTTGAGTCCAGCGGAGTAAGGGTGATTAACCTTGGAGTCGGCAGCCCTGACCTGCCTCCTGCCCCACATATTATTGAGTCCCTGCAGCATTCCATGGACAACCCATCTTACTATTCTTATTCCCTGACTGGTATGTCGCGACTTCATGAATCTGTCTCCGGGTGGTATAAGAAGCGATTCAATGTTGATCTTGATCCTGAAAAAGAAGTGCTGGTGCTCATGGGTTCACAAGATGGGCTGGCTCATGTTGCCCTGGCTTATATTGACCCAGGTGACTTAGCTCTTGTTCCTGATCCAGGCTATCCTATATATAGTTTTAGCATCCTATTGGCACAGGGTGAGATATATTCGCTACCATTAAGTATTGAAAACCGTTTTTTACCTGATTTTCAGACGATACCTCCAGATATAGCAGCAAAGGCAAAGATGATGTGGCTTAATTACCCTAATAATCCTACGGCTGTTTCGGCTGACAGTAATTTTTTTAAAAGTGTTGTGGATTTCGCAAGAAAATACGATATATTAGTTTGTCATGATGCAGCTTATTCAGAGTTGGCATTTGATGGATTTAAACCTATGAGCTTCCTGGAAATACCAGGCGCCAAAGAAGTGGGCATTGAGTTTTATTCCCTTTCAAAAACCTACAATATGGCCGGCTGCAGAATCGGTTTTGCCGTTGGTAACAGCGAAGTATTGTCAAATCTGGCCATGATCAAGTCGAATATCGACTATGGGGTATTTTTTGCTGTGCAGGAAGCCGGGATAGCAGCCCTGACAGGACCACAGGATTGTGTCTCTATGACAGCCCAAATCTACCAAAAACGCAGGGACGTGCTTGTGGACGGTTTGAATGAAATTGGCTGGTGGATGCCAAAGCCAAGTTCATCAATGTTCATCTGGGCGCCGCTGCCGCCGGGCTATTCCTCTTCCATAACTTTTGTCAATGACTTACTTGAAAGAGCCGGTGTTGTTGTTATTCCAGGAGTTGCTTTTGGCAGCCGGGGGGAAGGTTATGTAAGGATAGCACTTGTTAAGGACGAGCCGGATCTGCTAGAAACGGTATGCCGGGTGCGCCAAAACTTTACCTTCAGGTAATCATCATTGTCTCAAAGCACGGATGTCTAATTGCTTCAAGCCAAGCATATACTATGATTGAATGCATGGTGAGGTGAGAGGCCGTGGAAGACGGGATCAGTATTTCATATCTAAAAGTAAGGATTCAGGAACTTGAGGAGAAGGTGGAGCAGCTGCGGCTTAGCCGCCGGGTACTGATGAATTTAATAGAGAAAATTGAAAAAGATAAAAACGGGTTTTTAAACCGCCTCGAAAAAGAAAACCGTAAACTTCACAAAGACAATTATCGCTACGCAAAGCGCCTTCTTAGTAAAAACCGACAGATCGTTGATTTAGAGTCTAAATTACAAGATAACTCTTCGCGCAATTCAGCAAATTAATATTTTATCCACAATATAATTCACAGGCTGGCATATTCTGTTAATATAATTAATATCTGACACATATTTTAAGAATACGACATTTCAGTAGGCCTGAAGGCCTTTTTTTTCTGGTCAGTTATGGTATAATTTTCTATGAATTTATCTGATTAATGTCTTAAATTTATATTACGTGAGCTTTACCTGATCACTCGGGATAGGATAGAGGTGTAAGATGCGGATAGCGGTGATTGACGGTCAGGGTGGGGGTATTGGCAAACATATTACCGAAAGGTTGAGACGGGAACTATCAGAACAGGTGGAACTCCTGGCCCTTGGCACCAACTCTCTGGCAACCTCTGCGATGCTGCGGGCAGGTGCAAATGAAGGCGCAACAGGTGAAAACGCTGTTATCTTCAATGCTTCGAGGGTGGATTTAATAGTTGGGCCAATCAGCATTGTTTTTCCAAATGCTATGCTGGGTGAATTATCACCGAAAATGGCCGAGGCAATAGCCTCAAGTCCTGCCCGCAAGGTACTGTTGCCTTTAAGCCGTGCAGGGATAGATATAGTTGGGTTAAAATCCGAACCACTGCCTCACTTGATCGAAGAATTAGTTAAGAGGGTAAAAGAACTAATTAGATGATTGAATACCTATTCAAACGGCTCTTTAAATGCAGGATTAATTTAAATAAGAGTAGAAGTTAATCTAAGGCTATTAATGTTGCTTGGGCTTATTTTTTTACTAACAGGTGGTATATAATGATTGGTAAATTAATTCTGACATTGGGAGGATCAAGAAGCGGTAAAAGTGAATTGGCAGAAAGAATAGCCGGTTGTATGGGAGAACGGGTTACATATATAGCTACTGCGGCTGTGGGTGACGGGGAAATAGCTGAGAGGGTCAGGCTCCACAAGGTGCGAAGGCCCCGGCTGTGGATGACGGTGGAGGAAGAGAAAGACATCATCAACGTGATCGAAAATGGTAGCGAAGGCGATATATTTTTGGTTGACTGTATAACCGTTTGGATAACAAATTTACTTTTGGATGAGACATTAACAAAGCTTTACAAAGAAAAACAAGAAGCTTATATTCTTGAGAAGGTGTCTCTCCTAACCAGGACAGTTGAAAGAGGGGTTCACCTGGTTGTAGTATCGAACGAAGTGGGACTGGGAATTGTGCCCGAATATCCAATCGGCAGATCGTTCCGTGACCTCTCAGGAAAGGCCAACCAGATACTTGCCGCCAGGGCGGATCAAGTTTACTTTTCGATTGCCGGCATTACCCTGGATCTTAAATCTTTAGCAATTCCTATAAAATAGGCAATGTCATAATTATGCATTAAAGACTGTAATTGTGTAGCTCTTAGCTTAAGAGTTTTAAAAGTATGTAGGTTTAATAAATTGATTTAATTAAGAAAATATATGCTGCTCAGCCCTGAATAAAAAGCAGCAGGAAGGCAGCAGGCATGCCGGAAAAGATTGCTATATATGTGATTCTGGCCTACTTGCTAGACCTGGCGGTGGGAGATCCCAGGTGGATACCTCATCCGGTTGTGCTGATAGGTAAATCCATCGAAAAATTTGAATATTTGATGAGGCGGTTTTTTACGGGAACCACCTCATTGCGGGTAGCAGGCGCGTTTACTGCTGCTGCAGTAGTATGCGGGAGCTGGCTCATAACCTATTATTTACTCCAGTGGTCATTTTCAGTTAATCACTGGTTGGGTTCTGCAATGACTGTCTTGATAATCTCTACAACTATTTCAGCAAGGGGTTTAGCTGCTGCGGGCGGGGAAATTTATAACCTGCTTATGATTGATAATCTTGCGGAGGCACGCCGTAAGGTTGGCTGGATTGTTGGAAGGGATACAGAAAATATGGACTCAAGGGGTATTACCAGGGCCACGGTAGAAACTGTGGCCGAAAATATTGTAGATGGCGTTGTGTCGCCGGTTTTTTATGCTTTTGTCGGAGGCGCTCCCCTGGCTATGGCTTACCGCGCCGCCAATACTCTTGATTCCATGTTAGGATATAAAAATGATAAATACATTGACTTCGGCATGGTGTCAGCCCGTTTTGATGACTTGGTGAATTACATTCCGGCCCGTATCACGGGGCTCCTTCTATTAGCTGCTGCCCTGGTGCTAAGGATGAACCCAAAAAGGGCTCTAAAAGCCGTTTTAAAATACTCATCCGGTCATCCAAGCCCAAACAGCGGTATTCCTGAGGCAGCTGTTGCTGGAGCACTCGGTGTGCGGCTGGGAGGTATAAATACCTACCACGGCCGCGAATCATTCAGGGCCTATATGGGTGAAGATCTGTCACCGCTTGAACCATTGCACATTAAAAAAACAATTCAGTTGATGTATACCACTTCTTCTCTCGCAGTAATGTTAGGGATACTTATTGTGATATTAATTAATGTAAAATGAACATTTTTGTTTTTTATAGAATTTAGTATACTGCGAAGGTCATTCAATACAGGCAAGAAACGTTGCAAACTTGGAAGGGATTGAATATTAATTATTGAAAAGTTTGATATTTGCTATCCAACACTTAACTAGAATACCCATGCCTGCTGTTAGATTTGATGAGGTAAGCTGTGGACGGTCCACGATTTATTTTCCTGCGGTAGGAATTATTATTGGTGCGCTGCTGTCAGCCTCGGCATGGTTAACGGGATTATTTCTGCCAGTCCAAGTCCAGGCAGCACTGCTTGTAATATTATCAGTTGTTCTAACGGGCGGGATTCATCTAGACGGGTTTATGGATAGCATTGACGGCTTATTCAGCGGTCAGCTGCGGGAAAAAAAACTGGAGATTATGAGGGACAGCCGGGTAGGGGCCTTTGGTGTATTGGGGGCAATTTGTATCCTACTGTTAAAATATAGTCTTTTCCTGGTTATTCCTGAGGCTAACCTGTTGTTGGCGCTGCCTGCAGTAATGACATTAAGCCGTTGGAATATGACTTTAGCTGTTGTTATCTTCCCTTATGCCAGGCTTGATGGACTGGGTAAGATTTACTCGTTTCATACAGGTTTCAGGGAGTTGATCTGGGCCACCGTAATAGCTGCCATCGCAGCAGCAGCATTTTTAGGCGCCCATGGAGCCGTGCTAATGTTTCTGGGGGGCGCCATCACTTATATGATAGGCAGGAAAATAACAAGCGAGTTAGGCGGCCTCACGGGCGACACGTACGGGTTCATTAATGAGTTCCTCGAAACAGCCCTACTCCTGGTCGCATACACAATATTAACTATCATTTCATAAAATATTAGGGAGGAGTTGCTTTCTTGCACCGCCTTGAGCATATTCACGGAGGGAATATTACAAATGCCTCAAGTAAGTATGGTTTGCCTGTTGAGAAAATGATTGATTTCAGTGCCAATATTAACCCATTGGGACCTTCAAGGATTGTATATTCTGCCTTGACGAACAGCCTCGGTTTAATAAGTCGCTATCCCGACCCTGACTGCAGCGAATTAAGGACTATTCTCGCTGACTTTCTCGGAATTCGGCAGGATCTGATATTAATGGGGAACGGGGCGGCAGAATTAATTTATTTGCTTGTAAGAGTTACTAAATGCAAAAAGGCACTGATACCTGTACCAACTTTTAGTGAATATGGATTGGCAGTATTAAGCCAGGGCGGGGAAGTACTTGAGGTTTCAATGGATGAAAATAATGGGTTTAGTCTTCCGGTAGGGAAAATAATAAGCTGCCTGCCGGAAGTAGACCTTTTATTCATATGCAATCCCAATAATCCTACAGGCTGTTTAGTTGACAGGACAACTATATGTTACATCCTGGAAGAGGCATCAAGGCATGGAGTATTGGTGATGGTAGATGAGGCTTTTATGGATTTTGTTCCACAAAGAAGTGATTTTACTGTTATGCCCTTGGTGGGAAGGAACCCTAACCTGGTCGTGCTTTATTCTATGACAAAATTTTTTGGCATACCCGGTTTGAGACTCGGCGCTGTTGCTGCTCCTGGTAAATTGATTAAACTTATGAACTATTCAAAAGACCCGTGGAATGTAAATGTCCTGGCCCAGGTTGCCGGAGTTGCAGGACTGAGGGACCTGGAACACATGGAAGAGACAAATAGGCTGATAAAAGATGAGAAGATGTTCTTATTTGATGGTCTAGAGAGTCAACCAGGAACAAAACCACTGTTGGGAGCGGCTAATTTCCTCCTGGCAGATATATCTGAAACAGGCCTGACCTCCGGTGAACTGACAGACATATTAGGAAAACGAGGGATTCTGGTTAGGGACTGCACCGGTTTTTCCGGATTAGAAGGGCGATATATCAGGCTGGCAGTAAAAACACGGGCAGAAAACGAATTATTGCTATCATGCCTAAAGGCTGTATTGGGAGGTTAAACGGATGAGTTGCCGTATTTATCTCGTTAGACACGGGGAAACTGAATGGAACGCTTCTATGAGGTACCAGGGACATGCCGATGTGCCTCTATCCGATACTGGCCGTCAACAGGCTTTACTGATAGGCAAGCGTTTGTCTTACGAAAAATTTAACGTTGTTTATTCAAGTGATTTAGAAAGAGCTTATGAGACCGCGAAGATTATTACTGCTTTTCACAGTATTAATGTAGAGACTGTCCCTGAATTGAGGGAGCTTAATTTTGGCTTCTGGGAGGGACTAAACCTGAAAGAAATTAAAAAGACCTATCCTGCCGAGTTAGAACAATGGTGGGATAAACCACTTTCTTCTAGAATTCCGGGTGGTGAAACACTTGGGGAGATGGTTGAAAGGTCGGTTGCGGCAATCAAGCAGATCTTTGACCGACACAGCTCTGAAAACGTATTGGTTGTGTCACACGGAGGGGCAATTCGCAGTATAGTAGGTTATATGCTAGAAATGGATTTAAACAAATATTGGCGTTTACGGCAGGATAACGCCTGCCTGAATATTATTGAGTTTCCCGAGTGGGGAAAAGGCATACTTATGCTTTTTAATGACTGCTCACATCTAAAAGATTTTAGGTCTGATTTCTGCGGATAAGCTGCGTTGTGTCAAACACTGTGTATTAAATGCTCCCGAAACGAAAAAAATAATATCATCGGGGGTGTTTTTAATGGAAGAAATCGAATCTGCCGCACAGAGCAGGGTTCCGTGGAGTGTAGAACCCAGCCTGAAGGAAATGGCAAATGAAGTTGGGGTAGATTTTGACCAGCTGGTTGAAGGCATTAAACTTGATAAAACAGATTCCGAAATGGCAGGGGAGCTTGACATACCCGAAAAGCTGGTTTATCATCTAAGAGATCACTTTTATACTCATGGTGTCGATTCAATTATGGGCCAGGACTAAAGGAGGGCAAACGCCCTTCTTTTTTATTTATCTATATACCTTAAACTCAAGTTTGAAACTTTAAATTTAGAAATCCACTAATACCAAGGCTTTGAAGGCAATATTAACAGACGTACCACTACACCCCCTTCCGTATCAGGAAAGAG
>DFAP01000128.1:0-130 GCA_002365855.1 Pelotomaculum sp. UBA3103 | reverse complement strand
CCGGTTTTACTCGTTTTAGCTCGTTATTGCTTTTGTTCTCTAACTTCGTGATTTGTAACGGAGGCCGAATACCCAGTGCCCGAAACGCCTCGTTGGCCTTACCAACCAGTTCAGTGCGAGATAAATACCG
>DFAP01000059.1 GCA_002365855.1 Pelotomaculum sp. UBA3103 | reverse complement strand
TACAGCTTATTACAATATCCGCCTGCTCCATATGCTTATAAAGCTCACTGAACTTGACCGCCCTGCCGCCGAATTGGGCAGCCAGCATTTCCGCCCTTTCGTAAGAGCGGTTGGACACTATCACCCCTGTAACGCCATTGTCAACAAGGTGTCTGGCGGTTAGTTCGCTCATTTTACCGGCGCCAATAATCAGCACAGAGCGTTGATTCAGCCCTCCCAGGTGCTGCCTTGCAAGTTCAACTGCGGCGTAGCTTATGGACACCGCGTTTTGGTCGATACCTGTCTCTGTTCGAACACGCTTACCAACAGTGATTGCCTGTTGAAATAGTGTGTTCAGAACCCTGTTGGTCGACTCATATTCCATTGCCAGCTGGTATGATGACCGAACCTGCCCCAGAATTTGTGTTTCACCAAGCAGCATTGAGTCTAAACCGGCCGCGACACGGAAAACATGACGGATGGTATCATACAAAGTATGACAATAAGTAAAATTCTTAATCTCTGATATGTCAACACCGGACCAACGGGATAAAAAATCCCAGATGGCGTTCATGCCTTCGTCCATCTCCGTAGTGGCGATGTAAATCTCTGTTCTGTTGCAGGTTGATAAAATAACACACCCCTCTACAACTGGATAGGATTTCAACCGCTTTAGAGCCCCATTGAGAGACTGTCCTGAAAAAGACAACTTTTCCCGTACTTCCACCGGGGCCGTCCTGTGATTAAGCCCTACCACTGCGATAAGCACTTATTAATCTCTCCTTTGCCAGGTCTACCCGACCTTCTTTAACGAGGGCCAAAACTTGTTCATCAACAAAGCTTTCCAGGATTTTATTTTTTGTTTCCGGATCAGCAACATGGCGGATTACATCTTTCCTTAAATCACCAAGGAAGTTAAGGTACTCCTCGTACTGAGGGCCGAAGTTTTTTTCCAACTCTTCACGAAGTTTCCTGGCCAGCATAGGACTGTTTCCACCGGTTGAAACGGCAATCGTCAGCGATCCTCTTCTGACTACAGCAGGCACAAAAAAGTTCCCTTTTGTGGGGTCGTCCACTATATTCACCACAAGATTGCGGGTTATACAGTCCTTCTCGACCTGCCGGTTCACCTCATCCTGGTCTGTGGAACCTATAACAAGAAATATGCCTTTCAAATCGGAGCTTTCATATCTGCCGTACCTGTATGAAATCCTGCCTTGCCCTGCCATACTTCTAAGCCTGGGCGTGATTTCCGGGCTGACAACATGCACACGCGCCCCACATTCCAGCAGCGACAGAACTTTTCTCTCAGCAACCTGCCCTCCGCCCACTACCAGGCATTTTTTATTTTTCAAGTCTAAAAAAACCGGGTATCGTATGGACAATTTAATCCGCCTTTTTTTGATATTTAAAATTTCCTTATGCCAACAAAGTCCGCCGCCATGCCCAGGGTAGATCTGGTGGGAATTCGCGGCAGGCAGTTCAACTCTCTTTTAGCCTTGGTTATATATTTTCTTGCGATTTCAAAGGAATAATTAACAGCTCCACAATCCCTGACAATCTGCAGGGCTTCCTGAACCTCTTCCTCGCTCTTCTCAACCTTGCCCACAAGTTCGGCCAGGCGTCCCCTGGGACCACACCGGGACAAGGCGTAAATAACCGGGAGAGTGATTATCCCCTGCCGCAGGTCGCTGCCGACAGGTTTACCCAGCTGGCTTTGATCTGCCACAATATCCAGAATATCGTCGGTAATCTGGAAAGCCATACCCAGGTTGTGACCATAGCGTCGCAGAGGAAGGTGAATACCCCTGGGAGCGCCGCAGGCAGCTGCGCCAAGCTGCGCGCTGGCGGCAATAAGAAGAGCTGTTTTACGGCTTATTCTGTATAAGTAATCTTTTAGGTTCTGATGAACATCAAAAGATGATGATATCTGCTGGATCTCACCTTCGCACATCTTTACGCTGGCATCTGATAAAACCTTTGATACCAGAGGAGTATCCTCATATTTCGCAATAAGAACAAGGGATTTTGCAAACAAGAAGGTCCCAATATGGGTTGAAATGCTATTTCCCCACACAGCCTTTACTGTGGGTGTACCCCTGCGTGTCATTGATGCGTCGACTACATCATCGTGAACTAGAGAAGCCATGTGAATCAGTTCCAGAGAGACAGCAAGGGGTATCACCTTTTCCAGGTTAAACTGATAAAACTTTGCTCCATACAGGACCAATGCTGGCCTCAGCCGTTTACCCCCGGCATTCAGAAGGTGCATCGACGTCTCCGTTAGAATCGGATACTGAGCTTGTAATACTTCTCTTAGCTCTATTTCAACAGCTAGCAGATCATCTTTTATTTCTTTAAAAAGTTCAAGCATTCATGTCCACTTCACCTATTTGTTTGATAAAAAATGACATTAATATACATAAAACAACAACTTGTATAGTAAAAATATTTTTAAGATTCTCCGACTTGCTGTTTATTCCTCTAAAGTATAATATAAAATTCAAAAAATACAAGGGAACAAAAAGTGGGACAGCCAGTATAACCGGCCAAAAACTGTATGCATATTTTAAGACGGTTTTATTGCCTGAAAGTATTTGCAATGCTATAATGAATGCTGTCAATAGAACTCGGTAAGTCGCGCTTTCTGGGGGTGGATGGTGCCTGGTGGTGCTCCTGGTCTTCAAAACCAGTCGCGGGGCAGTGCTCCTGTCCTGGGTGGGTTCGATTCCCACGCACTCCCGCCAGTTTATCAAGCCTATACTATTTATTTCTCTAAAACAGAACTGTACAAAGGCCCTGCTTTAAGCAGGGCTTTTAGATTATAGACAAATTATTAGCCGCTGTTGTTAAAGGCGACGACTGGTTCAACAACTGTAGTCTTTGGTAGTACTTAAACAGCAACAGGGCGTTCATGTGGAATTTTAAATCTAATATAAAAAGTGGTGCCGCCGGAACTCGTTTCTATGTCAACTACCGCATTGTGCCTGGCAGCAATGCTATAGCATACGGCCAGCCCCAAGCCGGTGCCAAAGTCTTTGGTCGTGAAAAAAGGAGTGCCTATCTTATCCAGAGAACCCGGGTCAATCCCTTTACCCTGGTCCTGAACGGCAAGAACCACTTCTCCCCCTTCTTTAAATGTTTTAATTGTTAGCATACCCCCGGGAGACATTGCTTCAAAACCATTCCTGGCAAGGTTTAATATAACCTGACGCACCTCTTTTTCATCCATCAACAGGTCCGTAGTTTCATTCAAGTCAATTTTGATATGCTGATCACATTTCAAAGCGTCTGCCTGAATTAAGGGTTGAATGGCCTGGATGATAGAATTAAGGTTGTTTGTTTTCAAGTCTATAGGTTTATTCTTAGCCAGTGACAGGTACTCGGTTATAATGGAATTGGCCCTGTCCAGCTCATCGATCATCAGGTCAAAATATTCTTTATACTGCAAACAATCCTTTTTACCGCTGAGCAACTGCAGAAATCCCCTCACTGTGGTCATCGGGTTTCTGACCTCGTGCCCGATGCTGGCGGCCATTTCACCAACAAGATTAAGCCTGTCCAGCCTGGCCATCTCCTTTTCCATTTTTTCACGATGGACAATTTCATTTTTTAGGGACAACAGGCTTTGATTTAACCTTTCCCTCTGTTTGGCTTCAATACTGGTGAGACCCCCAACAAACCATCCTACTAAAAACATTACACTAATCATAATCAGGCTAAACTCCAGCAATTGGTAAAAGCTTAATTCCGGCTCCAATGTCTTATGGAAAAAGATCAGGATCAAGCTGCAGACAGTAGAAATAGCCATGCCAGCAGGCTTACCCATCATTGAAGAAACTATTAAAACGGGCAGTATGAGAATGATCTCAATGCTGTAGGTATGGTCCCTTACGAGGAACAGGGTCAGCACTACGATAAGCAGCGGGAATGACAAATAACAAAAATTAAACCATGATAAAAATCTGGAGTTCCTTTCCTGTAAAAAAGATCTGAAGTTATACATAACAACCAGACTTAATCCTACCGAGCTTACTAACAAAAAAAATTTTATATCGAATTTTATTATATCAATTGTATGAATATTTTTTCCCAATATAATGCCAAGCATCAGCACAAGAAAACAAAGTATATGTGTAATGGTCAAATGCTCATATAATTCCTCGTGTTC
>DFAP01000146.1 GCA_002365855.1 Pelotomaculum sp. UBA3103 | reverse complement strand
AATTCTTGGGAGCATTATACATTATAGAGTGGGTACAGCCTTTATTTTTTCCCTGCCCCGCTGAAAAGTTTACAAACTGGTTACAATTTTACTCTTTTTTGTTTATAAATACGGTCTATTCTGTACGTAACAAGTTTAGAGAAAGGAGTGCGCTATGAAGAGAATTCACCTCATTCTGGTTGCTTTTTTTATCTTTGTGCTTATTGCAGGATGCGGTAGAGGCCGTACTGATCAGCCTGCCCGACCTCCAGGCACGGACAATGCCAGGGTAACCGAACACGCCAACGGAGGGATCGATACAAGCAGCGGTGGACAGGGGGCCCAGGTTATTGCCAAATCGGGAACAAGTGTCTCCAGCAAGGACAAAGAAGCCATTCTTAATGAAATCAGCAAAGAACTGGATTTGATGCTCCAAAACATCAACAACCTGGAAGACGTTTCTGACGAAGACCTAGAATTTTAAGCGAAGGAGAGTATGAATAATGAAAAAAATTACAGCCTGTGTATTAATGATATGTTTACTGGGCTTGGGAACCCTGGCTTACGCGGAGACGCCTTCAGAAGGCGCTTCAACTGACACAAAAAAACCTTTAGCATTACTGCAGCAAAAAGTCCAAACAGCCAAAGAACTTTACTCCCAGCTGCAGCCGCAGATTGCCGAAATCAGAGACAACCGCACGGAAATACTGGGTTTGAGAGCTGAAGCCCGTAAGGCTTACGATGCCGCGGCAGAACATGTCAAAGAGCTGAAAGAAAACCGGGACAACCTGACGGATGAACAAGTGGGAGAACTAAAGCAAGCCATTAAAACATTAAGGCAGTACCGGCTTGAACTCTCCGGCACCATAGGGAATATCCACACTGAAGTACTGGAAATAAGAGCCGCCCGCCGCGAACAGAACATAGAACAAATCAAAGAATCCCTGGCTGAAATTATTGCCATCCAGGAAGAAAGGATCGAACTTCTCAAATCAAGCATTGAAGTCATGAACAGAGTTTTGGAGATAGATTAAGTATACCATACCGCCGGGGGGTATGTTGACAGAATATTCAATCTGTTGTATCATAGAAGTAACCTCAGAAAAGGTATGGCCTGAGTACGGGGGGTGCCCCGCAAACACTGGCAGCGAGAGGAGGTTGACGGACCTGCTGAAGCAAAAGTGTGTATCCCTGAAGAAGGGCAAGTGAAAAGTCTGAACGACCACAGGGCCATCGGGGTTTTGGCCGAATTTTCCGCCAACTGCTGCGGAAAAACGAAAATCCCGGATGCAGAATATCACGCCTCGCAGGGAACAGCTTGATCAGGCAGGGAGCAGCGCAAATCCGTGCCAGAGGGGTTGAAGGGGCAAAAATTCCAAAGGAGGGCGTACTATATTGCAGTACACCTCGCAGAAAGGGTAGACAGATTCCGGCAAGGAAGATGATGTCTGCCCTTTCTCATTCTATATGTCCCGTACCATTCTAATACAAACCCCAGGTTTTTAAGTTCAGTTTTTAGTTTTTGATATATCTCGGTTATTTGGCCTGCCTTAACCTGGTTCGGGTGCTTAGTCAAGGATTATCCCCCCAGAATATCTATACTAGGGGGCAAGCGGGGACGGTTCTTGCTTGCCCCCTATGTGCTTTCTGTTAATAAATGTTTAAGTTTATTCATTAATTTACCAATAAAAACTTGTGTGCTAAGCTTGACAAAGGCAAGACATGATAAAATAAGATTATGAGATGAAATCACCACCCAGGGTGGAAAAAATAAAGCGTCATTTTGAGAAAGAGGAAGGCCCATTGAAGCTGAACCATCAGGTGGCGGCTGCGGAAGCAGGTCTAACCGCCGAGAAGATAATGCGAAGAAACCTGGGTTTTTCCCGTGGAATGATCCGCAAGCTGAAGCGGTCTTCGGGCGTGCTGGTGAACGGGCAGATCGTTTACCTGAACAAGCGGCTGCAGGAGGGAGACAGGCTGAGTATAAATCTGCGGTTTGCACGATATACGGATGTGCCGCCTCAGCCCATACCCATTGAGATCGCGTATGAAGACGATCATCTTCTGATTGTTATCAAGCCATGCAATATGCTGGTTCATCCTTTAAAGCACGAGCAGGAAAACACGCTGGCCAACGCGATTTTATACCATTATGGCAATGAAACTGAGCCGGTGTTTCGTCCCATAACAAGGCTGGACCGGGACACTTCGGGTTTAGTAGTCATCGCAAAACACGCCCATGCAGGGTACCGGCTGGCCCGGCAGCTGGGCGACGGTGAGTTATGGCGGGAGTATCTTGCCGTCGCGCATGGTCTTTTCGCGCTGGAGCGCGGAACCATCGACCTGCCCATAAACCGCTGCGGGGACAGCAAGGCAAAACGGATGGTCAGCCCTGACGGCAGGCAGGCGATAACACATTATCAAGTGGAAGAATATTTGGCTGGCAATACACTTGTAAGGCTGCGGCTGGTGACCGGGCGCACCCATCAGATACGGGTGCATATGAGCCACATCGGACACCCGCTGGTGGGTGACACTCTTTACGGCGGGCGTGCGGAAGGCATTGACAGGCAGGCCCTGCACTGCCGCCGGGTGGGGTTAAAACACCCGGTAACCGGTGAGGCGCTGGTTGTTGAAGCGCCGCTCCCGGAGGATATGCAAAGGTTAATTATGTCGAGGGGCAAGTAGTTGGGCAAAACGGGGATAGTACTTGGCTGACCGCTGCAGGGGCTGTCGGTATTGCCTTCTATGATGGTGAATATAAAACCCCTTTGGTCTTTTACGTGGCAGGTGGGGAGGTTCACTGCCTTCCTTGACACAGCCTCCATAATGGCATATAATTACAATAGCTAATTTAGCTATTGTAGCTATTACTGGAGGTGTGTCCATGAAAGTCAACTCAACGGAACTGCAGAACAACTTCGGGAAATACCTGATGCTTGCGGCGCGGGAGGATATCATAATTACAAGAAACGGTATGGAAATAGCAAAACTGTCAGCCATCAGAGATGCGGTTTCGGATCGCGGCGCGGTGTCCGGTACGGTAACGGATGTAATGGAAAAGGCGGAAGTATACGGTTACGGCGGTAGAAAGGCATCCTATGAGGAATTTCTGGAGCTGACCAAAGATACCGAGGATAGATACGAATACATTGATGGTGAAATATACCTGCTAGCCTCACCTAAAACCGTACACCAGAAAGCTTTGACCGAACTATTTGGCATTTTTTACAACTGGTTTCAGGGTAAAGAATGCATCCCCCTGGTTGCCCCTTATGATATTACACTCAAGAGAAACCTGGAGAATATAAATGTTGTCCAGCCCGATATCATGGTCATCTGTGACCTTGAGGAAAAGCTGGATGAAAACGACTATTATAAGGGTGTCCCGGTACTTGTGGTGGAGATTATATCAGAGGGTACGCGGAGCAAGGATTTGATCAAAAAGCTTGACCTTTACTTGTCATGCGGCGTCAGGGAATACTGGATTGCAAACCCGATAAACAGGGAAGTGACCGTTTATCATTTTGAAGACAAAAACATCAGCGGCAACATCACTTACAAAAAACCAGAATTCGCGCAATCTTACATTTTTGAAGGACTGTCCGTGGAACTTGACAGGATCTTTAAGTGAGCGTTCTAAAAGGAGCACGATGGACGAGGGGGGACAGGGATGAGGAGACAGGGACAAGGGGGACAAGAAACCTGTCCCCTTGTCCCAAAAATGCTGGCTCAAGCGGTAAAGTCATTGATTAATGATCCTAAAAAAGGCGATGAATTCTTTGAGAGACTTAAAAAAGTTACTCGTAACGCTAAATTTTGGGATCCTAAAGCGCTTTAGCTGTAATATTTTTCTTGGGTGTCAAAATATTTTATAAAATGGTCTGCCCAGAAGGGATAGAGATTATTAAAAACCCGGTTGCATCGAAGGTAAGATTGATAACCATAAATCCTGATTACATAACGCCCTGTGGTTTATACGTGCTAAACTTAACTCTCTTTTGTTACTATAACCCTGCAGCTTTGGCCGTTCCAAAGGGTTTCTTCCACTTTAAAACCGCAATCCGGGCTAAGGCCTTTGACCATACCCTCCATTGGATTGAGGCAGTAAAGACGGCAAGGGCTGGGGGAGTTCATTTTTTTGGCCAAGGCATACAACATGCAGGTGTTTGTTTGTACGCAAAACCCCTCCGGTCGGGGCTCGATGGTCCAATTGGCACAGTTAAAGACTTCCGCCAAACGGGTGAAAACTTCTTCCGGGCAGGTAATACCCATTTGCCGGGCCATTATTACTCCCGTCCGTTCCTGTTCCGCTTTTTTTCGTTCGGTTACTTTTTCCAACACTCCCTCGGCAGCAAACTGTGCTGCAGCGTCAGCCAAAACACCTGCGTAAACAAGCTGCAATAACTTTAAATTGCCTTCGACCTTTGACATTTACAATGCCTCCTTAGCAGTAGTTTTTTGTTCTACTTAATAAGTGAGGCTGGTTGTTGTTTTGTGACGATCAAATTATCTTTTCCCAGTAATTTTTTTTGGGTAAGACCTGTTCCGACTCCCGGTAGAGATTAATGTGGTGGACGGTTCGTCTTAATTTCCGGTACTCCTCCGGCAGGTCGATTTGCAAAACCAGGTTTTTCATCCGGCATTTGCAGTTTCCGTCGGGGTTGTGCAGGAGACATTCGTTATTGAGAAAGTTTTTTAACTTGCGCCTGGAACGGGAGATCATTTGCCTGACCGTTGTTTCGTCTTTTTCCAGAACGGCAGCGATTTCTTGATATGATAAACCGGAAATATCCCTGAAAATAAAGGCTATCCGGGTGTCATTATCCAGGCAGTGCAGAACCCCGGTGAGACACTTGTCGCACATTTCTTTAATCCAAAACTGCTTCTCCGGTTCAGCAGCCTCAGGCGCTTCGAGCTGCGGGCCATGGAAATAAGCAGCAAGGAACTTGGTGGTATACTGCCTCTCGTTTTTGGCAAATTTTAAAACCACGCGGTAAGTGATGGTATAAATCCAGGTGGAAATTTTAGATAGACCTTTAAAAGAGGGCAGGCTTTTGAGGATTTCTAACCACACTTCCTGGGCTGCATCTTTTGCTGTTTCCTCGTCCTGGATCATTCTGCGGCAGATAGAAGTAACAAGCAGTCCGTAATCACTAAAGAGGTTTTCGGCTGAATCGTGATTTTCCATTGAACCGACCACAGAAATGTTTAGCCCTGTTTTCCCCAGTGTTCTGTACTCCATATTACCCTCCTGTATTGGCGCTAGTTGTTGAATTGTTGAATTAAGACTCCACCTTTACTCGAATGCGAACGAACTTCCAAGCTTTAAAGTAACACAAACTCAGAAAAAGTGAAATCCCCTGACTCCCAAAAATCATCCCGGTTGTATTCTTGAATGAAAAGATGCATGAGAAGTATTCCAATCATGAAATAAATGTTAAACATCTATTATCATTTTATGGTGCACATTTGAGGAGTACTCCTTTATAATATTTCATATTTATTTTATTTTTACTTCACATCTTCTTGTTATAA
>DFAP01000134.1 GCA_002365855.1 Pelotomaculum sp. UBA3103 | reverse complement strand
AATAATAAGGGGACACGCCTTTTTTAAGGGCTGTCCCCTTATAAATAAATAATATTTAATGAAGTGACTTCTTTAAGTCGTCCGGGCGATTGGACTCCAGCAGTTCTTTAAGTTCCTGCTGTTGTTCTTCGCTCATAAGGTCCTTAATTGCCAATGAGCCTTCGGCAACCTTCTCGCTTATATAAATAGGGGTCTTTGTCCGTAAAGCCAGCGCAATGGCATCACTGGGCCTGGAATCGATCACAAATTCCCTGTCATGCTGCCACAGATGCAACTTAGCGTAATATGTCCCTTCCCTGATATCGTTGATAACTACCATATTAAGCCGGAACTCCATCAGGTCGCATAAGTTTTTTAAAAGATCATGGGTAAGCGGCCGGTCGAGGCAGATACCCTGCAGCGCAATAGCTATTGAATGTGCTTCGAAAGGACCCACCCAGATCGGCAGAGCTTTTAATTCCTGCTCATCTAACAGCAAGACCACCGGATTCATCATGATATCGTAGGCTATTTCCTTTACTTTTACGGGTATCACCATCTCACCCTCTTTTTATTGTAATGTGCAAACCCGAAAAATATATATTTTTTAAATCTCTTTTTATTATTTATTTGATTTATTTCTATTCTACCATAATTGTTTGGATGTCGGAAAGGCTTAAAAAGGTGGCGCCTAGTGGCGCTCAGTTTGTGGAGAAGCTATAGTAAAAAAATATAAATTAACAGCTTGGTCACAAGTTGAACGAAGGTTTTTGTTGTGATATACTAAGTTTTAAGTCAGACCGTTTTTTGGTCGGGCCGAAAGGCAGCGGAATTGCCCGTGGGACTCCATCTTGCATACAAGAGATGAGTTCACGGGCTATTTGATTTGAAAGGGTGTTTGTACTTGAACGAGAAGGTCAGGGCGGCACGCCTGTCCATATTTTCAAACACCATCCTAACCGCAGGAAAACTGGCGATAGGTGTTTCTATGAACTCCGTGAGCGTGCTCTCTGAGGCGCTTCATTCCGGACTGGACTTAATCGCCGCTTTTTTCGCCTTTTTTTCAGTCAGGGAATCCTCCAAGCCGGCCGATGAGGGACACAGGTATGGCCACGGTAAATTTGAGAACGTGGCCAGCATTGCGGAGGCTATATTGATTTTGGCCGCCGCGGCAATGATTATTTATCATGCCTATCCCAAATTATTCGGAATAGGAGCTGAAATCCACTCCCTTGAATTAGGGGCGGCGGTAATGGGCATATCAGCGCTGGTAAACTTCTTTGTTTCAAGAGAGTTGATGCGGGTGGCCCGAAAAACGGAATCACCGGCGTTGGCCGCCGATGCGTGGCATCTGAGGACGGATGTTTACACTTCATTAGGGGTTATGGCTGGAATAGTTGCAATTAAAATAACAGGACTAGTGATATTGGATTCACTGATAGCCATTTTCGTTGCCCTGTTTATATTAAAAGCTGCTGTAAAGTTGATTTTAGACTCCATGTATAGCATCCTCGACGTCCGTCTGCCGGAAGAGGAAGAATTGAAAATAAAGAATGTGCTTGAAAAATACTCACCTCATTTTGTTGAGTACCATAAGCTGAGAACCAGAAAGGCCGGCTCTCAGAGGTATATTGATCTGCACCTGGTAGTACCGAGGGAATGGGCAATAAATAAAGTACATACGATTTGTGACAGGATAGAGGAAGATATGCATACAATGTTTTCCGGCGTGCTGGTCATGATCCACACTGAGCCTTGCGACTTTAATTGCGATGAATGCTGTCAGCCATGCGGTGATAAGTGCAAAAACGATAATAGTGACTAAAAAAATATTAACTGCTTTTAGCTGGCGTACTATGCCGGCTTTTTTAATTTATCCCCGCGTTGCCAAAACCTTACGGTGTAGATTATAATTTTATTAACTATGAATATATTTCCTGAATTTTGTCAAAAAATATGGCGGGTTAAACCACCTGCTCCTGCTCTAGGCCGGATCTTTGCCCACAAACTGGGTATTTCTCCAATTGTAGCCCAATTGTTAATCAACCGGGGTATATATACGATCGAACAGGGTCGTGCCTTCCTGAGATGTGATATGGAGAGCCTGCACCATCCGCTACTTTTAAAGGACATGGATAAGGCTGTCTCCAGGATATTAAAAGCTGTAGAATCACGGGAAAGGGTGCTTGTTTACGGGGATTACGATGCCGACGGCATTACCGGTACAGCCCTGCTTGTGAAAGTCCTGAGGCGTCTTGGAGCAGAGGTGGAATATTTTATTCCTAACCGTCTGGAAGAGGGTTATGGCCTTCACCTGGAAGTTCTGAAAAAAGCCATGGAAAAGGGAACGAGTCTGGTTGTCACTGTGGATTGTGGTATTAGTGACATGGAGGAGGTCTGCTGGGCGGGCAAAAACGGCATTGATCTAATTATTACTGATCATCATGAGCCGCCGGGGGAGATTCCTCCGGCTCTGGCAGCGGTTAATCCTAAAAGGCATGACTGTATTTACCCTTTTAAGGAATTGGCGGGGGTTGGTGTAGCGCTTAAACTGGCCCAGGCTCTATTCGATGAGGCCGGTGTGGGCAGCGAAGCCTGGAAGGAGTATCTTGATCTTGCTTGCCTTGGGACAATAGCCGATATAGTTCCTGTTAAAGATGAAAACCGGATTCTGGTTAAATATGGACTGCCTATCTTAAGTAACACTGGAAATCCCGGCCTGCGTGCCTTAATGGCAGTAAGCGGCACTGATAAGGGTGACCTCGGAACATCGGAGGTCAGCTTCGGATTAGCTCCAAGGCTAAATGCTGCGGGCAGGATGGGCCGGCCGGAACTAGCCTTGAGGTTGTTGCTGACGGACAGTATCGAAGAAGCCAGGGAGCTTGCTGTTGAACTAAACAACAATAACCAGGCCAGGCAGAAGATAGAGTCCGTGGTCCTGGCCGAAGCACTTGCGTTAGTCAATGAAGTGCCTGAACTGGTCAAAGGACTGGTTCTCGTTCTGGCCTCGGATAATTGGCATCCAGGTGTAGTTGGAATTGTCGCCTCCCGTTTAATGGAACGTCTTTACCGGCCCGTGCTCTTGATTTCCATGGGAGAGCTTGAAGGGAGAGGTTCTGCCAGGAGTATACCTGAATTTAATATATACCATGCCCTTGACCGCTGCAGAGAGAACCTGTTGGATTACGGGGGGCATTCACTTGCTGCTGGATTTAGCATCAAGCGCACTAGAATTGATGCTTTTCGAAAAGATATAAACGCCTTGGCTGAACAACTAATTGGTGAAAAAAAATTAATGCCTGGACTTGAGCTTGATGGTATTATTGATTTGGAGCAGGTTTCGGAAGAGCTGGTCAGAGAAATTTCCACCCTTCGTCCTTTCGGGCATACCAACCCGGACCCTCTGCTCGGATGCAGGAAAGCTTTACTCCTGGATAGTAGGTGCGTAGGTAAAAAGGCAGCACACCTGAAACTCCGCCTGCAGCGTGAAAACACTACGCTCGAGGGGATTGGTTTTAATATGGGTCCATATGCCGGCCCCCTTGCTGCGGCGAAATCTGTGGACCTTGCCTTTGTGCCGGGTATTAATGAATATAATGGCAGGAGGTCTATTCAGCTGGAGGTAAAAGACCTGGGTATCCCTGCAGTTTTAGAACAGCCGGGCAGGGTTAGCTATGAAGAAATACAGCCTGACAGGCCGGCCCTGGTCCCAGATGATATTTTGCAGGGCGATACGCAGGAATATTTCATGCCGGAGTTTGTACTCGGCAAGCTGAATGTTTTAAATAATACAGATTCGTTAGTTTGCATCAAATGCAATAAAGAGAAACATCAAATCAATTTTATTGATAAGCGCGGTCTGGCAAACAGGCCTGAAGAATTAGCTGAGTTGGTCTCCGGTGACTTGTCCACCATGGTCATAACAACGGGCGCCTACCAGACCGTCGAGTTAGCCTGCCACCTGCAATTAGCCAGACCATCTCTGAAGGGTAGAGTTGCCTGCTGTCATTCCATTAACTCCCATAGAGCGGTCTCAGAAATGACTGCAATGTTTAAAGCGGGGAAAGTCAAAGTAATGGTAACCACACCGTCCACGGCAGGTTTTATGGGAAAGACAGCTAACCAGTCATTGCTGTACCATCTTCCATACAGTACTGAAGCGATATACCACGGGATTAATTCCATTCAAACCGGTGGAAACATATATCTGCTCTTTGGTCCTGAAGACCTGGAAGATAATGAGGCCGGACTTGAAACCCTGGCGCCGGGCAGGGATTTCCTCGCCTGTTTCTATAAAATGTTGCGGCGGCAGACCATTAACAGCGGGTGGTCGAATATCAGCGTGGACCAGACTCTAAAATATTTTGTAAATAATGGGTTTCATTACTCAAGTAAATATACTGTTAGGGCTGCCCTGTCCGTATTAGATGAACTTGCGCTGCTCACAAGTGAATGGAAGGGAGAATATATCCGTTTTAGGCTGCGGCCGGCTCCGTTAGAAAAGAAAGATTTGTTTCAGGCACAAACATTTAGACAACTTCATTTATTAAAAGAGGAAACAATAACTTTTATGAGGAAGTTCTTGAGCGAGCCCTTACATAACCTTTTAAGCATCATTGGATTTCACATTTAAGGAGGTTATAAAATTGGACTTTAAGAGCAAAATTAGAGAAATACCTGACTTTCCCCGTGAAGGCATTAACTACAGGGATATCACCACCTTGCTCCTTGACGCGAATGCTTTCAGACACGCTATTCAGGAGATAGCAGTGCAGTGCAAGCACAAGCAGGCAGAACTCATTGTATGCCCAAAGGCGCGAGGTTTAATAATAGGGGCTCCGCTGGCCTATATTCTAGGGACAGGGCTGGTTACACTGTCTAACCCCGGCAACCTGCCAGGGGATGTATTCAGCTGGCATTATGATCTGGATTTTGGCAACAGGCCAGTCGAGGTTAACCGGGAAGCTATTAAACCAGAAATGAAGGTACTTGTTGTCGATGAATTGATAGCCACAGGAGGAACGGCTTCCACAGCCGTAAAACTGGTCGAGGAACTTGGTGGTGATGTCGTAGGTACGGCTTTCCTGATCGAGCTGACGGGTTTGGGCGGCCGGGTTAAGCTACAGGATTATGATACAATATCACTGGTCCAGTACAATTATTAAATAGAAATCAACTCAATAAACTGCCTGTGGCCGCACGGCCCAGGTATTAAGGAAAATGATTATTATGGAAAACTCCGCTCATTTATCCTCACAGGTGGGGCTGATCAAACAGGACCATACAGGAACTCAATTAAAGACTCCGGTAGTCGACCCTGTGGCCTCACTGGAAGAACTGCTGGAACTTATTAAATCATATAACTCCAAGGTAGATCCTTCTCATGTTATCTTAGCCTATGAGTATGCAGAAAAAGCCCACCGGAAACAAAAGCGATTTTCCGGGGAGCCCTTTATTATCCATCCCCTGGAAGTAGCGAAAATACTCGTTGAGCTTGAGTTGGATCTGGAGACAATAATGGCCGGATTGCTGCATGATGTCGTTGAGGATACAGGTGCAACCCTGGAGGATATAAGGGAGCGTTTTGGAGAAGAAGTAACCAGCCTGGTAGACGGGGTTACAAAGCTCAGCCGGATCGAATACAAGTCAAAGGAAGAACAGCAGGCTGAAAACCTCCGCAAAATGTTTTTGGCCATGGCCAAAGATACGCGGGTGATTCTGATAAAACTAGCTGACCGCCTACATAATCTACGGACACTTAAATACCACCAGGCGCCCAAACAAATGGAGATAGCGGAAGAAACCCTTGAGATATTTGCCCCACTGGCGCACCGCCTGGGGATTTACAGGATGAAGTGGGAACTGGAAGATTTGGCTTTCAGGTTTAAAGAACCCGATAAATATTTTGACCTGGTGGATAGAATAGCTAAGACAAGAAGTAAACGTGAGGAGAACATTGAGGCGGCAATCTCCGTCTTGAAAGAAAAACTGGGGGCCGTGGGAATTGAAGCCGACATTCAGGGCCGTCCAAAGCACCTGTACAGTATCTACGCAAAAATGGTTGTACAACAAAAAGACCTTAATGAAATTTACGATGTGATGGCCGTGCGCTGCCTGGTGGAAACAGTAAGGGACTGCTATGCTACCCTGGGTATTGTACATACACTTTGGACACCTATTCCCGGCCGTTTTAAAGACTTTATTGCCATGCCCAAGTCTAATATGTACCAGTCGCTGCATACAACTGTTATTGGCCCGCAGGGGGAACCCCTGGAGATCCAGATCCGGACCAAGGAAATGCACAGGACAGCCGAGTATGGGATTGCGGCACACTGGCGCTACAAGGAAGGTGTGCGGGGTGACCGCGAGTTTGATAAAAAAATGGCATGGTTGAGGCAGCTTCTGGACTGGCAGTATGATCTCAAAGATGCCAGGGAGTTTATGGAGAGCCTTAAGATCGATTTATTTGCCGACGCAGTTTTTGTATTCTCACCAAAAGGCGATGTGGTAGAACTCCCGGCAGGGTCTGTTCCTTTGGACTTTGCCTACAGGATACACACCGACGTGGGCCACCGATGCATCGGAGCCAAAATTAACGGGCGCATAGTACCCCTGGAATATAAACTAAAAAATGGTGATATAATTGAGATCCTGACTTCAAAGAACAGCGGGCCGAGCCGGGATTGGTTAAACATAGCCGCTACCTCGCACGCGAAGACAAAAATCAGGCAATGGTTTAAAAAGGAACATCGGGATGAAAACATCCTTAAAGGAAAAGAAATTCTGGAACGGGAGGCTAAAAAACAGGGAATAGAAGCAGATTTGAAGAGTGAAAAGATTCTAGAGATTGGCAGGAGATATAATATCCTAAATCTCGAAGACCTTTACGCAGCCATAGGAGACGGGGCTATCACAGCCAATAACATCCTGGCGAAGATCAAGATGGAGGAGGCTAGGACGGAGAAAAAAGGCCTGTTGGAAGAAGTGCAGGTGCTCAAGGCCGAAGTGAGGTCTCCAACTGTTTGGGGCAAACCTACCCAGGGGATCAGGGTAAAAGGTATCGATAACATTCTAATCAGGCTGTCCCATTGTTGCAATCCGGTGCCCGGAGATCCCATTTCGGGGTATATTACCAGAGGACGGGGTGTATCTATACACCGTACAGATTGCAGGAACATCTCCGTTTGCCAGCGAGACGAAAGGGAAAGGCTGGTGGATGTGGCCTGGGACAAGGATTTCTCAGATCCATTCCAGGTTAAACTAGAAATTAACGGGATTGACAGGGCAGGCTTTTTGAGCGATGTGATGGCAGTTCTACTGGAAATGAAAATCAGCGCCAACTGGGTAACCGCCCGGGCCAAGAAGGACGGGGGAGCAGTGATAGATCTTGTTCTCGAGATGAGAGGACTGGAGCAGCTGGAGCACATTATGAATAAAATCAGCCGGATTAAGGATGTCTATGACGTGAGGCGCGTGAGTTTCAGCAACCAGCCCTTGAACTCGTTGAATTAACAGGGGGTGAAATGCTATTGAGGGCGGTTGTTCAAAGAGTTGCCCGGGGCTCGGTAAAGGTCGATGATACTATTGTGGGTGAAATCGGCCCCGGCCTGGTCGTCCTTTTGGGTGTTGGACATGGTGATGCCGCGAAAGACGCCGCGTATATTGCCGACAAAATCGCTTATCTGCGGATTTTTGATGATGAACAGGGCAGGATGAACCTTTCGGTACTTGATATTAGCGGATCGGTGCTGGTAGTATCCCAGTTTACCCTTTTTGGTGACTGCCGAAAAGGAAGACGGCCTGGTTTTTCAGAAGCCTGCAGCCAGGAAGAAGCCCGGGAGCTATATGGAATTTTTGTTGAAGAGTTGGAGAAACTGGGTTTAATGGTGGCCACCGGTATCTTTCGTGAGCACATGACGGTGGAAATAGTAAACGACGGGCCAGTTACGATGCTGCTGGACAGTAAAAAGAACTTTTAACTGATGGAGGTATCAATTTATCTATGATATTTAAAGGTATATCGGTAGGCCCAATGGATTCTAATTGTTACATAATAGGCTGCGACGAGACAAAAGAAGGCGCGGTGGTAGATCCCGGGGCTGAGGCAAAAAGGATACTGGCGGCAATTGATGCTCTTGGTTTGAAAGTAAAAGCGATCATCCTAACCCATGGCCATGTAGATCATATCGGCGCCCTTACTGAGGTGCAGGAGGCTACCGGAGCTGAAGTTATGATTCACACTGATGACGCCGACCTGCTCGTGGACTCCGGTAAAAACCTGTCAGTTTACGTTGGGCCAAAGCTGTCGTTTAAACAGGCGGACCGGCTGCTCAACGAAGGCGATACGATTAAAGTGGGCAATGTGGATATTGAAGTTATTCATACTCCCGGCCACACTTTAGGCGGTATCAGCCTTAGGATCGAACCAGACATTTTAATCACCGGAGACACTCTTTTTGCCGGATCAGTAGGGCGTTCGGATTTTCCGGGAGGGAGCCACACCCGCCTCATCGCCTCAATAAAAAACAAACTTATGAAGTTTCCGCCCGAAACCAAGGTCTATCCGGGCCATGGCCCGGCGTCAAACCTTGGTAGTGAAAAACGCAACAACCCCTTTCTCAGGTAGAAAAGAGGCGCCGCTCAATTATGAGCCGGCGCCTGAGTTCTGACAGGCTATGTTATACATTACAACCGCCCGGGGTCAAGCTTAATCAACCAGTGTGACTACTCGATCCATCTAATGGACAAGTTTGTCTTGATCTGGATGATCGTGGTCCTGCCCGCCTTCACAAGAACACCCGTCTGCTTCCCCTTGAGCGCTACACCCACAATCACAGGTAGTTTTGCTTTCCCTCCTGGGTTTTAGCCCGGCCGATTCCAAAGTTCCGATTACCTGGGCGCGTATGTTCTTTAAATATATTTTCCTGAGTGATTTTTGTTCTGTTTTTTCCTCTTCAGTAAGTCCTCCGTCCTTCTGTTTGCGGGCAAGCTCATTTATTCTTTCTACAAGTTCTTTTGTTATCAATATAGTCACCTCACTTATGAAAAGGGACGCACCTCCGGCTAAGGTATGGGGATGCACCTCCCTCGTGGGAATGTCACCAACTTTTGTGAATGATCAAACTAAAATAAATATTCCTAATAAATCCCTAATTTAGATTGTCCCCAACGGAATTATATCATTCAGTTAAGTACGATTCCAGGAGAGCAGGCAAAAAGGTTCCTTTTAATTGACAAAAAAGAATATTTTGCTTAAAATGTTTGACAGTGATAGTATAAAGCGATGAGCGGGAAGAGTAAACGCAGCTATCCTTATCAGGGACGGAAGGCCACCGACTGAAAGCCTTCCTTGTGGATTGGCGTTGAAAAACACCCGTGAGCGGCCCCCGAAAACGTGTATAACGCCATTAGGCCGGCCCGGAGTCCTCCGTTAAGGGCGCAAAAGGGATAACTGCAGGTTTTCCGAAAAAGGGTGGCACCACGGGTAAATGTCCGTCCCTGGCAGTGCTTTCGCATGCCGGGGCGGTTTTGTTTTTAAGGAGGGATTGCGATGTTAACTACTCGGCCCAGGGGCACAAACGATATTCTGCCGGGAGATGTGGAGAAGTGGCAGTACCTGGAAAGCCTGATCCGCCAAATTTGTTCTGAGTACGCTTATTCCGAAATAAGGACTCCGGTTTTTGAACACACGGAGCTCTTCTTGCGCGGGGTTGGTGATACTACTGATATAGTCGAGAAGGAGATGTATACTTTTACTG
>DFAP01000077.1 GCA_002365855.1 Pelotomaculum sp. UBA3103 | reverse complement strand
CATCTCACATTTGCAACTCGGGTCCCCGCTCCCTGATAGATGAGAACTAGTCGCACACCAGCGGCGATCCTGCTCCAAACATAAAGGACTTCTCAACAGCCGTGTACCATCCTCATAAAAAATTTAAGCTGCTGGTATCATATCCAGCAGCTTTTGCCTTACTATTGGTGGAGGCGGGCCATATCGGCTAAAATCCACAGTAGCCAAACATACATTGAGTCACTGTATAAAACACTAAACTAATCCAAAACCGGCCTGCCGGTTATATGTTGGAGGGGAAATCAAATGCTGGACGTTGCACAAAATGTTTATAACAGAATAATTACACTTGACCGGTATGACTGCAGAACATATCCCGCCGAGTTACCTGAGAACGGCTTATATTTCTTTTTCGAAGATGGAGAAAATTTAGATACTGAAGATGAATTACAGCGTGTTGTGTTGAAACGTCCAGTAGGTATGTGACGCCGTCAATGAAGGAGTTAAAGAAGGCGGTTGAGGACGTAGAGTTCGAAGGGTAATTTTTTGATTAACAATATAAATGGAATACGCACTAAACATGGTTCAGCGCATTTAAAAAGCATAAAACTATTCGTCAAGTAAATAATACATAGAGATTATTATAGAAGCTGAGTTAATTAAATACTTTTATATGAAACGCTACAAAAAATTGCTATTAAGTACACAAATTTTTTAGAATCGTGAGGAAAATATGCCTGATTCCTATAAATATGTTAGAGATTTAGAGACAGAGCTGGCTAACCATAGGCGTCTCTATTGGGTTAAAATAGGGTTTCGATCCTACCAGTGGTGGTTGTTGTCAGCACTTACAATACTCGCTATTATTGTTTGGCTCATATTGGTAGATCGGACAAGGCTAATTGAACTCTCATTTTTCGGTGCGGTAATAGCAATACTTAGTACCACGATGGATGAATATGGGTATGAATACCGCCTATGGAGCTACAACTTCCATCTTTTACCCCAGCTACCACATATCAGTTGGGTATATTATTTCATGATGCCTATTATTTACATGCTAGTCTACCAGTACTTCAATGACTGGCGCAGCTACAGTGTTGCGATGGTTGTCGTTGCAGCCATATTGGCTTTCGTGTTCGAACCGCTTTTAATCAGGATGCATATCTATGTACCCCTAAAATGGCGTCACATCTATTCATTCCCGATCTACTTTGCCATCGGCGTAGCCACCAAAGCTTTAGTGATAAAATTACAATAGATCTTGAGTTTCTATGAACAATCAAAAGACCAAGAACTTGAACTACTTAAAAAAAGAGTTGTTGCAAGTGGAACGCTCTATTAACCAACTCCTGGACCAGATCGAGCAGGGTTTCGGCGGGGCAGCCGTTGGCGCGCGTTTGAAAGACAGGGAAACAGAGCAGGCCGCCCTCCTGAGATGGAGGCAAAAAGCGCTGCTTCTTCTGTTAACGAACAGCTGGTGGCCGATTACCTGGATAAGATGAAGGAGCTCGTAAAAAACAAAGATGACGAGGAAACACAACAGCACCTCGTCAGCCAGTTTTTAGACAGGGTTATTCTCTTTAAAGAAGATGTGGAATTTATACTAAAGATTTTGGTTACAAATGTCTAATGACTCATTCTTTAATACAATTTAACGATTTGTCCAGGCTGTTTGTTAGGGGGTGCATCTTCCTACTGACATTATACCAGTCCTGGCCGCTCAGAATTTGCAGAAGCCCGCACGGACATATCAAACCATTTTTGTATACTGGCTCAAAGCACGTTTCAAACTCTCAATCTTGACCGAGCCTTCCCCAGCCTGCAACGCATCGACCACGCAGTGATCAAGGTGATCCTCCAGTACAATCTGACTAATTTTTTGTAAGGCTGCTTTGGCTGAATTGAGTTGAATGATAATTTCGTCACAGGGTTTGTCGTTTTCGAGCATCTTACGTATGCCTCTTAACTGCCCCTCAATCCTGTTGATTCTTTTACAGAGCTTCTCTACATCATGGTGTTGCGCAGACATCGATTAGCGCCTCCTAAACTGTATTTATGACCGATACCCCATATGAAGATTATAGGTATTACTCCTTATACGTGAGTAATAGCGAAGAATTCACTACCACAAACACCGATCCGAAATTATGCACCAGCGCCGCTGCCACCGGGGTCAACATGCCCATGCCGGCGATAATTATGGCCCCGAAGTTAATAAACATAGAGATGACGATGTTTATTACGATACGGCTTTTTGTCTTACGGCTGATCCTGACTATAAAGGGCAGTTTGCTCAGGTCATCACTCATTAAAGCAATATCAGCCGCTTCAATAGCTACATCAGAACCTATAGCACTCATAACGATACCGACCGATGCAGCGGCAAGAGCAGGAGCATCATTTACCCCGTCACCAATCATGGCAACTGAATGTCCTTGAGCATTAAGCTTTTTAATAGTGTCGACTTTGTCTTGAGGTAGTTGGGATGCAAATACTTCAGCTACTCCCACCGCCTGCCCAATCGAATTGGCCACAGCTTGATTATCCCCGGTAAGCATCATAATGTTGCTCAAACCGGTTGTTTTCAACTCAGCAATGGTCGCGCTGGCCTCTTTGCGCAAAGCATCGGCCACGGTGACAACGCCGGCCAGTTTTCCATCTATGGCCACCGGCAAAACAGTCCTCCCCTGATTCTGCATTTTCGTGATCAGACCCGTAGCTTCTTGATCTAAATTGCAATACTCGGCAACAATTTTTTCTCCGATCAATATCTTATGCCCATCTACGTCTGCAATAACTCCTTTCCCGGTATGCATTTCAAAGGTTTCCGGATCTCTAACGGCTATACCGAGGCTCTGGCTGTATGCAACCACCGCTTTTCCCAATGGATGTTCTGAGAATTTTTCGGCATTGGCGACAAGACTTAAAAAACTGCTTCTATCTATACTTACATCCAGGATGTTAACATCAGCGACCTGCAGCTCGCCATAAGTTAAGGTTCCGGTTTTGTCCATTACCAATGTGTCAACCTTGGACATCGCTTCTACGGCAGCCCCTGACTTGATCAGTACCCCTTTTTTTGTAGCATTGCCGATAGCGGCCATCATCGCAGTGGGAGTAGCCAGAATAAGAGAACAAGGGCAGAACACTACCAGCGCGGCCACTGCGCGATTAATATCCTGGGTGAGAAACCAGATCAAAACGGTACACCCTAAAGCAACCGGGACCAGGATACGCGCCCATTTATTAGCAATACGGACAATAGGTACCTTGTTCTGTTCTGCTTCTTCGACCAAGCAGATCATTGTTTTAAGTGATGAATCTTCACCCACACGAGTAGCACTGATTTCAATGACACCTTGTTGGTTTAAGGTTCCCTGATAAACATCATCACCGATTGTGCGGTCAACCGGAACCGATTCACCGGTCATTATCGCTTGATTAATGGATGTGCTGCCCTTTACAATGCGCCCATCCACAGGAATAGCTTCGCCGGGTCGGACCAAAATCAGATCTCCTGTTTGAACTTCGGAAGCCAGTATCTCTTGCTCCCCATCTTTAGTGCGGATTGTAGCCTTTTGCGGAGTAAGATTAATAAGGGCTTGCAGACTCTTACGAGATCTACCAGCTGTAAAATCCTCCAGCACTTTTCCCAACTGCATTATAAATGCAACTTCACCAGCCGCAAAATATTGTCCGATGATAACGGCGGCGACCAAAGCAATAGCCACCAACACGTCTGCAGTAACGTCAAACTCGGTTATTAATCCTTTAATTGCCCCGAAAACGATAGGAATACCGCTTATGAAAATGGCAATCCAAGCCGGATCAAAAGGCCATCCGGGAAACCATTTAAAGAAACTCGCTATAAGGAAGACTCCAGCCAGCATAGTCAAGCACAGGGTACGAAACTCTTCTTCATCACGGAATTTTTCAATGAAATACATAGCTCAAAACCTCTCCTAGCAAAAATAATATATGCCCTATGCCCCCATATAGCATATATTATATTCCTATTGCTTAGTTACAGTCAATCTTTGATTAAGGCGTAAAAAACGAAAAAGCACCGTCTAAAACGATGCTCTATAAAATCTCAATGCTGACCGAAAACCCGATAATTTAAGGCTCTCTCCTATTGTATCAATTATTGAGTTATGGTGGAGGCGGGGCGTACATTATCGTGACAAAGTCAAGAAAACTGAGTATATATCGCCTTCCATTGCCCAATAAATTAACACTGGTCCTGCATAAGAATGTCGATAGTGATTATTACAACGTTTTCTTTTCCTGTATTAGTCTTTCTTTGATCCATAAACGTGCAAGAGTACCTTGTGTAAGGCCTTTCATTTTGGCAAGATTCTTTATATGTTTGATGTCATCATGATCTAGCCTGATAGGCAGTATATTATTGTCTCTGGTGCAATCTACTTTGACCTCTTCAAGATCATCGTCAAATTCACTGAGAGAATGTTCATCCCAAAATTTTATTTCCTCTTCTTCACTTTTAAAGGAAGGTATTTTTTTGCTCATTCTCCGCGCCTCCTTTCATAACGGCGTTTTTCAGTATCGGTCATGTCACGCGCTGTAACTGGTCTAGCCAATCCGCTTTATTTTAAAGGGCGGCCTATTACTTTTCAGCCACGACAAGTTCAATACAAGGCCAACTATAGATATTGACTTCCTAGCTCTAAGAATACAAAACAATAACGATAATCTGAAGAAAATAATCTCAGAAATAGCCAGGATCCAATGTAATGACGGACTTCTTTTTAGAACCGAAGATATTACGGTTGTAACAATCCTGGAACATGGCCATTACAGAGGATTAAGAGCAGGTATTACCTGTAATCTTGGAAAGGCCAGAAACCGGCTTCAAATCGATATAGGTTTTGGCGATGTTGTCATAAGACCGATAGAAATTGAATTCCCTGTTCTACTTGAAACAGACCAAATACCAATTATAAAGGTATATTCCCTGGAATCAGCTATTGCAGAAAAATTTGAGGCAATGATTAAACTATCTCTTTTAAACAGCAGGATGAAGGACTTTTACGACATCTACAATCTTTCAAAAAATAAGGACTTTGAAGGCAAAGTCCTCCAGGAAGCAATATCTCAAACTTTCCAGAGTAGAAAAACAACCTTAGAGAGAGAGCAAACAATCTTTCAAGACCTTCTTATCAACAGTGCCGAAAAGCAACGTGAATGGAGCAATTATATAAGGAGAATCCGTGTAAGCAGCCCAGAATATTTTAAAGATGTGATGAACCAAATCATATTTTTTCTAAAACCAATTTACGACTCCCTCTGCAACGAAGAAGAGTTTTTTCTTTACTGGAATTCTACAAATAATGAATGGTCAAAAAAAAGCCATCATACTGATTAGTTTCAGCTATGTGGCTTTTCCCTTTATTCTTAATATACAAAAAAAAAGATTATCAATCCCACACCCGTTCCAGAACCCAGGTCCCCTCCCCTTCTGCATACAACAAATCACAGACCAGGCCCTGGTTATGTTTCGCAGCGGTAGCGCTGCGGCTCGGAATTTTTCAGCCAGCTCAGCCAGTGGCGGTCGTCCTCGCGGGCGACGCAGCTGAAAGGGATAGCTATAAAAGAATAGGGGATGACTACGTATAAAGCCACCCCCTCTATCCCCGGCAGAACCCCGTCAGGCGCTCGGGTTGCTATCCAGCATCGCCCTATCCCTGGCGGGCAAGAGCCGTTTATAGCTTAACCAAATTCAAGATGACATTTCCATTTACACAAAATTATTTACACTACCCAGCCAAGTTTGTTGCACTAATAAAACTTTTCTATTCTGCAGAGCAAGCTCAATGGCTTCCTTTTGGCCTTTTCTAAAAATAGCTTTATCCCCAAACATCTGTTTTAAATACCGTTCAGCTTGTACATTCATAACGCTACCTTTCTTACCCGACATATACATTTTCGTTGTGCCACAACAGGAATTCGCGCGACGGTCTTTCCTCAATCCTACCCGGCAGTATAATTAACGGTTTGCCGTGAAGTGCGTAATACTCTCTGCCGTTACCATAATCATCTTTAATCCACCGGCTGACCTCAATCACATTTCCCTCGTTTATTGTGATGTACCCTCTGTCAAAAAGCGTGTGCACATCCTGCCTCAATAATATTCCGTTGTCCGCCCTGTGGGGACCAGCTTTCGAGTACGGCTTAATATGCGAAGCATTCAGGACAGGCAGAGTTTTTTCTCCGGTTACAGCGCAGCGGCGCTGATACGCCTCTGTGACAATGACCCTGAAACCGCCCTGGCCTAATCTCGGAGTAATAATTTGCGGTTCGCCGTATCTTCTGCCCTCTTCAAACACATTCATGCTAACGGTATAGGACAATTTATTTTGCACGGCGTCATACAGGCGCCGGCCTTCCAGTGTGTCTGTATTGTAAGTTTTACCCTGCACGATATTCGGCGACCAGCTCTGGGGCACCGGTATCCAGTCCGGCTCTTCAAAAAAGAAAGGTGTGGCCAGGATCAGGGAGCTGACAATGGGATCGATGCTGTTCCTTTTTTCCGCAGGGCGGTATTTATCCATCCTGCTTAAAAACTCATCCAAGCCAGCGGTGCCGTTTTTTATCCCAAAGGCATCCCAGGTCAAAGAAACCGGCAGCAGTGCCTGTCTCACAAAAACCCCGCCACCCACGATGAAATTCCGTGGTGAATGAAGCTTAAACAAAAAGAGGTCTCCCTGACTTATTGCTTTAAATTGCCGGATGCTCCTCGGCTGCCAGAAGTTCACCTCATCAGGATTAATGCTTTTAAGGAACGTATACCAAATGTAATCTGTCAGGCCTACATAAATCAGCACAGCAAAATTCACCTCGGCAGATCAATGATTGCAAAGTTCTTATAGATTATGAAAAATTGTATATATTCCTGGTTACCTAGATATTCAAATATAAAGTGTTAGGCCTGCTCTACGCTTTGACGTAATCCAAATTAGAAAGCAACGCCATTATAAATGAAGACCTGTACCTGGCCGTACCGGGAATATCATCGGCAACAATCCATCATTGTTTGCTCGCCAAAGCCAGCCAGGCGTCTTCAATCCATTCTTTTCTCACCAACTGCAACCTGCTTTTATCGGTTGTAACCAGTAGGCCTTCAGGCACAATTTTTTCGATAACATTAATTTTCTTGTTTGATATGGTTTCAATTCTTTTATTAGTGTCAATCAGCTTGATAATATCTTTCCAGACATTTTCAAAACTCTTCATGTTTTCGCCCCCGTAACCTTTGCCTTAGCCGCTCCCTTAACAAACACTTCCAAGAATATACACGGATTTTTACAGGTCAAGCTTAAGCCTCTTCACCGACAAAGCAGGGTGAAGTCTTTTCAGATTATTTATCTGTGCTTGCGCGACTCCTGAATAGCCGACTACGACAACACAGCCGCTTATTTGAGGCATTATCTCAATTCGCTCATATGACGGCTTGGAGAATAAGCCTAATTTTTTCTGTTGGCAGTAGTTCTTTTCATAACAGTATTTGTACTCATAAAATTGGTTTCTGATATGAGACACGTAAAAGTCCAGCTGCTCTGCAACTTTTTCACTCAGTTCAGGGCTGTTGCCCAGCTTGACTTCTATTACCAAAAAGCCGAATTTCCGGGATTCCACCTGCTTTAATGCCAGGAGGTCCATCCTCTTCAGCCTTAATTGTTCATCGGTCACCTGCCTGTCTATGATAACCAGGTCTTCCCTGTCCATATTGTCGGTAATGATCATCTGCTCGAAGGTTATTTCCTCGCCGTTGTTTACAGCCTTTATTCTTGAGCAGAATTCGTCCAGATACTTTTTCTGAAACAGCGGTTGCAATTGATCGCTTTTGACCGCTAATGATACATATCCGCCTGCTAAATCTTTTTTACTCATGCTAAAACGTGTATCTTTATCTGCTCTGGTGTCTGAAAAAAACTTTTTATGTATTTGTACGGTGTACCCTTTTTGAGGATTTTCAAAGCTGACCTTCGCCAGGCTGTTGCCTTTATAGTAAAAGTTAAAGCCATTGTCGCGCAGGGCCAGGTAGAATTCCCCGTTGGAGTTATTAATAGTCTTTAGCAAAAAATTTAAATCACTCTGCATCCTTGAAAAATTATCGTCATCAAAAAACCTCTTGATAGCCATTTTCAAGGCACCTCATTATCCAATATTACATCACCGTGAAATGCAACTGTGCCGACGTGGAGATTGCTTACCCTAAGGCATATACTTTCTAAAAACTTCCCAGTTGTTTTCCCAGTTTTTATTTAGCTTTTCGACTGTAAATCTGCGCGCTTTATCACTGGTCCCGTGGGCGCCGTGCTGAATGCAGGCTTCTCCAACTTCTTTCTTTGCAGCTATCCAATACCTGGGGCTTTGGTTTTCCTTCGGCGAACCCAGCCAGACAAACACGACAAACTGATTGGCCGGTGAATTGATCCATCCTTCGTTTGATTCATTCAATAAGAACGAATGGGACCTGTCGGGATGGCAGGCCTTGACTTGAATGTAGCATAATTCTGTCCCTGCCTTGTTGCCAGCCAGTATATCGTCATCAGAAAAATTCTCAGGCAGCAGGGAATTGGGGATGCCTCTCTTTGACAGCTCTGCTGCGACATATAATTCGCCGGCATGCCCACCTAGTTTTTTGATCCACTGCGGTGTTGCCATAACAATATCTCCTTATTAAGATTTAAGAATTATATTCCACTAATACCCTAAATTTCCTCCAAATTTCATGCTTTTCCCATGAAATTGCCAGCAACCCGCTAGATAGGATTCACTCAGACAAAAAATATGGCCTGTTTTAATGCCACAAAACATCAAAATAACATTTTTTCCCATAATTTATCTTCTACATTTTTATTCTATAATCTATAATGCTTCCTTTTTTGCCACCAGCCGGGTGACATCCTTGGTCTTTTCCCACTGGCCCTGGATAGTCCGGCTCTGCTGCGCCACCCAGGTCAGCGCGTGGCAGGTGTGATATATATTGCCTGCATACTCCGGCGCTAGGGACCTGCTTCAGGACTTTCATTGCGTACTGCCAGGGCTTCATCCTGGGCTGGCCCGGCAAAACGGCCGCATCAAACCCGGTAAGGCAGATATGCAGCACCCTGGCTGCCTGGTGGTTGCCCCAGAGCCCGGCCACCTCACCGTCAATCCAGGAATACAGTTTGTCTACCCCCGCCTTTTGATTCAGCATGGCCGCGAGATCCCCGCTTCTTCTTTGAAAGCGGACCTCCAAACCGAAACTAGATACTCCGCTTCGACAAAAAAGTGGGATTTCCTTCCAAATATAGCTCTCAATATAATCTAAAAGTGTACAGGGCTTTCTTTTTTCTCTTTTTTGTTCCTTTTCAAATTTTGGCAGTTCTATATCAATATGTATTTTTAACACTTATAATTGAATTGATATAATTGAGAAACCGTGCATGAGTTAACAGTAATAGACGTTTTTTAGAGGTTACACAAATTAGAGATAGGTGCTTTGCGTAAGAATAGTTAGGATGTAAGAAGCCCTGATGGTTAAACTTTGCTTTATAATAAGAAATAGGGGAAAATTTGTTCGATTGTTTTATTTCTTTAAAGGAAATCCATAATTTTTATTGTAAAATAAATTAAACAAACTTTGAGAAACCATAAAAAGGATTTTGTAAAATATTGACGCGATAAACCTTATGGCCCTAAACATATGTAAGTAAAGGATAAATCTTTGTGGTTAAGTCGGAACCGGTTAAAATCAAAAGAGATAATTCAGCTATCATGCGGAAAGTTCATTCAAGCAATACGGCTCCTGAAATGATATTTCGCAAGGCCCTTTGGGCGCGAGGGCTTCGCTATAAAATATGTCCTGCGGATTTACCCGGAAAACCTGACATTGTTTTACGTCAAAACGATTAGTAATTATTATAGACGGGGATTTTTGGCACGGCGGCCAGTGGCGAAAAAGAAATCTATCGGCGCTGGAAGAACAATTTCAGGAAACAGGCTCCAAAGATTATTGGCTAAAAAATTTCGGCGTAATATGAGCCGGGATTGCGCTGCGACGGCTTCTCTTCTATCTAAAGGATAGACCGTCCTTCGCTTTTGGGAAAGTGAGGTTAGAAAAAACTTGGGGAATTGCGTAGATTTAGCTTTAGAGGCCGCGATGGAAGGCGCTGAGACTAATCCATTTTCTCTTATCCCTCAGAAAACATTCGCTGAGTTTTTCGCAGGAATAGGGTTGATGAGAATGGGCTTGGAACAAAAAGGCTGGAATATCTCTTTTTCCAACGACATTGATCCACAGAAATATGAAATGTACAAAGCGCAATTCAACGACGCCGACGAACATTTCGCATTGGGTGATGTTCATAAAATTCCAGCTGATTCAGTGCCGACGGTCACATTAGCGACAGCTTCATTCCCATGTAATGACCTTTCGCTGGCCGGCTCCCGTAGCGGCTTGTGTGGAAGCCAATCTTCCGCCTTCTGGGGGTTTATTCGCGTCATTGAAGAAATGGGCGCCCGTAGACCGCCTATCGTTTTACTGGAAA
>DFAP01000100.1:5387-6843 GCA_002365855.1 Pelotomaculum sp. UBA3103 | reverse complement strand
GTCGGTATTGACCAGAAGGTACAAAAATTTAAGGTGAATTCAAATATAAAGCGAGCAACTACCTCGCTTCATATTGAAAGCCACCTGCTATGCAGGTGGTATATGCATGTTATTATATTATTAATTTCCAAATTGAAAATGTAAGTATTACTTAATATTGCCTGAGTATTGACGATATTAAAATGGTGCCACTGTTGGGTTAAAAGGATGTTCAAGGTATATAAATGTTGAATGTTGTGAATAAATTTACAAAATAAGGTTGGAAGCGAGCAGCAGCGATGGATGTATTCTTAAGAATAGACATAAACATTATGGCCATGGTTTTACTGGGCCTGGTATCTTTGAATGCGTATAAGCGTCTTGACAGGCAGGATTTGTTAAACAAGGTCTTCTTAATAGTATCATTGATAATTATCGTCCAGCTTTTTTTTGAGACGGCTACATGCATTATCAACAAGCGTCCGGAGCAATGGTTGATTCCAATATCTGTTTTTTTGCATATATGCTTATTTACAGTCGCTCCGATATTGACATACTATTGGTATTTTTTTATAAAGCATCTTGTTGGCTCCGACGAAGCCACCGTAAAAAAAAGCAATATTATATTGCTGATTCCTGTTATAGTAAGCATTGTATTAACACTGCTGTCTCCGATTTACAATTTTTCGTTTTATATCGATAGTTTAAATGTATATCACCGGGGACCGTTCTTTAACATAAATGCGGCGATAACATACCTTTACATAATTTATGGCTTTATATTGATTGTTAAGAACAGAAGAAAAATTGTAAAACAGGAATTTGTTCCCCTGTGTATATTCAGCGCATTGCCGATGATTGGAGGGCTGGTCCAAACGTTATTTTATGGGACTCTGCTTATGTGGAGCGGTACCGCATATTCACTGGTTATCGTATATATTTTTTTACAGCAGAGGATGGTACATTTAGATGCTTTGACCGGTGTCTGGAGCAGGGGCTCTTTTGATTACTATATTTCTCAAAGATTAAAACAGAAAAACAACGATAAATTTGGGGTTATTTATTTTGATATAGACAGGCTCAAAAATATAAACGACAGTTATGGTCATGTTGAAGGCGACCTGGCCATAAAAACCTCAATCGCAATAATTAAAAATGTAATCAGGAAAAACGATATTATTGTTCGTATGGGCGGGGATGAATTCTTAATAATTCTGGATTTTGAGTCAAATGCAGATTTAGAAAAAACAATTAACAGGATAAACGCGTCTTTTTCGGAGCACAACAAAAATTCCGGGAAAGGCTATAAACTTGAGTGTAGCTTTGGAGCCGATATATTTAATTCAGATTATAGTAGTATAGAGCAGTTTTTACGTCACGTTGACAACCTTATGTATGAGAATAAAAGAGATAAAATACTCGCATTAGTTTGAATTAGCAAAGGGGAAGCAAGGGCAGGGGAAGCAAGGGGACGGTT
>DFAP01000100.1:0-5067 GCA_002365855.1 Pelotomaculum sp. UBA3103 | reverse complement strand
AAGGGGACGGTTCTCCAAGGGATCAATCGGAAGTTTTGCACCAAATACCACTACGTAATCAGTGAGAGCAATACCTGATCAATAAGAGTAAAGTCTGTTAATTATACTAAGTGGCGCAAAATTTTTGATTGCCTAGTCAGAACCGTTTCCATGTGCTAAGGATTTTTATGAAAAACTGCTTTGCCGCCAAACGCATTGACTTCCGGCTTAGAATAAACTAGAATAATAAGATAAGAGTATCCACAAAATTGGGGAATGAGTTTGTGTCTGAGGTTGTTTTTAATTAACCAAATCTAATATGATAGTCTGCATCAGGCCGGAGCATTATTGCGGGGGCTTAATTTGGTTTGCGATGCGGACTGGTTAATTGAGAACACCGGCATAGTCTGCTCATCTTCCGGAATAAGGCGTTATGCTGTGCCGTGCTTAAAAGCACGGTATTCTAATGTATTTTCGCGGCAAGTTGTGTCAATTGAGGCTGTGATGAACGAGATGTGTTCATTGCAGCCTATTTCATTTTATGGAGGTATCTGCCCGATGAACGAATATGCAATGAAAATATTGGAATACGACAAACTAAAGGAAAGCTTAAAACAGTATGCCATTTCAGAACCGGCTAAAAACATGCTCGACAGCCTTCAGCCATCTGTTAACATACCCGAAATTGAGCGATGGATGCTTGAAACTACTGAAGCCAGGCGCATTGCCGACATAAATGCCAGCGTCCCGCTGACGGCAATGGAGAAAATTGGCGAGGTAATGGCTAAAACGGGGAAAGGGTTTGCCCTGACCACAGATGAATTGACAGCGGTCAAAGAACTGCTGGAAAGCGTCAAGAAGCTTAAAAAATTCATGATCCCGATGCAGGCGGTCTCACCCGTCGTGGCTTCCTATGCCTTATCCATGTCGGAACTGCCCCACCTGCATGATGAAATCGACAGGTGCGTAATTAGCGGAAGAGTTGATGACGGGGCAACGCCGGAGCTGAACAGGATCAGAAAAAAGATTGCCATCGCCGATGAAAGAATAAAACAAAAGCTAAACAGCATTTTATCTTCGCCTTCTTTTGCATGCGTGATCCAGGAAGCCGTGGTCACCGTGAGGAACGGGCGGTACGTGATCCCCGTAAAAAGAGAATATAAGAGAAGCTTCGCGGGGAACGTACTCGATCTTTCATCAAGCGGGTCAACCCTGTTTATTGAGCCGGCGGCCATCGCCAGGCTCCAGGAGGAGTTGAATATATTGAAGATGAAAGAGGAAAAAGAAGTCTTCCGGATATTGTCCTGCCTGACGGAAATGGTAGAAGCCTGCACAAGGGAAATGTCGATCAATGTGGAGGCATTTATCCAGTATGATTTTATTTTTGCCAAGGCGAAATACAGCAAATCTCTTGATTGCTTCCCTGTAAAGCTGAATGCGCGCAACAGGGTCAGAATAAAAGGCGGCAGGCATCCACTCATCGGCAAAAACGCTGTGCCGCTGGATTTTCAGATTGGAGAGGGTTATAGAGCCCTGGTTATTACCGGGCCCAATACCGGCGGAAAAACTGTGGCCTTGAAAACGGTGGGCCTGCTCACCTTGATGGCGCAGTCCGGCCTGCACGTACCTGTCGAAGAGGGAAGCGAGTTAGCTGTTTTCACCAGTATCCTTGCAGACATTGGTGACGGGCAGAGCATCGAACAGTCCCTGAGCACCTTTTCATCCCATGTCAAAAACATATCTGCTATCATTGAATGTTCTAACTCCCGTTCCCTGGTGCTTATGGACGAACTGGGAGCGGGCACCGACCCGGGTGAAGGCATGGGATTCGCCGTCGCGGTGCTGGAAGAGGTCTTCAGTAAGGGCACCACCATCGTAGCCACAACCCATATCAGCGAAATCAAAGAATTTGCGGCAAAGAACGAGGGCTTCAAAAATGGTTGCATGGAATTTGATATTGATACCCTCAAACCTCTTTACAGGCTGACGATAGGCCGGCCGGGAGAAAGCAACGCGTTCCTGATCGCTTTGAGGCTTGGAGTACGCAGGCGGATAATCGAACGGGCTCATGAGATAACTTACGGGGAAAAGAAAGATTACTCTTGTGAATTGACGCTCCGGCCCCAGTCTCCGGTTGATGAGGATACAGCAGCCGGACCTGCGGCGGCGCCGGTGAGTGAGGCAATCGCAGTCAAGGCTGGCGCAAATCATAAAGAAAAAACTCAGAAAACGGCTATAAGCAGCTTCAGCAAAGGAGATTGCGTATACATCAGCAGCATGAACAGGACTGGAATCGTCTATGAACCTGAAAACAGCAGGGGCGAAGTGGTGGTAATGGTAATGAAAAAGAAGTATAAGATCAACCACAAGAGGCTCTCCCTTCATGTGGAAGCCAAGGACCTTTACCCCGAAGACTACGATCTGGATATCGTATTCGAAAGCAAGGAAAATAGGAAAAAACGACACCTTATGAGCAAGCGGCATGTGGAGGGGTTGATTATTGAGACCGGGAAGAAAGAATAAGGGGGTGTCAGGGGGACCAGGCACATGCAGGCACAGGGGGACGGTTGTATGTCCAGCTAAGGCTGGCATGTTCATGAGTGCAATATAGGGACGTGCCTTATTTTGCACGTTTATTTGTTTGCAAATAATCCATGTGAGAGTGCATGTGTGCAAAAACAGGCACGTCCCCAATGATTACAGTCCCCAGCCCCAATGTTAAATTTGCGATAACCCTTGATAACAAAAAAGAAGCAAGGGCTTTGAAATTTTACACTTGCTTCTAACTTTATCCGTTTCACTTTATTTTTTTGGCACACTCGTAAGCTGCTGCCAGGGCGCCGGGCACACCGCCGATCTGCATTGCCCAGCAGGAGCCGATGTAAAGATTTTTCACCGGTGTTTCTATGTTCACGCTCATGGGGTTATTATAGAACTTCTTCTTGGGGTTCCAGCTCCATGCGGAACTCGCTCCATCCGTGTTATGGGTGAATCTTTCATAAGTCAGCGGCGTGGCGGCGTCCTTATATTCGATATATTCCTTCAAGCCGGGAATCAGACTGGATGTGCTGTCTATCATTGCATCCATTGCTTTTCCCTTCAATTGTTTATATAACTCCTTGTCTCCGCTGCCCCAGTTATTCATCCAATGGTAAGGCACTATGGTCTGAAGCATCAATGAGGATTTCCCCGCAGGAGCATGTTTGGGGTTTACCATGGACGGCGAATAAAGCGAAACAGATGTCTTGCTGAAAAATTCTCCGTCTTCGGAATTGTAAATGTCACAACCGGGTTTATAGTCCAAAGGAAATACATGAGGGACCTTCATATATTTGCCAAGTTCTTCATTGGATATATTCAACCCCAAATATACGGTGAAGAAGGCCTCCGAAACGGCAGCCCTGTCGATATTATCCCGGAGCGCATGTGGAATAAGGCTCTTGTCGTCTAAAAGCTTCAGCAAGGTCTTCTTATAATCCCCGGCAGAAATAACATAATCTGCGTCATAAACGGTATTATTGCAGGAGACTCCAACTGCGGCCCCGTTTTTTGTGATTATCTTGTCGACATAGGAGTTCAGTTTCAAATCCCCGCCCAGTTTCCTGAAGTTTTCTGCGAGAATGTCAGCCCAAGATTGCATGCCGCTTTTCACAGTCCAATAGTCGGTGAACATCGCCGATAAACCATTACCAAACATGGCCGTCATATCGGGATAGCCGAATCCGCTGAACAGCTTAAACAACTTTGAGTCTTTTTCGAAATACCTTGCGGCAAACTCCGATGAGGTCATGTCGCCATACAACCTTGCTAGTTTCATATGCTTCGGGCCACTCAGGATGTATGGGAGCATTGATGTTAACATTTTAAGCCCACTGTAAAGATTGGGCATGGGTTCATCCATGTTCCCCATCAGGCCGGCTATTTCGTCCAGATCTGAGAAAACCGCATCCAGCTTTTTTTGGTCGGACGGGAAACCAGAGAAAATCATTTCTTTATAATCATCGTAATTCTCAGGAGCGCCGTCGAATTCCTCTGAAACAAACCGCATTCTCTGCCTTACGAAGTCTATCTTTTCAAATACTCCGATGTCCTTCATTGCCTTGAATACCGATGCTGAAGCTTCAAAGGAAAGAGTGCCGCTTTCAAAATAATAACCCTTCCTGTAAAATCCGGCGGTATAGCCGCCAGGCATGCTGTGGGCTTCAAATATGGTTACTTTATGTCCCTTTTTTGCAAGAAGGTTGCCGGCAATCAGGCCGCCTATTCCCGAACCGATTATTATTACATTTTTCATTTCTCAATCCCCTTTAATTATTCTAACCTGCAAAATAATGTTATTGCATTTATCAAGCAATTTAATATTCTTCACTGTAAAGAAGATGTGTTAATAAATATGGACAGGACTGCCCGTAGGCGGCGCCGGTCCGGCCTTTTGACTTCCCCAAAAAAACCATGCCGAGCACCATGCAGACGGTATGAAATGCAAGGCCTGCCCAGAGTTCATTCAAAGATGAATAGGTATGGGAGAAGACCCCTCCCACAATGGAGATAATTCATACAAGACCTAAAAGTATAAAGAAATAACCCAGTATTTTCAACGGACTTGCCACCTTTCGTATAAGGATATGCTCATTTATTTATTAAGAATTGAGGGCTTTTAGCAATAGAAAAATAGCTAAAATAGCTGTAACACCGTGGAAGGCATATGCCGGAACTGCATCTTTACTTAAGGGTGAGTATTTTCCGCAGAACACGTCCGCCATTACATACAGAATTCAGGCAGCTGAAGCCAGCCAGACAACAACTGCGGCTATCCACCATAACATAATTTAAACACCGCCTTTTGAAAGTTATAACCAAGGGCCTACCGGTAACAAAGAAAGTCTTCAGTTCAGCCGGTATTTTTTTAACTTGTTTAAGAGCCTGCCTTTCCACTCACCTCCCGGCCAATTCTGGCGCCAACCAACCAAATCGCTCAGATCTGCTTTACCCTTCTCTCCCGGTTTCGGATTTCCAATGTTTTCATCACCTTGATTTTAATACACCGGTTTGTTGTGAAGTAGTGCAATATATAATGCTCCCAAGAAT
>DFAP01000074.1:499-7724 GCA_002365855.1 Pelotomaculum sp. UBA3103 | reverse complement strand
AATAAAAAAAGACCCCTTTAATTATTAATATTTAATCCTGAACTTACCACTTTACTTAATTTTTTTGAGGGACGGTTTTTCTCTTTAAGTAAATAAACCTTTTCTTTCTGGGCAATAATAAAAATCGGATAGCTCAATTATATCATTATTTTTGGATATTAATCTTCTTACCTTTGAAGGGAGGACCCAACTTAATGAATGCCTTTTTCCCATGGCTGATGCTAGCCCTAGTAATTTTGATCGGTGCAGGTATTTTTTTATTGCCCGCCATGCGCAGACGCGCCGCAAAAAAAGTCGAATCCCTTCCACGTCCGTTTTTTTTGGAAGAACAATCTAAAGAACTGGGACTTTATATTCCTGTATCTCCTGCACAGCCCATTCAAATGCCTGCCGAGCCGGAACTTCCCAGGAACTATGGAGTTGACCGGATGGTTTTATTGGCGAGAGATCCCAGTTGGCTTTTTGCTTACTGGGAAATATCAGCCACCAAACAGGATGAGTTTACCGGCAGTTATGGTCCCGATGCCTGGCTCTCAACCCACCCGGTACTACGAGTATACGACGTTACGGGTGTGGATTTCAACGGTAAGAACGCAAACAGTTATATCGATCTGCATGTTGACAAACATGTCGACAACTGGCACATAGAAGTAGGAGAACCCGACCGATCGTTCTGTGTAGACCTGGGACGCATGTTTCCGGACGGACGCTTTATCACTTTACTAAGGTCCAATATCGTTACCACCCCCCGGGCCTCCCTATCTGACCGCCTGGACGAAGAATGGATGTGGATAGAAGGACTTTACCGTTCTATCGGCAGGGTGCAATACGGCACGAGTTCGCCATTGATAATCGAGGAGTTGGCCTTAAGAAAAGGTGCGCTCCCTCTGGGTGTTAGCTCGCCGGGCCAATGGCTGCCAACAAACGAAAATTAATTTTAACATCACAACCCCGCTGTACAGGTTTAATATTTACGTTAAAGGCGGGCGGTACGTTTAATTACGATTACCAAAGCTGAAAGGAGCTTGTTATGTCCAAAGGATACCTATGTCTTGCTTTACACGCGCACCTTCCTTATGTGCGACACCCTGAACATGAAAATTTCCTTGAAGAAAAGTGGCTTTTTGAGGCTATAACTGAAACGTATATACCGCTGATTCAGGTCTTCGACCGACTGCTAAACGATAATGTAAAATTCAGACTGACCATTACCCTCTCGCCGCCCCTGATTTCTATGCTGACAGACCCGCTTCTGCAAGAGCGTTACGTGAAACACCTGGCAAACCTGATTGAACTATCGCAAAAAGAGGAAGGGCGAACCTATGGAAGCCCCTTTCACGAATCCGCCCTCATGTATAAAAGGCGTCTGAGGGAAGCTATGTCTGTCTTTTGTGATTATTATAGCCGAAATCTTGTTTCGGCTTTCAAAAAATTTCAGGACGCAGGCCTCCTGGATGTTATCACCTGCGCTTCAACGCACGGATATCTACCGCTGATGATGCTCTATCCCGAAGCGGTGAGCGCGCAGGTAAAGGCTGCTATTGATTTGCACACCCGTCACCTGGGCAGGGCGCCCGAGGGAATCTGGCTGCCTGAATGCGCTTATGCCCCCGGTGTTGATGAAATACTAAAAAATTTCGGGCTGAAATTCTTTTTTACTGATTCACACGGAATATTGTACGCATCTCACCGCCCCCGCTTTGGCATATTTGCCCCAATCTACTGTCCATCAGGTGTAGCTGCCTTCGGCAGGGATGTCGAGTCTTCCAAACAAGTCTGGAGCAGCCAGGAAGGTTACCCCGGGGACTATGATTACCGGGAATTTTACAGGGACATCGGGCACGACCTTGATTTTGAATATATTAAGCCGTATATTCACCCCGACGGTATCAGGACACATACTGGTCTAAAATATTTCAAAATTACCGGTAAAGTGGACCTTAGCCATAAAGAGCCATACAATCCAAAGCGGGCAGAAGAAAAAGCGGCAATGCACGCCGGCAACTTTATGTTTAACAGGCAGCACCAGGTTTTGCACCTATCAGGCATGATGGACAGACCACCGATTATTGTAGCCCCTTATGACGCAGAGCTTTTTGGACACTGGTGGTTTGAGGGGCCAATGTGGCTGGAGTACCTGATTCGAAAAATAGCCTTTGACCAGGATCTCATTGAAATGGTAACACCGAGTGACTACCTCCAGAGATTTCCTTGTAACCAGGTTGCTGTACCTTGTTCATCTAGCTGGGGCAACAAGGGATACCACGAGGTATGGCTTTGTGGGGCTAATGACTGGATATACAGGCACCTGCATATGGCGGCTGCCCGGATGATCGAAATGTCCAACCGCAGACCCAGCGCCGGAGGTATGCTCCGTCGCGCCTTAAACCAGGCCGCTCGCGAGCTGATGCTGGCGCAGAGCAGTGACTGGGCGTTCATTATGAGCACGGGCACCATGGTTGAATACGCTGTAAAAAGGACCAAGACCCACCTGCTGAATTTCTTCCGGCTATATAACGATATCGAAAGCGGCAGGATTGATGAAGGGTGGCTGAGGCACCTGGAAAACACGGATAATATTTTTCCCGGCATGGACTACAGCTGGTACCAGACTCCTGCCGCTAAAGATCGGGCAGAAGCGGTATGATTTAAACAAACCTTCTCTCAAACAAGAGAAGGTTTGTTTTATGGGCATAAACATTCCAATTGCCGAAGATTCTACGGGCGGGGGTATTCCCCCGCCCTTTCTTTTCAATACTTTTTAACTTTTCAACCCTGTAATCTCATTAATTTTATTAATATACATATCCGTGAGTGACTCCGCTATTTCCATGGTGCTTCCCTCACTGAAGACGCGGCACTTTGGCTCGTCAGGATCAGGCAGCACGAGAGCCCAGCCGTCCTTATGAAAAATCTTGACCCCGTCCAGAAGTTCCAATTGACTGGAGGTCGGGTCCTGGATCAGGCGCCTGATTACCCTGCCCTTGGCCTCCCACGGCACTTGACATTCTCGCTTGTCCGTGAAAAACATTGGTATTTCCTCCAATAAGCTGGACAGGGGAGTGTCTTCCAGCGCCATGTAATTCAAAACACTTACCAGGGCGGATAGAGCGTCAAAATGAAGAAAAAATTGAGAAATACCTTTTAAGCCGGTATCTCTAGACAGTACATTATCCAGGAAATCCTGCACGGCTGTTTTGGTCCTAACCACCTTACCCTGGTACCGCTCTGCCAAAGCCTCAATGGTCATGGGAGCAGTAACCGGCACCACCACGGAGCCCCCATCCTGCCCTTTTAAGATAATCAGTGAGAGCAGGGCAGTCAACAGATCATCTTGAATGACCTTTCCGGTATTATCGATCAGAATTAAGCGGTCAGCGTTCGGGTCCAGCACTGCGCCGGCATCTGCCCCGCTCTCAACGACAGAGCGGGTAAGTGACGGCAGCATCTCCTGGTAGGTGCTCCAGTTGCGGTATTCAGGGCCCGTAAAGTCATGGTTTATGCTTTCCAGCGAGAAACCGAGACTTTCACAGATACTTGTCACCACTTTTTCCAGGTTATTAATGTCGTAACACAGCAGCAGCTTAAAACCGGCATCCCGCAGTTTTACGCGGTTAAGACCATCACAGACGGCAGATAGATACTCCTTAGCTATTCCCTGGACCAGTTCCGGCTGGGCGATCCTGTTTACTTCGGAACGCGGAAAATCTTCCCTGGCCAGCGCGCTTTCGACCTTCCGTTCCTGCCCTCTGGAAATGTTGCCGCCCCGGGAATTCAAAAAAACCATAGTCACCTTATCTGGTGAATGCGGTGATATCTTTATATGTACTCCACCCATACAATTCAGGGTCCTTACGGCATAACGGCTGACCGGTGTTATTACCTCACCCAGATCCAGGACGTGGGCCCCAACAGACTGCACCCCGCTGACCAGCGCGTTCTTGATCATAACCGAAGTGATGTAGCTATCGCTGCTGATTACCATACGTGCGCCGGCGCCGTTCACCGAACCAAAAGCCGCTCCCATCCGGGCGGCTGATTCAGGGGTTACCTCAACATTAACAAGACCGGATATCCCCTCAAAGCCAAAGATTTTTTTAGGTAAGCTGGTTCCCCAGATCATGCTGTGGTGCACGGTCGCGCCTGTTTCGACCAGTTTGTTAGGCCATAATTTAACATCCGGCTTTAAAAGGCTGTTCTCGCGGATTACTGAATCATCTCCCACAACTGCGCCTTCGTAAATACCTGATTTTGCCTGGACCTGAACCCGGCTGCAAACTACCGCGCCACGCAGGGCCACTCCACTTCCCACGTAAACGTTATTCCAGAGAACGCTCCTTTTGATAGATGCGTCGCCTTGAACCAGGCAGCCGCGGCCCAGCACTGAAAACGGCTCAACCTTTGCCCCTGCGGCAACCTGACAATTGGCGCCAATTAAAGCAGGACCTTTCACAAAAGCTGCCGGATGGATAAAAGACCCTTCTTCAGCCCAAACTCCTGAAGCTACCTCAGTGCCAGGTAGTCTCATTTTGACCTTTCCTGAAAGCGCGTCATGATGCGCTTCAAGATATTGCTGGAGGTTTCCAATATCACACCAGTAGCCTGGCAGGACCAGCCCGAACAAAGGTTTTTTCTCTCTCAGCAGGAGGGGAAAAAGGTCTTTACTAAAGTCAAACATCTGGCCGGGGGCAAAATAGTCCAACACCTCGGGTTCCAGTACATAAATACCGGTATTAACAGTATCGCTAAATACTTCCCCCCAGCCTGGCTTTTCCAAAAACTGCGTTATCTTGCCGTCTTCAGAGGTGATTACCACGCCATATTCGAGGGGACAGTCCACACGTGTCAGAACCAATGTCGCGAGGGAGCCCTGGGCCTTGTGAAATTCAACCGCACGGGATAGTTCCAGGTCAGTCAGGGCATCGCCGCTGATAACCAGAAAAGTTTCATTCAGGAAACCGGAGGCGTTTTTAACACTTCCTGCAGTTCCCAACGGTGAGTCCTCAACAAAATATTGAAGGTTAACCCCATATTCGGATCCGTTGCCAAAGTGGTCACGGATGGCCTCCGGCATATACTGCAGAGTAACACCGATATCTGTAAAACCGTGATTTCTAAGAAGTTCGAGAATATTGGTCATGATAGGCCTGTTCAAAACCGGAACCATTGGTTTCGGCCTGCCGCAGGTAAGCGGCCTGAGGCGAGACCCTTCACCTCCGGCCATAATAATCGCCTTCATACTATTTAGACCTCCAGTTCAATCTTTTTATACGTCTTTTAAGAATGCCTGGCGAGAAGACGGTTGAAACGGCCAAAAAGACGGTTGTACCTTTCTGATGTCGACCAGGGAGAACTACGGTGAGACTCCCAAACATCTTGGTACACCGAAGCTGTCTGCCTGGCAATGCTCCGCCAGTTAAACTCATTTAATACCCGCCTGTAAGCGTTTTCTCTTAGCTGCTCTCCCAAACCAGGCTGTTTAAGAATTGCCAGCACATTCTGAGCCAGGGAGTGACTGTTTCCAGTTTTAGCCTTAAGCCCGTCAACCCCGTTTCTCACTATTTCACTAATGCCACCGCAGTCTGCTACTATAACCGGGGTCCGTGCGGCCATGGATTCCAGGGCTACAATGCCAAAAGGTTCATACAAACTGGGGAATACCGCTACGTCAGACCAGCTGTACAAGTTGTTACGAGACTGGTCGTTAATATACCCCGTAAAATAAACCCGGTTGGCAATGCCCATTACAGAGGCCTGCTGCTTTAGAGAATTAAGGTAAGGGCCTTTGCCGGCTATTATGAATTTTGTCTGGGGATGGTGGGCAAGTATTTCGGGAGCCGCGTCTAGCAGTACCTGAACGCCCTTCTCCTTGACCAGCCGGCCAACATAAAAGACGATTTTTTCATCCGGAGCTGCGTAATCACTCCGGCTGGCATTGCCGTTCCTGGCCTGGAAGTTGGTGACGTCAACTCCGTTGGGTATGACCGACACCTTGTCAGTAGGCACCTGGAACACTTGCTTGATTTCCCCTTCCATGTAGCGGCTGCAGCAGATAACCCGCCAGGCCTCGTAAGTCAGCCACCACTCGATATCGCTGATATGCCTCTGAGTATTGTTATGAAGTCCGTGGTTGCGGCCAAATTCAGTCGCGTGTATAGTAACGACCAGCGGCATGCGACCAGCGTGCTTGATAGCTCTTGCGGCATAGGCTACAAGCCAGTCATGGGCGTGCAGAATGTTGAACCCGCCGTTTTCCAGCAGCAGGGGAATGGCCCTCTCCAGCAGGGCCACATTAAACTGGGCAACCCAGGTGACAAAATCGGGCGAAGATACCTGGTAAGGGTCTACCCTATAAACCTTGACTCCGTTTACACGCTCGAAAGGTGGAGCACCTCCACCTCCCGAAGTTATCAGGTGCACATCAATACCATTGCCTGCAAGCGCGTTGGTCAGGTCGTATACGTGCTGGGCCAGTCCACCAACACTTTTGGGCGGGTACTCCCAGGACAACATTAAAACTCTCAATAGTTTATGCCCTCCTATCTTGTATTTATCTCTTTTTAATTAGCGTTATTACCTGTGTTTTTTCATTAAGACTGGAGCAGGGAAAAGGGTACAGTAAAAAGCCCCCACCGGGCAACGGCAGGGACTTTTTCGTTTAGTGGCGTCTTTTCCCGTTATGAATCGCGAAGCTCCAGTTTGTTCCGTTGTTGTTGTCCCAGTTATCCGAGCTGTCCTTGAAACAGAAGTTGAAACGCTCTTCCCTTCCGGGCATCTCAATATTGCTGACCCATCCCCATCCGGTTTTATCCATGTTCACACTCGAAACATTCTGCCAGCTATTGAAAGGACCGAACCCGTAATGAAGATAAACCTGCCCTCTGCCCTCTTTACCGAGCAGTCCGTCATAAAAAACAGTTACTTCCTCACCTGCGGTAATCGGTGTTGGATCAACCACAACCCCGCCGGGGTAGTCGGCCTCTTTCATGGCCTTTAGCTTCTTTTCCCCCCTGCCGAATCTGGTCGGATTGGTCATCTTTCCCACCTCCCCGGGTATGGCATAAAAAGGTTTTATTTTCATTAGTATGGTTATTCAACATCCCTTTTATTCAGCAAAAACAAAGATAAAACCAAGACGACCAAAGGAACGGTTCTTCTGGTTGCAGGGACGACCAAAGGGGGACGACCAAAGGGGACGACCAGGGGACGACCAAAGGGACGGGAC
>DFAP01000074.1:0-183 GCA_002365855.1 Pelotomaculum sp. UBA3103 | reverse complement strand
GGGACGACCAAAGGGACGGTTCTTCTGGTTGCGGACTAAGTGACATATAATGTATAATAATCAATGGGTGATTAATATATGCCAAGGACAGGGAGAAAGAAGAGCCAAAGTGGAATATACCATATTGTTTTAAGAGGAATAAATCGGCAAATAATCTTTGAATGTTTTTTGCAAGTGAAAATT
>DFAP01000030.1 GCA_002365855.1 Pelotomaculum sp. UBA3103 | reverse complement strand
TGGAATGTTACGATGTTTCTAATATCCAGGGGACCGACAGCGTGGCATCGATGGTGGTGTTTGAAGAAGGCAGGCCTGCCCCTGACCAGTACCGCCGCTTTAAGATCAGGACTGTAGAAGGTCCGGATGATTTCGCCTCCATCCAGGAGGCGGTGCGGAGGCGCTTTACCCGGGCCGGGAAGGAGCGGGAGCTGTTGCAAGCAGGGCTGATCTCCGGCAGGGAGGCAAAATTCCACCTCCTCCCCGACCTGGTGGTCATAGATGGTGGGAAGGGGCAGCTTCATGCCGCGATGCAGGCCATGAGCGATCTGGGCTTTTCTCATATTCCCGCCTGCGGGCTGGCCAAGGCGGAGGAAACGCTTTTTTCCGGAAGGCAAACTGACCCCATTTCCCTGTCCCCGGACTCCCGCGCGCTGCAGCTGGTGCAGCGTCTACGGGACGAGGCCCACCGCTTTGCCCTGGCCTACCACAGGAACCTAAGGGGCAAGGCCGGCCTGAAATCACTTCTGGACGAGGTAGAGGGCGTCGGTGAGGTTCGCCGCCGTGCCCTGCTCAAGGAATTCGGCTCACTGCAGGAAATAGAGAAAGCAACGGCCGAGCAGCTGGCCGCGGTAAAGGGGATGAACAAGAAGGCCGCAATGGCCGTATTCGAGTTCTTTCACAAGTGAGAGAATTCCTTGTCTCAATTCAAACGACACGCGAATCATTAATAATGACTGCTACGGGGGATTATATGTCAAAGTTTAAATTAATAGCTGTAGATATGGATGATACTTTACTATCGCGGGACCTTCAACTCACCGATCAGGTCAAGGAGGCGGTGGTGGCTGTCCGGGAGCGGGGCGTCCACTTTACTGTTTCAACCGGGCGCATGTACCGGTCCGCCGTGCGATATGCCCGGGAGTTAGGTATCGAAATCCCGCTGATTACCTACCAGGGGGCCCTGGTCAAGAACTCTCTCAGCGGCGAGACTCTGCTTTACAGGCCTTTGCCGCTTGCCTACGCCAGGGAAGTTATTTCCCGGGTGCACCTGCTGGGATACCACCTGAACGCCTACCAGGACGAACGGCTGCTTGTGGAGCGGGATACTCTGGAAGGCCGCAGGTATTCCGCCATAGCAGGAGTAGAGGCTGAAGTTGTGGGGGACCTGCTGAATTATCTCGATCAGGACCCCACCAAACTTGTAGTTATCTCCGAAGAGACCCTGCTCGACAGGCTGAGCGCGGAGTTAACTCCCCAATACGCCGGCAAGATACATGTATCAAAGTCGAAACCGCATTTTCTGGAGTTTTCCCACCTGCAAGCCACCAAAGGAGAAGCCCTGGCTCACCTGGCAGGGTACTTCGGGGTGAAGAGGGAAGAGGTAATGGCAGTGGGAGACAGCTATAACGACCTGGAAATGCTGGATTACGCGGGACTTGGCGTGGTTGTGGCTAATGCCAGGGAAGATATCAAAAAAAGGGCAGGCTACGTGACCTTATTGCCTTACGGCGAAGGAGTCGTAGAGGCACTGGAGAAATTTGTCCTTGCCTGATCCGCTAAGGATAGTGTGTTGGGAAAGTTAGCCCGGAACGGCAGTAAAACAACTTAAAAAATAAACCTCCGGAATAAATGGGCCGTTACCTGATTATTCTAGTCAAGAGGGAGGAGGTAGTCTGCATGTACTACTTCGGCAAAAGTGACTGGCGCAACTTTGAAAACGGCACGGAAAAAGAGTGGCTGGTAACTAACGGCATCGGCGGCTACGCCTCCAGCACCATTATTAACGCCAACACCCGCAAGTACCACGGCCTCCTTGTCGCGGCCCATGATCCCCCCGGCTGGAGGACGGTGCACTTAAGCAAGTTGGATGAACGCTTTAAGGCCGGCTCATGTACATACAACCTTGCTGCCAACGAGCATGGCTCCGGTTTCATTGAATTTGGATATATTCACCTGCAGCAGGTTAAAATCAACCCGATCCCGACCTTTACCTACAGCTTTAGCGATATCACCCTTGAAAAAACAATTTTTATGGTGCACGGGCAGAACACCACGATCATTCTGTACCGGGTTTCAAACGGCGATGAGCCTGGTATTTTAACCCTGACCCCGATGGTGAACTGCCGGGGCCACCACTTTATTACCAGCCAGGGCCAGATAGCGTTTTCCCAAAAAAAAGTTCCCGGAGGGATTTCTATTACAGGCAAGGAGGAATTCCCGCCGCTTTTGCTGATATGCGACTCAGGCGTCTATTTCGAGGAAGGCAGGTGGTACAACGGCCTGTCCTATGCCGTGGAAAGGGAGAGGGGTGAAAATCCCCACGAAGATCTATATATCCCGGGTCATTTTGAAATAGCCCTTGAAGCCGGGGGAAACAAGACCATTACTGTTGTCGCCTCCACTAGCGAGTGCGGCACTCTGAACGGGGAAAAGCTTCTGGAGAATGAGAAGAGACGGCTGCAATTGCTGGTGGAGCTTGCAGGCTTCCAGGACCATTTTGCGAGCCAGCTGGTACAGGCCGCGGATGCCTTCGTTGTCCAGCGCCGTTCCACCGGCAGGAAGACGGTGATCGCCGGCTATCCCTGGTTTGCCGATTGGGGCAGGGATACGATGATTTCTCTTCCGGGCCTGACCCTTGTGACCGGGCGTTTCGAGGATGCGCGGGAAATCCTGAGCACGTTTGTCCGCCAGTGCAGAAAGGGGCTCTTGCCGAACGCTTTTTTCGACGGGGCCACCGACCCGGTTTTTAATACGGTAGACGCTTCCCTGTGGTTTGTCAACTCTGTCTATAAATACCTTCTGTATACCGCAGATCTGGACTTTGTCAGGGATAAGCTCTACCCGGTCGTAAAAGAAATCATTCACTGGTACATGGAGGGCACGGACTACAACATAGCCATGGACCAGGACGGCCTCTTAAGGGCAGGCTCGCCGGACGTCCAGCTGACCTGGATGGACGCCAAGGTGGATGACTGGGTGGTTACGCCCAGACACGGGAAGGCGGTTGAAATCAACGCCCTCTGGTACAACGCCATGATGGTGTTTAAAAAGCTGGCCGTCCTCTTTGGGCATGACTTCCTGTTCACCGCCCTGCCGGACAAGATCGGCAAAAGTTTTCAAAGAGAGTTTTGGAACGAAAGTGGCGGTTTTCTAAATGACGTCGTTGGCCCGGAGGGAACGGATAAAAGTATTCGCCCGAACCAGCTGATGGCAGCTAGCCTGCCTCACAGCATGCTTACGCCTTACCAGATGAGATCGGTGGTCCAGAAGGTGTGGAGGGAGCTTTACGTTACTTATGGCATACGCAGCCTGTCCCCGTGGAGCGGGGAATACAAGGGAGTATATGTGGGTGACCGTATCCAGCGGGACTCGTCCTACCACCAGGGAACAGCCTGGAGCTGGCTGATTGGGCCGTTTGTTACCGCTTACCGCAGGGCGCACGATTACAGCCCCGCAAGCCGTGTCCAGGCCCAATGGTTTACCTCGCCTTTCCGCGACCAGCTGCGGGACCACGGGGTGGGATATATTTCTGAGATTTTTGACGGAGACGAGCCAACGGTCCCGCGGGGCTGTTTTGCTCAAGCCTGGGGAGTGGCGGAAGTTTTGCGGGCGTATGTTGAAGACGTGCTGGAGATCCAGCCGGCGTCAGCAGGTAAAATAAAAAAGCTGCTGGAACAGAATAAGTGATAAAATGGAATTAAGTGGGAAGTACACTTTAAAGGATACCGATTTAAAAGGAGGGGTTATCAGTGACACAGCACTTTGATTTGAACTGCGTGGACGGGCTGTGCAGGCTTGACACAACGGGCATGCTTGCTGCGCTGGAAGGGCTCCCGGCCCAGTGTTCCAGTGCCTGCCGGGATATTGCCGTGAACGTGCAGCTGCCGGATATTGAAGCTATTTCTAATATTGTGGTCACGGGACTGGGCGGCTCAGCCATCGGGGGGGACCTGCTCAGGGTTTACTCGGCAGACAAGCTCCCAGTACCGGTCATGGTGAACAGGGACTATGGTCTGCCCAGGTTTGTAGACCCGGACACACTGGTCTTTGCCGTCAGTTATTCAGGCAATACCGAGGAAACCCTGAGCGCGTATGAAGAAGCCCGCGCCAGGGGCGCCAATATAGTTGCTGTGACCACAGGGGGCAAGCTCGGAGAATTGGCGGAAAAGGACGGGATCACCCTGGTCAGGGTCCCCTGCGGTATTTCACCCAGGGCAGCGACCGGCTTTCTGTTCCTCCCCACCCTGGTTATTCTGCAGAGGCTGGGGCTGATGTCCGACGTTACCGGTGAGATCTCCGAAATGATTGATTTTATCAAAGAGATGAAGAAAAAGTTGGGGCCGGAGGCGCCCGAGGAAGATAACCTGGCTAAGCAGCTTGCGCGTAAGCTTCACAATAAGATACCTGTAATCTGGGGATCCAGCGGCACAACCGAGGTGGTGGCGCAGCGGTGGAAAGGACAGATTAATGAAAATGCCAAGGCGCCGGCTTACTGGAACGTTTTTCCCGAATTGAACCACAATGAAATCGTCGGCTTCCAGTTTCCTCTTGAGGTCTTGAAAAAAATTCACGTAATCCTGCTCAGAGACGAGAGGGATCACCCCCGCGTGCACAGGCGGATGGAGATTACCAAAGGAGTCATTCAGGATGTAGTGGACGGTTATACTGAAGTCTGGGCTTCCGGCAAAGGGGCTCTCTGCAGAGTTTTTTCCCTGATCTACACCGGTGACTATACCAGTGTCTACCTGGCCTCCTTGTACGGAATTGATCCTGGCCCTGTCAAAGTAATCGACTATCTCAAAAAGGAGCTTCACAGTGGTGAGACTGTTTGCGGATT
>DFAP01000054.1:4762-5036 GCA_002365855.1 Pelotomaculum sp. UBA3103 | reverse complement strand
CGTACGTTGGTGTGAGAGGACGGTCACTCAATTAATGGGTGATCTCCTACTCGATTTGATAAGTATCCTAAGGCAATTAGTCAACATTTTAATTCCTCTCGCCCAGAGTTCATACATCAGCGAGTATGAAACCCCTCGAGGTATAATTGACAAGGGAATCATATCATCTTGATTTCGTTATATTCACTTTATAGTTTCTACTGTATCAATAATTTTGTTATGGTTCTTATTGACACTTGTTACCTTTTTATAGTAAAGTTATAAAAACCTAATA
>DFAP01000054.1:0-4413 GCA_002365855.1 Pelotomaculum sp. UBA3103 | reverse complement strand
CCGGCGCGGTCCCGCCACTGTATAAGGGAGTTCTTCTGTATTATGCCACCGGAAAACCCCGGGAAGGTGCAGAAGCAACAATGATCTTGAGCCAGGATATCTGCTTGTTCTTGTTATCCGCCAGTACCCACGATGGATGGGGAGGTAATAACGGCCACAATTATTTTTGGCCTGATTAAGATAGTAACCTCCGCATTTATCGTGCAGAGGTTTTTTATTTACAAGTAAATATTTTTGAATGGGTGCTTGGTCTTGAGAGGCTGAGCTTAATTCTAACTCGGTGTAAACCCGAGCCGAATACTGTTATGGTGAATAAACTAAAATTAGTTGAACTTTAGTTTGTGATGAGCCTGAACCAGTGTCCCGCCTATTCCAACTACCGCATCTGAGCAATTCGGGGAGGTGTTAGAATGGTTGTGATACTGCTGTCTCCCTAGTCAATTGACCGGCTAGGGCGTTTTTATTTCAGGCCGGGAGGTTAATATTTATCAATGATTCTATTGTTATCAGGCACTAGTGAAGGAAGAGAAATTACAGCCAGGCTCTCAAGAGAAGGCTATAAATTAATTACAATAGCTTCCACCGAGCAAGGCTGTAAACAAGCTCTCCGTAACGGTAGTCAGGAGGTGGTCACCGGTGAACTGGGTTGGAATGATCTGTTCAATCTCCTGGAGCAAAAAGCAGTTAGGGCTGTGGTCGATTTATCCCACCCTTTCCCCGGTAGGATCTCGAACCTGACGGAGGATCTGTGCGACCAAAAAGGGATCCTGCGCCTTCGCTACGTACGAGATGAAACAAACCTTCCTGATAACCCACTCATTTACCCTGTTTCTTCATGGACTGAGGCTGCCCATAAGGCAGCCAGCCTGGGGAAAACTGTTTTTCTAACAACAGGAAGCAACAACCTGGGAGTCTTTATGGATGCTGTTAAAGGACAGAATTTGAGAGTAGTGGTAAGGGTTCTACCAGAACATAAAGTTGTTAAAAAATGTCAGGACCTTGGCCTCGCCCCCAGGGACATAGTGGCGATGCAAGGGCCGTTTTCTAAAGAAATGAACAGGATTACTTTTAAAAGCTATAATGCATCGGTAATAGTAACCAAAGATAGCGGGAAAGCAGGGGGGACTGACACTAAAATATCTGCCGCCCTATCGCTAAATATTCCTGTTGTGGTTATTAAACGGGACAAAACCGGGACTGGTGTTGTGGTACGGACATATGATGAGGTTGTTAAGATGCTGAAATCAATCTTGTAAATAATTGCCTGCAAAAGGATTTATATTATGCTGCGCATGTCTACCTGTCGTATGAGGTAACCAGTAATTTACAGAAAGTCAAAAGGGTGTTCGGAAAACCTTGAACTGCACGGTCGGCTGCATAAAATGCCGCAAAAACAGAGGCGGCAGAGGATAGATGAGCTGCTCGCCTACGTGGAACTGGCCGACCGCGCCCAGGACCTGGCGGGCAGATTTTCAGGCGGCATGAAGCGGCGGCTGATGATCGCCCGGGCTATGATGCAACGTCCCGGTGTATTGTTCCTCGACGGACCGACAGCCGGGCTCGACCCCCAGGCGCGGCGCAATATCTGGGATTCGCACGGCTAGGTAGTCATTGGGGGTAAGCCATTTTGATTTAAAACATTATGGTGTGAAAGAGGGCTTATATCATATGCGGCTGCCCTTTAACAGGGCGGCGCAGGCAAAAGAGAGGTATTTAGGAACATGAAGACTAGACTTTCAAAACAGCGGCTGGTGTTACTGACAGTATTGGCTTGCTTTATGTTTTTCCTACCGGCGGTGTTCTTAGCCGGCAGTGCGGAGGCGGCAGAGCAGCAGATGATGGGCTTGGCGGAAAAGTACCTTAAAAACGAGTATGAGAAAAACGGCGTTATTAATGCGGATATGGGTGTGGGATCACAAGCTTTTTATATACTGACCACGGCAGGCGTTGATGTCAGCTCCTGGCGGCATGATGGGATCAGCCTCGAAGACGCGGTGGCCAGAGCGATTCAAAACGACGTGGCAAACGCTGAGCAGGTTTCCGCGAAACGCCTGGCCCAGGACCTGGCGGCGGCGAAAACGCTCGGCCTGAAAAACCTGTCGGACCAGCTGCTCTTGACGCTGAAAAACAGGCAGGACAGCGAGGGGTTTGATAAAAACGGGCCGCTGAGCGTGTACAGCAATGTCCCGGCCTATGAAATCTTGAGCAGGATCGGCCTGATCGACCGGCTGGACGCGGGTCTGGCCAGAAGCTACATCCTGGGGATACGCTATGCCGGTGCGGAAGATAAGTACCGCGGCAGCTGGGGCTCCACTGACAACGGGCATTTTTACGCCGATTTTATGGCTGTCACGGGAGCGCTACGGATGCTGCACCGCATGGACCCCGGCATTGACGCCGAGATCGGGGAGGCTGTCAAAAACGGCCTGGACTGGCTCAAGAGGCAGCAAAAAGCCGGCGGCAACTTTATGGCCGGGATGGACGACACGCTGATAGACACATGTGATGTAATCGTAACCCTGCGGGAGTTGGGGATCGATCCCGGGACCTGGGTGAGCAGCGAGGGCAGGAGCGCCGTCGACTATTTAATGAGCGAGGCGCTGAACCCTGACGGGAGCTTTGGCCAGTCGCAGAACGTCATGGACGCCGTCTGGGTGCTCTGGGCGTGCCGGGCGCTGGAGGAAGAAGCAAAAACGCAGCCGGCGGCACAGCCGCAGGCTCAGCAGGAGCAGCCGGCACAGACTTCACAGCCGGAGCCGGTTGTCCAGCCGGCGCCGCAGTCATTTAAGGACACAGCGGACCACTGGGCCCGGGAATCCATATCCCGTATGGCCGGAAAAGGAATTACAGCGGGTTACTCTGACGGTTCCTTCAAGCCTGAGGCTCAGGTGACAAGAAACGAAATAGCCGCCATGATGGTGCGGCTGATGCAGCCGGAACCGGCGTCCGCGCAGGATTTGCAGTATATAAATGACAGTTTTGCAGACGCCGGCGACATTCCCGCCTGGTCGCTGGAAGCTGCGGCCGTGGCTTTGAGGGAAGGGCTTGTCTCGGGCTGCCCGCAGCCGGACGGAACTCTGGGCTATGAAGGCGGCAGGGCGGTAAACCGGGCCGAGCTGTCGGTGATGATGGCGCGGGTCATTGAAATGAAGCTGGGTCAGGCAGAGCCTAAAATTCTTGATTTCACCGATAACAGCCTGATCCCGGACTGGGCCGGGAGATCTGTCGGTATTGTGTACGCCAGGGGAATTGCCGGCGGGTATCGTGACCTGAGATTCCGGGCGGAAAAGCTGGTGACTAGGGCAGAAGCCGCTTCCATGATCATGCGCCTGGCGGATCAGCTTGAGGATAAATAGAAACGGGGGGGTATGAAATTTGTACCGGAGTAGAAAAGTGTTTTTTAGTAAACTGAGCCTGCTGCTGGCCGTCACAATAACCGCAGCGGCATTGTTCGCGGCGCCCGGCGTTAATCTGGCCGGGGCGGCAGTTTCTCCGGTAGACAGTGCCATTGAGTATCTCCAGAATGAATACACAACAAACGGTTTGGTGAACGCCGACAATGGGGTAGGTGCCTACGCCCTTTATGTGCTGATCCAGGCGGGTGTCGATGTAAGTGTTTGGGAATATGGGGGAACCAGCCTCGATGAGGCGGTAGTCAGCGCGATTAATGATGATATATCAGATCCCTCAGGATTATCAGCCAAGCTGCTGGCACAGGACCTGGCGGCGGCGGTGGCGCTGGGGGAAGATGGTCTGGTTGACCAGTTGGCGCAGATACTGCAGGACAGGGAAAGCAGCGCCGGTTTTGACGGCAGCCCTTACAGCGACATACCGGCCTATGACCTTTTAGGTAGGGTAGGCAAGTTGAGTGTGGTAGACGAGGTATATGCGAAGGGCTGCATCCTGGCAGCCCAGAATGCAACGGTCAGTGATGCTGCCTACGGCAGCTTCGGCAGCACGTGGGGGACGGATTTTTATCCTGACTTCATGACCACGGCCCAGGCGGTGCGGGCCCTGCAATACCTGGATCCGGACGGAAGCGACAGTGAGATACAGGAAGCCATCGACGCGGCGCTTGGCTGGATGGAGAATAAGCAGCAGGACAACGGCAGCTTTTTAGGATCAGGCTGGGATGACCCGGTCATTGACTCGGCGGAAGTGATTATTACACTGTCGGCGCTTGGTATGGATCCTGCCGACTGGGAAAGCGGCGGCAATACAGCTGTTGACTACATGATGAACAACGCCCTGAACGGCGACGGGAGCTTCGGCACATCAAAGAATGTCATGGACGCCACCTGGGCTCTCTGCGCCTATAATTTGATGGACACCCAGTTTTACCTGAGCCCCTCGGGCACAACCTTGAATATAGGTAATACAAAACAGTTTGAAGCGGTGATTGTCAAGAAAGTT
>DFAP01000023.1 GCA_002365855.1 Pelotomaculum sp. UBA3103 | reverse complement strand
GGCTTCTGCCCGGGGCTATGGACAGGACCGCTAAAGCAGTCAGCTTCTTTAATCAACAAGCTCAGTTGTTGGGAGCAAAGCAGGTAGCGGCGGCGGCTACAAGCGCCGTCCGGGATGCTGCCAACCGGGAGGAGATTATAAGCCTGATCCGGCAGCAGACCGGTCTGCAGGTGCGGGTGCTGAGCGGTGAGCAGGAGGCGTCTTTAAGCTACAAAGGAGTCCTCTCAAACCTGGCAGTTGAGCCTGATTCCACGGTTGTGGCGGATATTGGAGGCGGCAGCACAGAATTAATCTGGATGGAAAAAGCACATCTTCGCTGCGCCAGTGTCAACGTTGGAGCAGTCCGCATGACGGAAGCGGGGATGGGGGAAAAGGAAATAGCTGAGGGCCTTGGGCCCATTCTGTCACAGATAGAAAGATCCAGGTTGAAAAACCTGGTCGGCGTGGGCGGGACCGTGACCACCCTGGCCGCAATTGACCAGCGAATGATCCGGTATGACCCGGGACTGGCGCACGGATACTTCTTAAAAGCCGGAAGCGTTAAAAATATTATAACCCGGTTAAAAAATTTAGACCTGGCGGAAAGAAAAAAGGTACCAGGCCTTCAGCCTGAAAGGGCGGATATCATCATTGCCGGGGCCTGGATCGTAAAAGCTGTTATGGAAGGCCTGGGAATGGCCCAAATGCAGGTTAGCGAATGCGACATCCTTTTCGGTATGGCACTGGAAAAAGTCGAAATAAAATAAGTTATTAATTACTAAAGTTGACAAACATTTCCACGTCCTTGTACTATAATGGTTTTATTGGGGAAAAAGTATGAGGGGCGGATCTGTTGTTGGAAGAATTAGAAATCTATCCATATCAACGTTCCGGGGGAGAAAACAAGAAATACGGCTCCGGGCGCAAGCTAAATAAAGTAAAGATTGGTATGCCCCAGTTGCGGGCGCTGCTTGGGCATGTCCTGAATGCGGAAGCGCTGGCGGTTATGTGCGCCGGATTTTTTTTGGGGCGTGCCGTTTTACTTGGTGAGTTGGCGCCTTTCGGGGCGGCTTTTGTGGCGGCAGCCATCCGGACCTGCGGCCGGACCGGGCTGTTAGCCGTCCCGGCGGTTCTTCTCGGACTGTTCACCATAAGCGGGGGCGTGCCACTGGCCGGGTCAATTATAACCATTATTTTTATCTGGTTGTTAGCCGGCCTGGTACCCACTGACATAAAAAGACCCTGGCTGGTGTTGCCGGCACTGGTACTGGCCGCTACGGTTATTGTTAAAACCTCTTTTACCGCCTTTAATGACCCTTCTTCGTACGGCTATTTTACGGTTCTATTTGAAGCGGTTTTTGCTGCCCTGCTCACACCGGTCTTTATTCTTAGTGTGGAAGCGCTTAAAAAAAAGGCGGGTGGTGAAATACACCCCTTTTCCGGGGAGGAAATATTCTGCATTTTACTTTTATTTGGAGGGCTGATCGCGGGAACCGGCGACCTCAGATACGAAATGGTAAGCGTGAAAGGTATCTTTAGCAGGCTTACCGTTTTGCTTGCCGCGCTCGTTGGCGGCGCGGGCGCAGGCGCCGCGGCCGGTGCTGTTGTAGGTGTCATCCCGGGCCTCGCCTATGTCGCCGTCCCGGTCATGGTGGGTGCTTATTCATTTTCAGGCCTTCTGGCAGGAATCTGTAGAAATTTCGGGAAAGCTGGTGTGGCCACGGGCTTTCTCCTTGGCAATATCATCTTATCTGTTTATATTTCCGATTATGGTGATATTATCGCGATCCTTGCCGAAACCGGAATAGCCGTACTGTTGTTTGTTATCATCCCCGGGTTCCTGATCGAGGATGTCAAGGGTTCCCTGGGACTTCAACCGGCAGAAAACGTCGAACACCAGGAAAGGGAGTTTTATAAGGAAATATTTAAAGAGAGGATTAAAAGCTGGTCACGGGTATTCAGCGAATTATCACAGACATTTGAGCAGGTTTCCTCCAGCACCGGTCAGAACTGGGAGGAGCAGGGCCTGCAGAAACTTTTAAACCAGGTGGGAGAAAAAGTCTGCACAAACTGTACATTTTACCGCACCTGCTGGGAAAGGGAATTTTATAAAACCTACCAGGGGTTGATTGATGTCCTCGCGCTGGTTGAAATATACGGAAGAATTAGCCCGGATAACTTATCAGATGAGATTAAAAGACGATGCTCGCGCACCAAAGAGCTCGCCATAACTGTTGGCTGCCTCTATGAAACATATAATAATAACCGCTACTGGTCCCGTCGGCTGCTGGAAAGCAGGGAAATCGTGTCAGAACAGCTGAGGGGAATATCCGAGGTCATGGCAAATCTGCCCGGCGAGTTGGAGTACGAGGTGGAAACCGGGGAAGTGGGGCCGAGCCTACGTAAAAAGCTTAAGGAATCAGGCGTCCAGGTCGAAAGCCTGACAGTTTCCCGCAGGGAAGACGGAGGTATGGAGGTTTCCCTTACTCACCCTCATTGCGGGGGAAGTATAAAATGTGCCGATGTGATCGTGCCGTTATTATCGAGGCTGGTCGGGCGGCCTCTTTACCAGGCCGCAGTTGCCTGTACTGCCAGAGAAAGGGAATCCGCCTGTCATTTAAGACTGTACTCTGACCTGAACTACGAGGTAGTTCTGGGCGCCGCAGGCGCCGGTAAAAACGGAAGTCTTATCTCAGGTGACAGCTATGCCTTCTTCCATTTAAGTGGAGGGCGCTTCGCGCTGGCGCTGAGTGACGGAATGGGCGCTGGTCCGCGGGCGGCTCTGGAAAGCGGCACCACTATTTCACTGCTGCGACATCTTCTCGAATCAGGCTTTGGCCAGGACCTGGCCATAAAAACAATCAATTCGATCCTGGTCCTGCGCTCGCCGGGAGAAAGCTTTGCCACAGTTGACCTGGCAGTCATTAATTTATATAACGGGCAGGCTGACTTTGTAAAAATTGGCGCCGTGCCGACTTTTACTATCCGCAGCAGCCAGGTGCTGGAGTTAAAATCCAGTTCGCTGCCGGTAGGCATCGTTGAGGATATCGAAGTTTCGTCAATGAATAGAAATATGGAGCCCGGCGATGTGCTGGTAATGGTTACTGACGGAGTGCTAGATGCCTGCCGGGGCACGGGGGACCGGGAAACATGGCTGGTCCAGGTTTTAAAGGATGTAGCTGAAATGCCTCCGCAGGAGATGGCCGAACTTCTCTTGAAGCTGGCCCAGGCCCGGGCCGGGGGCGCTGCCAGGTCATCTGACGATATGACCGTACTGGTGGCGAGGCTGGAAAGGCTCAGATAGGGCCGTAGTTTACTAGATGCGAAACAGAGGAGTCAAGAGGGTTTAACACCATGAAGACTTTGTTTGCAACCTGGGTCGGCAGTATTACGCCGGCCTGCTTTTGTCTGTATGTTTAAAAATGTCGATTCTCAATAAGGTCAAGTTTCGGTATAATAAAGCCAGGAAACTCGAGACTTTATATAAATGACTTTATTCCCAGGAAAGGGGGCCGAATTACTGGTGAGGTGGTCCTGGAAGATAGGTGAATTTGCCGGTATCGGTGTCTTTGTCCATACAACGTTTTTGCTGCTAATAGCCTGGGTGGTCGCAAGCTACGTGATGAGGGGCTATAACCTGGCAACAACAATTGATGGGGTAGTCTTTATTCTAGCCCTGTTTTTGTGTGTGGTGCTGCATGAGTTCGGGCACGCTCTCACAGCAAAGAAATACGGCATCAAAACGCGCGATATTACTCTATACCCCATCGGAGGCATGGCCCGGCTGGAAAGATTGCCGGAAGAGCCCCGGCAGGAACTGCATGTGGCATTGGCCGGTCCCTTAGTCAGTATTGCTATTGCGGCTGTTCTGTTTGTCTGGCTGCAGTTAACCTCCGGCTGGGAGCCTATTAGTCAGCTGAGCGTAATTTCGGGCTCCTTTTTTGAACGGCTGATGATAGTCAATCTCATTCTGGCATTGTTCAACCTGCTTCCAGCCTTTCCGATGGACGGCGGGCGGGTGTTGAGAGCGTTTCTGGCGACGCGAATGGATTTTTTGAGGGCTACCCAGATTGCCGCTAACATTGGCCAGGGAACCGCATTTTTATTTGGTTTCATCGGGTTGTTTTTCAACCCGTTCCTGATCTTTATAGCTTTGTTCGTGTGGATTGGGGCGGCGCAGGAGTCCAGCATGGTCCAAATGAGAGCAGCTTTGGGAGGTATCCCTGTCGAACGGGTGATGATAAGTGATTTTCGTGTGCTGTCACCCCATGATTCCCTAAGTCAGGCAGTTGAGCAGATTCTTCCGGGTTA
>DFAP01000070.1:21035-27329 GCA_002365855.1 Pelotomaculum sp. UBA3103 | reverse complement strand
CATCATAAACGACAAGAAAAAGAATAAAGACCTAATCCCTGGGATAGTTATCGTAGTGCATACCTTTGGAAGAGATTTAAAATTTAATCCACACATACATGCCCTGATGACAGAGGGAGGTCTTGATAGAAATGATGATTGGAAACCCATAGAATTCTTGCCTTACGCAGCATTAAGGAAGAGATGGCAGCACTTAGTATTAAAAGCATTTAGAGAACGCTTCAAGGGTAACAAGAAAGTCATTAGCCTAGTGAACAGGCTTTACACCCAAAAGAAGAACGGTTTTTACGTACATGCCAGGACAAAGATGAAAAACGCCAGAAGCGCAGCAAAATATATAGGGAGATACATGTCCAGGCCGGCGATTGCAGAATCCAGAATAATAAGTTGGGATGATAAAGCAGTTAAATTTTGGTATGAAAATTCAGAGACAGGGAAAATAGAGACAGTTTTTATGCCTATCCTACAGTTTATAGGACGGGTTGTAAGCCATATACCAGAAAAGCAATTTAAGATGGTCAGGCATTACGGCATATATGCTAGGAACAAAAGAGCATTGTGCAGAGTGGCGGTAAAGCTTTGGCAATTAGAAAAACTAATGAATGAAAGAGAAGAAAATTCACGGATGGGGAGGGAAACCAGTAACAAACAAGAAAATAAGATACCGTGAGCGGATGATAACAGAATTTAGCGTTGACCCTTGTAAGTGTCCACGGTGTGGCAGCGAGATGGAACTCGTAAGAATTTGGCATCCGAAATACGGGGATATCTATGATCTTTTTTCCGGTAGCACAGAGGTGATAGTACATGGCAAAAAAGAAAAAAGAAAAAAAAGAGAAGGCAAGGCCAATTCAAAAAAAGGAACCTACGATAACATATCTTTGTTTGCAGTGTAATATTGAAGAGGAGATACCGGAAGATGTAGTCCGTTATTTTGATCTGGTTGACCCAGGTGATCCTACAGTACCTCCCAGATTTGCCTGTGAAAAATGCGGAGGAGAAATGCGTCCTAAAGAGCCATGGGAAAACATTGCAGATGACATTTTCTAGAAAAGGAGGGAACCGCCCGACAGGGCGGCTTTTTTATGAGAACTTATTAAAAGAGATTGACCCGTAAAATGACAGATAATGATCTAAGGTTGTTGGAAAAGTTAGTTTCTGAGGCGGACAAAAGGTTCAGAGAGCGGGACTTTGATAAAGAAATAAATCTCACCATAGTTACAAGTGGGAGGCAAAAGCAAACGCAAACGCAAACTCAAACGCTTTAGACCAGGTATGGGATTAGTATATTGTATTTTTTTTGAATTCTTATCAAGTATTGTAATAATTGGTCGAAGTAATAATTAAATCAACATGAAAGTGGGGACGCACTGCTTTTAGCAGCTGCCGGAGTTATCAAGAAGTGCTTCCGTGAGAGTGACATGGTAGCCAGGATAGGTGGTGACGAGTTTGCGATACTTCTAAACGACATCAGCGAGGAAGAAACAGCCGCTACTTGTGTGGCCGGATCAGGGAGGCCATTAAAAGATACAACATACTTAACGGGAGCATGCCTTTAAGCATGTCAATAGGGTATGCCGTAACAGACGACACTTCAGACATAAAAACCCTCTATTAAACTGGCTGACAACAACATGTACCGCGAAAAGCTCCACAGGAGCCAGAGCGGCCGCAGCGCCATCGTTCAGACTCTAATGAAGGCTTTAAAGGAGAGAGACTTTATCACCGAAGGGCACGCGGACAGGTTGCAGGAGCTTGTTACTGCTCTGGCTCGGGCCGTCTCGGTACCGGAAAGCAAAATGTCCGACCTGAGGCTGTTAGCACAGTTCCATGATATCGGGAAGGTTGGAATACCTGATAAAATCTTATTTAAACCCGGACGCCTCACCACAAAAGAATTCAATGAGATGAAGAGGCACTGCGAGATAGGATATCGAATTGCCATGTCCGCTCCCGACCTTGCCCCAATCGGCGAGTGGATATTGAAGCACCATGAGTGGTGGAACGGCAGCGGCTACCCGCTAAAGTTAAAAGGAGAAGAGATTCCACTTGAATGCCGTATACTCGCCATCGCAGACGCTTATGACGCAATGACCAGCGACCGTCCTTACAGAAAGGCGCTGCCTCATGAGGTTGCAATGGCTGAGCTGAGAAAGTTCTCAGGTATACAGTTCGTTCCGGAGCTGGTTAACAAGTTTATTGTTGTATTATCACAATGCGCCTTTTAGCACTAATAGAAGGAGTCAAATCAATTGAAGAAATAATTGCAGTTGAAAATGAATTGACCAAAGCAAGAAGTGATATTGAAGTTATTGAGCGGATCTGATAAATAAGAAAAGAGTAAGCCCAATTGCCCAGGCTCACTCTTTTCAACCAGTGGAGATGGTATTATTTGTTTCTAATTCTTTTGCCACCAAAATAATAAATCATTAAGAACGTTACTATGGCTAAAATAAAAATTGTTACAATTGCCAAATCGGCGAAACCAGCCAATAAAGTATTTTCAAACCAATTCATTTCTTAACCCCCTACGTTTCAATATTTGGGTTATATATTACCCAAAAAGCATTAGAAATATAAAGGGTATAAAAAAGACTTGCCTGCAAGGTTTTTCCGGTTCTTTTTTTACTCATATAGAGCTGAAAGCTTTTCCCATAATTCAGGATAATTTTTTCCAATATTGAAAGGTTTTCCCGCATTGTCTACAAAAGTATGTACAGTCCTGCCTTCCGCAACCACCTGCTCATTATCAGGCTTGGTTATAATATAATCAAAAATCATACGCGTCCGGCTAAAACGGGCCAGCTTTGTCCAAAGAATAAAATTTTCTTCCGATTTCAAATTTTTTCTGTAACGGCAGGTAGCCTCAATGACAACTACGGTAATGCCCTGTTCATGAAAGGATTTTTGATAAGGTATATTTATATGTTTGAGCAAAGCAACCCGACCATCAGTAAACCAGTCAAAATATTTGACGTAATATACAATTCCAGCAGCGTCACAATCCCCCCAGCGCACCTCCAGTTCCTGGCTGTGAGAGATATTAAGATCCTTCATATGAATCACCTCAATATATCATTTTGTCCCATTCAATGTAACATGTATTATTTTGCCACAAATCATCCCGGTATTCAATAAGGATTGTTTAACAAAAAAAGCAACAAAGCCAGTGACCCGGATATTGTAAATCAACTTCGTCAAAAACTGCAGGAATTGATATATCTGCATCGCGGGCAGATAGACCAGCTGGGATGATAGAGTCAGCCCAGGCCGGCGGGACCGGTCACTAGAGTATTAACGGTTTAAATATTATATTATGTAGATGAAAGCCCTGAGTCCATAAGGTCCCGGGGTTTTCATCTCCATGCGTATAACTTTTAGTTCTGGTGACATTCTAAACTCTGGAGGTGTTAGATATGGATGAAAACAAAGACAAAAACAAAAAGAATATTGACAGGGGGTTTCCTATAACTTCAACCTTTTTCGACCCTGCTAATGAAGATGAGCTTCATTTGCCAAATTTCAATGATAATGATTTAGATAAGAAAGAAAGTATCAGTACTGATTTTGAGGACGAATAAGTAATCTGACTTTTTTGCTAATATTAACAATCTATGTTATCAGTGCAAAGGGAGCTTTTACAGCTCCTTTTGTAATTTCAGATTATAGTAATTTTACGTTCTTACTTTTCGGGTTGACCACCCCATTAGGTCGTACAGAACTCAGTAGGATAATACAGCCCCGGCAAACATGTGCAGGGCAAAAAAAATAACAAACACAGCCCAAAAACCGGTTACGGTTTGGGTAAATACCAACCACAGGGTATAAATACCGATCAGTACTCTTATAACTCTATCAAAGGTGTTTAAATTTTTCTTAAAATCCAACAGCATATTATTACCCTCTGAGCTGAGTTATTCTTTATAAAAGAGAGGCGCCCGGAGTGGACTTCTTAATCTATGGGATGCCTGGGGATAAAAGTTTGAAGTTAGTCTTTCCGGGAGGGGAACTAATTAGTCTTAGTTCTAAGAATAACAAGAAATAAATGGTACATTTTAGGTAGCTGAGAATAACTTTAGCGCATCCTGCAACTGTAGCGTGCCCGGAGGGGTAGCTTGGGTGATAAGGATTGCAAATTATGGTTCCCAGGGATTGGGCAAGCTGGTTTGGGCGGGGTATATTAAAGATTTATTTAAAATACAAAAGAAATTATGTACGGTTTTTATAAATATTTTGTTGCCTGATTTGACATAATCGTTATATATTTATAAAAATCATAGAGCAAAGAATGATACTAAAAGGGGTGATTTTCGTAAGCAGTTTTGGTTTTGTGAGGGTTGCTTCAGCTTCTCCCAAGCTGAAGGTTGCAAATCCTGAGTACAATATCCGGGAAATAGAACGCCTGGTCAGGGAGGCGGACATAAAAGAAGCCGCTCTTGTTGTGTTTCCGGAGCTATCTGTTACGGGATACACCTGCGGGGACCTATTTGCTCAAAGAACGCTGTTGAACAGGGCTGCCGAATGCTTGTCGCAACTGCTGAAAAATACTGACGGTACCTGTGTCGTGGCTCTTGTAGGCATGCCCGTGAGGATCAAGCAGATGCTTTTCAATTGTGCCGTAGCCTTCCAAAACGGCAGTGTGCTGGGCGTTGTGCCAAAAATGTTTCTGCCCAACTACAAGGAGTTTTACGAAAAGCGCTGGTTTGTACCCGGGCTGGGGATCAGCAAATCAATTGATGAAATTGATCTGCTTGGCTCAAAAGTACCCTTTGGCAACTTGATTTTCAACAGTGAGGAGCTTGATTTTTCCTTTGGCGTGGAAATATGTGAAGACTTGTGGATTCCTGTACCACCAAGCTCGTACATGGCCTTGAACGGGGCGACGGTTATCGCGAATCTGTCCGCCAGCAATGACCTGGTGAGCAAGGCTGACTACCGGAAGCAGTTGGTCGCACAGCAGAGCGCACGGTGCGTGTGCGGCTACGTCTATTCTTCGGCCGGGGTACACGAATCAACTACGGACGTCGTGTTTGGCGGGGACTGCCTCATAGCAGAAAATGGGAGTATTATCAAGACCTCGAAGCGCTTTGAGAGGCAAAGCACTATTATATACTCGGAGATAGATGTTGAGCGTCTCTCCACAGAGCGGCAGGTCTTTAAGGGTTTTTTGGATAACTCCGAATGTAATTCATTCGCCTCAAGGTACAGGGTAGTTGATGTTTTCTACGGGAGAAAGTTCGATCTGGAAAAAGGTTATTTTGAGCGATTTGTGCCGTCCATGCCCTTTGTTCCGGACAATCCACTTGAAGTCAATGAAAGGTGTGCCGAGATTTTCAACATCCAGGTTTCAGGCCTTGCAAAAAGGTTGGAGCATGCAAGGATAGAAAGGGCCGTCATAGGCATTTCAGGAGGCCTGGACTCAACACTGGCCCTCCTGGTAACCGCAAAGACCTTTAACCTGCTCGGTTTACCCGCAAAAAACGTCACCGCGGTTACCATGCCCGGCTTTGGTACCACAGACCGGACATACATTAATGCCCTGAGATTAATGGAGTCGCTGGGGGTGAGCTCGAGGGAGATTGACATCAGGCCCGCCTGCTTGCTACACTTCTCAGACATCCATCATGATGCTTCAGTTTACGACACTACTTATGAAAACGTCCAGGCTCGCGAGCGGACTCAAATCTTGATGGATATGGCGAATAAAATCAACGGGCTGGTTGTGGGCACGGGTGATTTATCGGAACTGGCCCTGGGATGGAGCACATACAACGGCGACCATATGTCCATGTATGCTGTGAACTGCGGTATTCCAAAGACGCTGGTGAAGTACCTGGTTAAGTGGGTCGCTGACAACGAGGCGGGCGAAAAATCAAAAGAAACGCTTTACGAGGTTTTAGACACACCGATAAGCCCTGAACTGCTTCCACCGGACCCTTCAGGTGGAATCGGGCAAAAGACTGAGGACATCGTGGGTCCTTATGAACTACATGATTTCTTCCTGTACTATATGGTCAGGCACGGGGCGCCTCCTAAAAAAATAGTATTTTTAGCGGAACGGGCTTTTAAGGAAAAATACCCGAAGCAGGAAATAGTAAAGTGGCTTAGGGTTTTTTACAAACGGTTTTTCTCCCAACAGTTCAAGCGTTCCTGCCTGCCCGACGGCCCGAAGGTCGGGACGATCAGCCTGTCCCCCAGGGGAGACTGGAGAATGCCCAGTGATGCCGATGCCAGCATTTGGCTGAGTGAGATATAAAAGATTGAATTTATTAAATACTAACGCATGTTAGCATG
>DFAP01000070.1:0-20708 GCA_002365855.1 Pelotomaculum sp. UBA3103 | reverse complement strand
CATGCTAACATGCGTTAGTATTAGGCGTTATAATGGGAAAGGGCAGACAATACACAAGCGAGATTGAGAAAAAGATCGATAACCATATTAAGTTCTTCTTCGAAATCCTGAAGGTCCGGTAGTAAGAATAGGCTAAGCTTTTATTATATCAATGAGCTTTTTACCCTCGTTTTTTGGGGAATTTACCAGGGATGAGACGGGGTATACTGATAACTTGTCATGAAACGGCTTCAGCATCTTTTTTAACAGTTCCGTATCTTCAAGCTTCAGCCAGTCGCTGTATTCCCGTTCCCCTGCCAGGATCACCGGCATTCTGTCGTGAATTGCCCGGATATCATCATTGGCTGCCGTGGTTACAATACAGCAGGAATAAATAACACTTCCCTCAGGTGTTTTCCAGTATTCCCAGATGCCCGCGAAGGCAAAGATCTTTTGGTTGGCGAGGGTGATATATAAAGGATTTTTAGTGCCGCCGGTTTTCTTCCACTCGTAAAAACCATCTGCCGGGATGAGGCAGCGGCGCTTTAAGAAAGCTCCCATGAAAGCAGGTTTTTGGTCTATTGTTTCCGCCCGCGCGTTGATCATCTTGAAGCCGGATTTCGACTCCTTGGACCAGTGGGGAATCAGACCCCATTTCATTACAGATATATCCCTGCCGGCCGGACCGCTGGTGACGGTTAATACGTCCTGACCGGGAGCGATATTGTATCTCGGAATGGAATTAAAGACATCCCTGGCCAGGTAAAAAACGGCTTTTAACTCCTTTGTATCGGATGCCAGAGTGAAACGCCCGCACATGTTTAAATCACCTCTGTCCTTAATTTGTAGATTTGCCCGGACGACCGTTAGTTGTTGAGCTAATACCTGCGCATATGTGTTAATATATATTTATTATACAACAAGGGGAGCATATAAGCCTTGAAACATTTGAGCTGGGAAGCTAAACTGGGCATTTCTCTAATCTGCTTTTCATTTGTTGTCTATTTTATTAAATTTGTCCTTTTGGGGGATCCTCAAAATACCTATTTTTATATATTCAATGCACTTGGCTTTCTGCCGATCAATGTCCTCCTCGTTACCTTGATCTTAAATAAGATGCTTACCGTAAAGTCCAAGCGCGAGAGGATGGAAAAAATCAACATGGTCATAGGGACATATTTCAGCGAGGTGGGCACACAATTGCTGGCTTACCTATCTGACCGCGACCCTAATCTCCACCAGGTCAGGAGCAAGTTTCTGGTCAGCGGTAAATGGTCCGACCAGGAATTCGACAGCATGAGAAACCAGCTTGAGTGTTACACATACCACGTTGATATCCACAAGGTAGATCTGCCCGGACTGCGCTGTTGGCTTATTGAGAAAAGAGATTTCTTGCTTAGAATACTGGAAAACCCGGTTTTGCTTGAACACGAGACATTTACGGAAATGATGCGCGCCGTTTTTCACCTGACAGACGAACTTGTTCAGAGAAAAGATATGGAAAACCTGCCTGAAAGTGACCTTAAACACCTTGAGATGGATATGAACAGGGCTTACAGGGACGCTGCGGTCCAGTGGGTGGCATACATGCAGTATTTAAAGAAAAAGTACCCCTACCTGTTCCACCTCGCCCTGAGATTGAACCCGTTTGACGAGGATGCCTCACCTATAGTGAGGTAACTGATAATGCTTAATTTAATAGGAATTCAGGATAATCCTGGTGGGACGTTCTAGTGTTCAAATGTACTAGCCGCTAGAAAAAAATGAGCGGCCTGGAAGGCCACCGGAAGGTTTAATCAGATTTCCTAACACTTATATAAAAGCGGCTACAGCAGCGCTGGTATAAATTTTGCCAGCAGGTAAACATCGCCTTGATTAGCTATTATCTTATGCTGAACGCCCTCGGGAACAACAATAGATGCACCCAATTCATAGACGATTTCCTTGCCGGCCAGAAATCCGCTGCCGGTTCCTCCAATTACTTCATGCAACTCCCATTTCCCCTCGTGAATGTGGTCGCTGATTTCATTGCCGTCAGAGATCCTGATCAAGTGGCAGCTGAATTTACCGTTTGTGGAATCTCCTTTGACCAGGTGTTTCAGGAATACACCTTTAAAACTTGGATGCGGGTTCCACGCAAGGCCTTCAACCTCAGATTCATTGTCCAGGTATACAATTTTACCGCCGCTAATACCCCTGACCGTTTCGTTCATGTTGATTTACCCCCCAGCAGATTTTTTATGTTGCGCAAAAAAAATTATATCACATATGGATGTTGATTATTTAATATTTTCAAAAGCAGCGATAGCCACCTGACAGAAATAGTTTACTGGTGGCCACTCCAACTTAAAACCGGCATTCTCCAGGGTTCTGCTGAGATTTACGCCCATTGCCTCAGGGCAGGTGGTGACATGATAACCCTTATGTTCATTCAAAAAAGACCTTATTTTTTCGTGCCATGCCTTTTTTACTGAATCCTGCCAGTATAGCGCGCTGATGAGTTCGAAATCAACACGGTGAGGATGTTTTTGCCTCATCTCCTCAATTTGCGGCTTAAATTCCACAAGGTTAATAATGGCATACACCGGTTGGCTTAGGTCAAAAAAGTCAGGAAAAAAAGGGGCATCCGGGGGGCAGCCTTTTTTTATGCCGTAGTTAGGGCAGCCGTTTGGGTGACCTGGGTATGGTTTTTGACAGTTGGCCCTTATGCCTTCGTCAATTATGGGGTTCACCTGAATAATCATAGTTGGCCTCTTTTTTTCTAAATTCTTAAATCATATTAACAGGGAAGGAAAACTGTCTTAGCTGTTTAAAATATAAATGAAAACAACCGGGTATGGCAATATAATCCGTTTTTTATTTTAAGACAAGATCTTGAAAGTGAGGGATAAATAATTGTTTAAAGTTAAATATTTTATGATACCCGTAAACGATTATCCCAGAGCATATGATACGGAAAGCCTGATGGAGGCAATCAGGGCAATGAAGGAATTCAGCGCTAAACATGGTAAAGAGCGCCGCTCGCTATTGGTTTTCAAAAAGCTTAATGATGGCGGGGAGGAGCTTGCCGGTATCCTGACCATGCGTGATATATTTAAAATTTTAAAAAGAAGCGTGGAGTGCAGTGAGAGTACCGAGTTTTTCACCATGTCATGGCCCTCTTTTTATAAAAAGGTTTTGCTGAGTGATTGTGTTTCGATTAATGTGATGGAAGCAATAAGGCCGCTTGTTAAGGTATCCGTAAGCCCTAACGAGTCTTTAACCAGAGCCACGGAGCTGATGATGATTCATAACATCAGCATTCTCCCCGTTGAAGAAGAGGGCAGGATTGTGGGTATTGTCCGGATCATGGATATACTTGATAATATCGAGGACTTTTTTTAGCATGACTCGTGAAAAAAACTTTTTTCCCGTATCCTCCCGATAAGCCGGCAAGCCAACAGCCTGGCCGGCCTGGTAAAGTCTTCGGTATCACGGAACTTCCAGAGATAGCATAATATGGGAAAAAGGGGTTTAATGGTTATGCCAGTTTCACGAGATGATTTATTTAGCCAATTCAAACCGGGTTTTTGTCAACCTGACTGCATTGAACAAGATTGTTCAACATTCACTTGCCCGGCGGCAATGGAGATCCCAACGATTCAAGGCGATTTTATTGCCGACTCTATTGACAACAACCTTTTTTGGTTAAGAATTATGATGGAGCATGCACTTTTTATGCGTCTGGGCTTTGCTTGCGTAAATGTCGATCTAATTGCTGAAGCTCAACAATATGAGAGGTCTTATGCAAAACTTTTAAATCAGGCTCAAATGATAGCAAAAAACCCAACGGAACAGAATGTCAGGACTTTAAACCAAGCCAGTATTGACCTGACCAAAAAATTTACCTGTTTTAAAACTCAAGTACTCAACCGCATATTAACCTGTGGCCCGGCTAAAATTGGAGGGTACAACTTTCCTTTATTAATTGATCATATCAGGAGAGAAGCTATTGCGTTCATAGGACGGCTAATTGCTCTGCAAACATGTAGGAGGGAGCCATTAGCTTTAACAATAGTGCGCGACTTAACATTCTGGCACAGAATAATGGCAGACCATGCCAAATTTATTCTTCATCTTTTAGATCCTTCAGAAAGACAATTTGTCGAGCAGGCCAATTTATTTAGCACACTGTTTGACCAAAAACAATTAGAGGCTCTTGATTTAAAATCAATGTTAGAACCAAATTTTCCTGTTTATCCGGTAATTAAACGTTTTACAAAAGATAGTCTTAGGGTTGCTATTCAGATAAGGGATTTCAAGGCAGCCGCCACTGAGCTTATTGCAGCTTGTGAACTTCTCAGCGTAATTCCAACACTACTGGGAGATCACGTTAGAAGAGAGGCGGATAGGTTTATTCAAACCGCGGAAAGAAGATTAGCTGAAATGTCTCGTTTAACCCAATTCGCATAACCTGAATTTCCAAACGAAATAGGCCTGGCTTACTACCAGGTCTATTTTCTGTGAGGAGGAATATTCCAGCGGCTGTCGAAGCCTAAGTAGCAAAATGCATCGCTAAGATCGGATTTGAGTGGTTCAGGTTGTCGCCGTAATTAGTGGGAAGCTTTGCAGAATGGGGCGTATAGCTTGTATTATTAGATTATTTTGGATACAATGGTAAGGGTTATAGCTGGTCAGATCCTGGACGGCTAAAGGTGATTGGAGGTTTTATATTGAAGCGGGTGGTCAGCGTCAGCCTGGGTTCTTCCAGTCGCGACCACAAGGTGGTTGTGGATTTGCTGGGGGAAGAAATAGAAATCGCCAGGAGGGGTACGGACGGTGATTTCGACCGTGCGCTGGAAATGCTTGGTGAACTGGACGGGAAGGTAGATGCGATCGGACTGGGAGGTATTGACGTTTATCTTTTTGTCAGGCAAAAACGTTATGCAATCCGGGACGGCTTAAAATTAATGGAAGCAGTCAAGAACACCCCGGTGGTTGACGGCAGCGGGTTAAAAAACACCCTGGAAAGGGAAGTGGTGCGGGTCCTGGCGGAAGAAACAGGCCTGCTTAAAAAAGGTGTCCGCGTGCTGATGGTCAGCTCCGTGGACCGTTTTGGCATGGCTGAGGCTCTTTCTGAAATGGGATGCGACGTTACTTACGGTGACTTGATCTTTACGGCCGGAATTCCTTATGCGATTAAGACGGTGGAGGAACTGGAGGAGATCGCCAACCGCATTCTGCCTGAAATAATCAAAATGCCCTTTCATATGATTTATCCCACCGGTAAAAAACAAGAGAGCCAGGACGAGGACAAGGTCCGAAAATTTGCCCGGTTTTACCATGACGCCGAGGTCATAGCAGGGGATTTTCACCTGATCAGGCGCTTTATGCCTGCGGAAATGGACAGTCAGACCATTCTGACCAACACTACCACCTGGAATGATATTGATTTTTTGAGGCAAAAGGGTGCTGGCGCCCTCGTCACAACAACCCCCGAGTATGAGGGAAGGTCTTTCGGTACCAACGTGATGGAAGCGGCCCTGGTAGCCATGCTGGGCAAACAGCTGAGTGAGATAACCGCAGAAGATTATTTAGATCTGCTGGGCAGGCTGAAATTCAAGCCACGAATTTTATACTTTAAGACGTAAGAAAGACAGAACTTTTTTGTATATTTTGCTGATCATGTAAACCTACAACCTGCAAGGAGGGGGAACGGTGGCCACACATCTTGAGATTACAGAGAGTTTGAAAACCTTTACGGATAACTACAGTAAAAACGAACGACTAAAAATTATGAACAGGGACTGGGACCGGGTGGTGCTGATCAAGGCCACCGATATCGAATCAATACATACTTTGACTTTAAAAGACGGTGTGCTTTCACTGAACGAGGGGGCTTCCGGCGCTCCGGATTTGACTGTGGTTTCCGACAGTGAAACACTGGCCGATGTTTTCTACGGTGACATTAATCCCACGGAGCCTTATAATAATGGGACTTTGCGCGTAATGGGATCTGAAGACGATATCACCCGCTTGGATTTTATCATCCTGATGATCTGGGGTGAATAGGATGCAGTTAAAGAGAGTTCTTACCCTCCGCACAGTGGTTGCTACCAGCGCTGGCCTGACCATGGCCAGTTCGTCTTTTGTGGCGGCAGTGATGGTAGCCAATTACGTTTTGGGTGATACCGCCTGGATAGCCATTTTAATTGGCGGGGCTCTCTGTTTTTTGGCTGCGGCCTGTTTTTCCGAGCTAAACGGTCTTTTGCCCACTGCCGCCGGAATACGCCTTTATTTTAGCCGGGCCTTCAACGAACAGGTTGCGCTGACTGTTTCGTTGTTATATATGCTCGTCGTGGTTGTCGGGGTAGTAGGGGTAGAAAGCTATATCCTGTCCAAGGTGCTGAACGAAGCTTTTCCAGCAATACCGTCATATGCCTGGATTGTCGTGATGCTCATGCTGGTAACCGGGATGAACCTGAGGGGAATTAAGATCGCAGGAGTGTTCCAGGATGTAATTACTTACAGCCTAATCGTGTTTTTAGTTTTAATAGGCCTGTTCGCCCTGGGCAAGGTTGGTTTTAAATTAGATGCTCCCTTTTCACCCGGCGGCGCAGTGGGGATAATAAACGCTGTAGCAGTAGGTGTATTCCTTTTCGTGGGGTTCGAGTGGGTGACGCCGCTGGTTGAAGAAGTCACTCAGGTTAAACAGATTTCAAAGGGTATGATGATTGCGCTGGGGATCTTGAGCGTAGTTTACGCCATATTTACCGTGGCCATGACCGCTGTCGTACCCAAGGAGGTCCTGATAGCGTCACCTGCCCCACAGTTAGTTTTCGCACGGGCTGTCCTGGGTGATTTCGGCGCTTCCTTGATGATTATAATTATCCTGGCAACCTCCTTAAAAACATTTAACGCAGGTATTATCAGTGTCTCCCGGTTTATGTACGCTTCCGCCAGAGAGCACGTACTTCCGGCGGTTTTCAGTAAAATAAGCATGCGTTATTTTACCCCCTGGGTTGCCATTATAACCCTCTTTTTTATAGGTTTGGTTGCTTCCGGACTAACCCTGTTAACCAACCAATACCTTGTGCTGGTGGGACTCGCTGCTGCCATGTCGTCTATCGTTTACGCCATGGTTGGCCTGGCTGTAATCAGCCTGCGCCGAAGGATGCCAGAACAGGTACGTCCTTACTTAATTAAAGGAGGATATCTTGTCCCAATATTAACTGTCTTTATTTTTACACTGCTGGCAGTTGCGGTTTTATCGGCAGACCTCAGTGCACTTTTATACATGTCCATAGCGTTCGTTGCTACATTAGTCTATGTCAATACAGTAGTACCGCGCCTCAAAAAGAAATACGAAACCAGAAAACCAGCCGCAAGGCGTCGTCCGGCGCGGGCAACTAAAGAAGTAGAGGGGAAGTAGCTGTGAACCTGTTAAGGCCGTCTGACTCTCAAAAATAGGCATTTTTTGCATAACACAAGGTCATGACACTAGGTGCAGCATGAAGGTAAAAGACCAAAAAACTTTGCGTCAATATGGAGGGAAGTAGCGATACTTCTCTTTTTCTGTTTGTTATATTTTAATCAATTATTAGTAAAATAACGCGGATTTTAGGGAACCATCCGGTGACTTCCACAGTCTAACAAAACAAGAGCAGAATTTGCAAAATAAAACAGGATTCACCGGCAGCAATTTTTGACTTTAGTTTTTAGAAGTTTTTACCGATGATTTTATTAAATGAAATAAGAGGAATTTTAGGGTAGGATGTAGAAATTATTACTTTAGTTCCTTAACTATCTCCCGTTACCGGGTAGAGGGGGTCTGTGGATGCGCGTAAGGCAAAGTATTTGTTTTGTAACCCTAACCGCGCTGGTTCTGTTCCTTGGCGTTATCTTTACGTTTCCCCAGCTATCTGCAGCCGCAGGTGAAACGGCTGTTGTGACGGGCGAAGTAGTCAACATCCGCAGCGGCCCCGGCACAGGTTTCAACATTTTGTTGTCAGCTCGGAAGGGTGAGCGCTTTCAGGTTTTGGACAAGTCCGGAGATTGGGTTGGAATAAGCCTGCCATCAGGTAGTAAAGGATGGGTTGCCGGTTGGCTGGTTAACATTGAACAGCAGCAGGCTTCCATCCAGGAAGCCCTGGTTAGCACAAGCTATATCAACGTCCGGAGTGGTCCGGGCACAAATTACAATGTTATCTCGCAGGCAGGCAATGGTGAGCGCCTGCCGGTTATTGAAAAATCAGGCGATTGGTTAAAGATTCGCCTAAGTACTGGAGCCACGGGATGGGTTGCCGGGTGGCTTGTTGTAGTTCAGACAACCGGCTCTTCTCCTGCAAATCCATCTGTTCCCTCGAGTTCCGAAACAGCCCAGGCAGAAAAGATCGCGGTTGTTTCCGGCAGTTCTGTCAATGTCCGGAGCGGACCCGGCACGACCAATGGAATAGTGGGTCAGGTAGTACAGGGCGACAGCCTGGCTGTCCTGGAACAGTCCGGTGAGTGGTATCGTGTAAAGCTTAGCAACGGCGGCACCGGGTGGATTGCAGGCTGGCTCGTTAGCATCAAACAAGCGACAGTTACTCCTTCGACTCCTTCTAGTTCCGATACCTCCCGTGGTGGCGGAAGGGTAGCGGTTGTTACGGGAAGCGTCGTCAATGTCCGGAGCGGTCCCGGAACATCCAGCGGTATAGTTGGACAGGCTTACCAGGGTAATAACCTGCCGGTCATGGATCAGTCTGGTGAATGGTTCAGTGTTAAACTTTCAAACGGCGGCACAGGGTGGATTGCCGGTTGGTTGGTTAGTGTTAATACACCGGCTCCTGTGATACCAGCAACACCGGTTACCCCAACGACGCCGGAGCAACCAGAAACACCGGTTACTCCAACGGCGCCAGGCAGCAGTGGTGTTGTAGGCCAGGCAGGCAAGGCGCTATCCCTGGAGATTAACGACGTGGGAGATAAGACAAGCACTGTTGTAGAGACTGACGTGTCTATCGAGTACACATCGTTTTTCCTGAAAAATCCTGACCGCCTGGTTATCGATCTAAAAGATATTGCTCCCGGTACGTTGCCTCTAAGCACCGATGTAAATTCTAAAACTGTCAATAAAGTGCGGACAGGCTATTTTCAGAGGGAGCCCGATATTACAAGGCTGGTTATTGAATTGTCGGGCGGCGCACAATACGTAGCTTCGCTCTCCGGGGACCAAAAAAAGCTGACTGTCCAGACCTACATACCCGAGATTAACTATAGTTCATACAAAGGTAAGGTCATCGTCATCGACCCCGGTCATGGTGGGGCTGAAACCGGGGCTACCGGGAAAAACGGTACCAAAGAAAAAGCTATTACTCTGGATGTGGCCAAAAGGGTGGCCAGACTCCTGGAGGCCCAGGGCGCAAAGGTTATCATGACCAGGACGGGGGATCAGACTATCGGGTTGTATGAGAGGACTGACAAGGCTAACCAGGCCAACGCAAGCGTTTTTGTCAGCATTCACATCAATGCCAATGAAGATTCTTCCTATGGTGGAACAAGCACGTATATATACAGCGGCAAAGAGAGCAGCCAGGCTGCCAGGGTTCAGGAAAGCAGAAGGTTGGCAGGATATGTCCAGACCGAGCTGTTAAGATCCCTGGGCTTAAGAGATGTAGGAATCAAGGAAGCAAACTTCGTGGTGCTCCGCACTTCCGATATGCCGTCTATCCTGACTGAGCTAGCTTTTATCTCTAACCTTAATGAAGAGAAATTGATTAATACTGACGATTTCAAAAATAAAGCAGCGGAGGCTATAGTGAGAGGAATAGGATTGTACCTCTCTGAGAAAAGAAGCGCATAAACAATACAAGTCTAATTTCAGATTAAAAAAGTACCCGGCCGTATTTCTTGGAAGACGGTGCGGGTTTTTTTTGTAAAATAAAGGAGGAACCCCTGTCATTTCAGGGAATTATAAAAAATAATAGGATCTGAATAGCTTTGTTTAAGAGGGCAGTTTAATAGATAAATTTTTTCACGTCGTGGGCATAATGAGAGGGGAAGGGAGGCGGGAACTTTGTCTAAGGTCGGTATTACCACCACAGTACCTGTAGAGGTACTTTACGCTGCTGGATGTATACCCGTAGATTTAAATAACATTTTCATGGCTGATGAAAATCCACAAGCCCTTCTTGAGGAAGCTGAAATCGCCGGCTACCCGCGAAATCTCTGTGCCTGGATCAAGGGGATTTACAGCACAGTCTTAAAAAACAAGGACATCCGCACCATAATTGCTGTAACCCAGGGCGACTGCAGCAATACCCACGCCCTGATGGAGACTCTCCAGCTGAGTGGAATAGAAGTGTTTCCCTTCGCCTTTCCTTATGACAGGGATCCCGACCTGCTTCGGCTTCAGTTGGAAAAAATGATGTCATATTTTGGAGTTACCTGGAAGCAGGTGCAGGATGCAAAAGAACGGCTGGACCTGGTCAGGCGCAGTGTTTGGGAGTTGGACCGGATGACCTGGGAGGAGAACCGGATCAGCGGATGGGACAATCATCTTTACCAGGTTAGCTGCAGCGATTTTAATGGCAATCCAGAGTCATTTGCATCGGAAGTTGAAGAAGTCATGAAGATGGCGGGTCCCAAGCCTTCCGGGGTCAAAATGCTGCGGTTGGGATACATCGGAGTGCCTCCAATCATGGGCGAGATTTATCCTTACCTTGAAGAACGCGGCGCTCGCGTGGTTTTTAACGAGACACAGAGGCAGTTTACCATGCCCTTTGACACCGGAGACCTGGTCGAGCAGTACCGCATGTATACCTATCCCTATGGTATTTTCTTTCGCCTGGAGGATATTAAGCGCGAGGCGGCAAGGAGGAAACTGGACGGGATTATACACTATGCCCAGAGCTTCTGCTTTCGCCAGATCGAAGACCTGATTATCAGGAAGATGATTGACCTGCCGGTGCTGACCGTGGAAGGTGACGTCCCGAAAAGATTGGACGCACGGACGCGCATGAGGCTGGATGTCTTCCTCGATATGTTGAGGTGACCCGGATGATTGCAGGGCTGGATCTAGGAAGCCGCAGCGTTAAAGTTGCCCTGATGGGAGAAGATCACTCCCTGAGGCTTGAAAGTTATGACACTATGAAATTCTACAAAGAATATGGTAAAAACACAGGCGGACAGTTTGTAGTGGATGTTATGTCCATGAATCTGCCAGTGACAGGGGAAGCCTTGACAGCAACCGGTTACGGGCGCCAGTCGGTTAAAGTCAAGGGGGCCAGGGTCATTCCGGAGATCAAAGCCCATGTACTAGGCGCTGCGTTCCTTACCGGGCTGTCTGATTTTACCCTGCTTGATCTGGGCGGGCAGGACAGCAAGGTAGCCTTGGTTCGAAACGGGAATCTGGTTGACTTCCTGACCAACGATAAATGTGCTGCAAGCACAGGCCGCTACCTGGAAAATATGGCCGCGGCGCTGAATATCAGCCTGGATGAACTAAGCCGTTACTACCTGTCTCCGGTAGAACTGACCTCCACCTGCGCTATTTTCGGGGAAAGCGAACTCATCGGAAGAGTAGTGGAGGGCTGCTCCATTCCTTCACTTGCTGCCGGAGTCAACCATAGCATCTACAAAAGGATTCGGCCCATGCTGGCCAAACTGAGCAGCGATACTATTGTCTTCACAGGCGGGGTGGCCCGCAACAGTGCCCTGGGGCGGATCATCGGTGAAAATACAGGCGCGCAGGTAATTGTCCCCGAGAATCCCGAGTTTGCCGGGGCTATCGGATGCTGTTTAGACACGGAGATGGAAGCGGCCCGTTAGTTTTGATTTGGTATAAAACTCTTTTACGGGGGGATGTATTTGGAACTGATTGTGCTGGGTTGCTGGGCCCCTTATCCCCGGGCGGGAGGAGCGTGTTCCGGGTACTTGATTCGCGAGGGCGGATTAAATATACTTTTAGAGGCAGGTAACGGCAGCCTGAGCAGGTTAATGAGCCTGGTCGACTTCCGGTGCTTACATACGGTTATTGTTACTCATCTACACCATGACCATTATCTGGATCTTTTTCCTCTGCGCCACGCCGTTGAAGGCGCCATGCGTGAGGGCAGCATCAACAGTCCTATTAAACTGTATACTCCCGGTACTCCGGCAGAAGAATATAACCTGCTGGCCAGCTATAACAAAGCTTTTGAAGCAAAGACCATCGAATCCCTGCCCCTGGTGCAGGCTGCAGGGGATATCATGGCGCACCGGCTTGACCTGGACGGGCTGACCCTGCGCTTCGCTCCAACCAGGCATTCTGTGACGGGGTTCTCCGTGTCCCTGACTGGTTCCAGAAAACTGGTTTTTTCAGGTGATACAGCTCGTACAGGTGAACTTGTTGCGCTGGCTGAAGAAGCTGATTTATTTCTTTGTGAGGCCAGCGGCCTGGATAGTGACACTGAAGCGATGAAAGACGTCCACCTCACTGCCCGCCAGGCCGGGGAGATTGCTGGAGATTCACGTGTAAAAAGGCTTTTGCTTACACATTTCTGGCCTGAATATGACCCTGCTGTTCTCTGCAGTCAGGCTGCAGAGGAGTATTCTGGGACTATCTCAGTGGCACGGGAATGGGAAGCATACAAGATATAGTTATCCATCAACTCAATACGCGTCAGGATAAGCTATAAGATACCATGAGAGGGGAATAGGCTATGGACAGAGTTGACGGAAGAAAGCCGGACCAACTGCGGCCGGTTCGGGTCACCAGGAACTATACCAAGCACGCCGAGGGTTCCGTTCTAATCGAAGTTGGTGACACCAGGGTTATCTGCAATGCGACAGTAGAAGAAAAACTGCCTTCGTTTATGAAGGGGGGAGGAAAGGGCTGGGTTACCGCCGAATACGGGATGCTGCCGCGCGCTACCGGGGTTAGGACTATAAGAGAGGCGTCCAGGGGCAGGATTGGAGGCCGTACCTACGAAATACAGCGCCTGATTGGCCGGTCACTCCGTGCAGTGGTCAATCTGTCTGAACTGGGGGAGCGTACAATCTGGCTTGACTGTGACGTTATTCAGGCGGACGGGGGAACCCGTACAGCCTCAATAACCGGCGCTTTCATAGCGATGGTTGACGCCATGGTAAAGCTTAAGAGCCAGGGAGTCATCAAACGCCTGCCGGTCACGGATTTTATCGCTGCTACCAGTGTCGGAAGACTGAAGGACGAAGTCATCCTGGACCTGTGCTATAAAGAAGATTCCGCTGCGGAGGTGGACATGAACATTATCATGACCGGTTCCGGCCGCCTGGTTGAAGTGCAGGGAACCGGTGAGGAGGCAACCTTTACCCGCCAGGAAATGAGCGAAATGATCGACCTGGCGGAACAGGGTATATTTCAGCTGGTAAAGCTGCAGAAGGAAGCCCTGGACGGCGCCGCTTCAGCTATCGGAGGGGGAACCAAATGAAATTGGTTTTGGCAACAAAAAATGATGGTAAGGTCAAGGAAATAGCTGAGATCTTAAAACCTTATGAGGTTGAAGTGGTTTCGTTAAATGAATTTACAGATATCGGAGATATAGATGAGGACGGGGAAACATTCAGGGAAAACGCCGTCATCAAAGCATCAGAAGTATGTTACAGAACCGGCCTGATGGCGCTGGCCGATGACTCTGGACTGGAAGTTGACTGCCTGGAGGGGCTGCCCGGGATTTATTCGGCTCGCTTTGCCGGTGAGGAAAAGAACGACGCTGCCAATAATGAGATGCTATTAGACTTGTTAACAGATGTTCCAGAGGAAGAGCGTACCGCCAGGTTTCAGTGTGTCATGGCTATTGCCATGCCCGAAGGATTCGTTTATACAGCCGAGGGAACTTGCAGCGGTATAATAGCCAAAGAGCCCCGGGGGGACGGTGGGTTCGGTTACGACCCGTTGTTTTACCTGCCTGAATATGGAAAGACCTTTGCCGAGTTGGACCAGGAAACTAAAAATAAAATAAGTCACCGCGCCCAGGCCCTTGCCAACGTCATCGATCTTCTTTCGGATTTAAAAAAAATGGAGGAAGAAGAATAAGAGGAGTGACCGTTTATGCGGGTCATTGTATTTAGTGACAGCCACGGCAAGCTGGAATTCGCGCTTCGGGCGCTTCAGGAATCCGGCAGGGTAGATCTGGCGCTGCATGCCGGAGACTATTACCGGGACGGGCTCAAGTTGGCCGCCGAAACAGGGCTGACGGTTAAGGCGGTTTGTGGCAACTGTGATGACCATACGGGGCCGGCAGAACTTACATTTGAAATTGAAGGACGGAAGATCCTGCTTGCACACGGACATATAGGTGTGCCCAGGAACCGGCACGACAAATTATTAGAACATGCCGTTGATCAAGGCGCGCAGGCTGTAGTTTTCGGACACACTCATGTGGCGGAGGCCGTAGTCGAGGGCGGGGTGCTTTTATTCAACCCGGGCAGCATCTCCAGACCCCGTGACCGTGGAAATCCCAGTTACGGTATCCTTGATATCAGCAGAGAAGGGATAACTCATTCAATCCATCGCGTCATAATCTAAGCAGGGACATGTTTACAGGTAATTCACAAGATAATTTACAGGTAAAATTTTTTGACGCCGGCCTGATTTTTGGTTATAATAGATATTGTTTCGAAAATATATTCTAAGTTTAACAAGCGGGTGTAGCTCAATGGTAGAGCGTCGGCCTTCCAAGCCGATTACGAGGGTTCGATTCCCTTCACCCGCTCCATATTTGTCCCAGTAGCTCAGCTGGATAGAGCAACGGACTTCTAATCCGTAGGTCGGGGGTTCGAATCCCTCCTGGGACGCCAGTAATATCAACGCCTCCGGGATAGAATCCCGAAGGCGATTTTAGTTAAATGGGGATAATTTGGGGATAGTCAGCTCTAAAATGACACCTAAAAGAACAAAAACAGACCAAATAAAAACAAAAAGGCAGGTGGTTAAGCCTGCTCTTTTTTGTGTTCTTTTTCTTTCCCGTTACCATTAAAAATATGATCAAGTTTATCCGCAATATCCCGGTCCACACTTTTTAAGGCGTGGCCGTAAATGTCATAGGTGGTGCTTATATTGGCATGGCCCAGCCGGCTGCTGATGTTCTTTGCTGGCGCCCCCTCAGCTATCAAAAGGCTGGCTGCCGTATGCCGGAGGCCGTGAAAGGGTAGCGGGGGGAGTTTATGACGCTTCAGGAACTTCGGGAACCATTTGCTGACTGTATCCGGATGCATGGGCTGTCCGTCCCAGGTAACAAATAACCTGCCGCCTCTGTAGTTTTTTCTTTTCTCTTGCCACAAAGATATAAACTCTTGTAACTGCTTATCCGTCAGGGTGTTTAGTGCGGTTATCTCTGGGGCAGCGTTCGCTCCAAACTTGCGAAGTTCCTGAATAAACTCTTCATTCTTTACCTGCTCGGCTATTGCCTTGATATTTTCTTCCCATTTTTCAATAATTCCGCTTTGGTTGCGCAGGCTTTTAAGAAGTTGTGTTCCTAACACCTCTTTGGGTGTGACTGCATCAAATAACTCGGTAAAATTGCTCAGCACTCCTGATCCCCGCCACAAATCGCCTACTTTTAACCGTTTTTCAGCTTGGTGAGCCTTATATTGCTTCAGCAGCCCCAAAACGGAAGAGGGTACTGCCATAATACGTTTTGATATCTCATTCTTTGGTTCTTTGGTGAAGGTTCCCTGTCCGGGAATGTACTGGCTGGCTTGGCGAACTTCCAGGGTGTTCTTATCAAAGTTAATATCTCCCCATTCCAGACCCATCAATTCCCCACGTCTTAAGCCGGTGGCAATTGCCAGAGTGAGCATAACTTTGTATTTTAAAGATTCCTTTTCAACTGCCTCCAAAAGCGCTGCCGTCTGCTCTTCGTCGTAACACAAGGCCTGTTTCTTTGTTGTCTTGGGGGGTTTAACCCTGGCAGCCGGATTCGAGCCTATTACCTGCCATTGTACAGCATCGTTAAAGAGACTGGAAAGAATGCGGTGATGCTGTGTTATTGTTTTTCCCGAAAGGCCGCCCGGTTTGCCGTCTTCCCGAATGCCATCTTCCTGTAGGTTGGCGTAAAAATCCAGTAAATGCGAGGGTTTAATCCGTTCAATCTTTAGATGCCCCATTGCCGGCAGGATTCTGGTGTTGAGTATTTGCTTGTAACGGAACAACGTTTTAGGGGCTAGGTTGGTTTCCCCGTAATCCCTGAGCCAGCGGTCCGCGAAATCCTTAAAAGTGAGCTTTGACGGTTCAATGAATAAGCCCTTTTCAATCTCTAGCACAAATTCAGCCAGCAGTTTTTCCGCTTCTCGCCGGGCTTGGCATCGCGCTATCCTGGTGCAACCCCGGCAGGTTTTTTGTTTGCAGGCTACTTTAACAGTGACGGTTTTCGTTTTCTTTACCTGCTGATCGCCCTTCATTCCGCAACTAACTACCAGCCGCCAGGTGTTATCTCCCCGTTTTTCAAGCGAACCTTTACTGGCCATTATTTTTAATCCTCCTTTTATTGTAGCTTTTAACCCATCTTTGGGGTAGGTGGTATAGACTACATAATTCTTCGTATTCTTTCAATATAGTCCGAAGAGAAGTGCCGCTCTGTAATTTTTTCAGCAGTTTTTCAATAGAACTGATAGCGGCTTCCAGTTCCTCTCTCCTGGCACTCCCTTTTTTTAATTGGTTTACTTTTTTTCTGTATCTATTTTTGTGCTGTCGAAGGAGTCCTTGGAACTTTTTCTTTTCCTTTGCTTCTGGTAAGCAATAGTTACAGTCTTTGCCATGGTGAAGCCTTTGGCATTTCCTGCAGAAACGAAACTTCCTTTTCCAGCCATAAAAAAACCCTAGAACCATTTCAACAATAGCGGCTTCCGCTACTGTATTACATTTACATTGCCACCCAAAACGGCCCTCTTTAATTAAAGAAGGTAATGGGAGAGCAAATAACCATTTTTCCCATAGGACCGTTTCCTGGCCGGTAAAGTATGGCAAAAGATCGAGACCTTTACCTGCCCCTAATACTCCAATTGATTCCGCAAGATTAGAATCTCTCCCAGCCATCAGGTTGCAGGATAGAAGTATAACCGGCCATATGATCCCTATAGCTTCTTTTTCGTCTTTTGCCCCTGCCATTTCAATGAGTCGAGTTAATAAAGCATCAGATTTTCTCCCGTCTTCCTTAACATCTAGCATAGCGTTAATTAACTGCAAGGAATAACTGCCAAATGGAATAACTTTCCATGAGTCTTCCTGCACTTCGTACTCAATGTTCGTTCTTCCTCTCAAGTGGAAAAACAATTGCATATTCAATGTCACACTCCATTTTATTTGTAACTACGTTACTATTTATTTTAATGGTATTAATTAATGAACGAGTGGTCTAATGTTTCCAGGTTTGTAACGCCTAGTTAAAATATGACTACCTAGTCAAATTTATTGTATAATAGTTTCTAGCAATTGACAAGGGAGGAAAATAAAAAATGGCAACAGCTTTGAAGATCGCCAGGATTAAGGCAGGTAAGCGGCAAGCAGATGTTGCCCGCCCCGTCGGCATTGATATTACTACCCTTAGCCGCATTGAGAATGGACATATCCGTCCGAGCCTTGCCACGTTGCAGAAGTTAGCCCGGGTATTGGCAGTATCGTTGGATGAACTTGCGGCTGACTTTCCGCCGCCCGAGAAGGAGGGTAAATTGGATGCAATTTGAGCAGAATCAGGGTAATTTGAAAGGGGTCTTTAGAGCAACTATGACGGCAAAAGAAGGTGCCAGATACATGGGGTTAAGCTACTGGAAAACCTTGGAGTTAGTTAAGGCTGGGAAGATACCCTGTATCAGAATTGGCGGCAGCGCCGGTGGCCGGGTTCTATTTCGGCGGGAGAGCTTGGATAAATGGATGTCGGAGCAGGAGGCGGCCAGTGTTTGCCGGGAGACCGAGGTGGGAGGCAAAATCCGGAGGCTTAAATAGTGACCCCTGTTGGCAGCATAGTTTGATTAGTGAGGTGATAGGGATTGTCTATAACTTATTTGCCAAAAAATAAACCGCAAAACCAGACCTTACGGGCTGCATTTAAATACCTAGAAAGGGGGTGGTCGCCCATTCCTGTACCACGAGGGCAAAAGAACCCCAATTTCCCTGGATGGCTAGAAGTAAGGCTAACCCGGGAAGAATTACATAACCGGTTTTCCCACGGTGAAAACATAGGAATCCTGCTGGGGGAGCCTTCGTGTTGGCTGGTGGATATAGACTTAGATTGTATGGAGGCCGTGACCCTGGCAGGGCTCTTCCTCCCTGATACGGGGGCAATATTCGGCAGACCAGGGAGACCTAAAAGTCATAGGTTATATGTAGCGGAGGGTGCCAAAACGCGGAAATTTGAAACAAAGGCCGACGGTATGATTGTGGAAATCCGCTCAACCGGCGGGCAAACCATATTCCCCCCTTCTACTCACCAGGGTACCGGGGAACCTATCGGGTGGGATAGGGAGAACGAACCTTCACCAGTAACACCGGCAGAGCTTGAAACTGCTGTTTCCCGGTTGGCAGCAGCCTCCCTTTTGGCACGTCACTGGCCTGCGAAGGGAAGTAGACAGGAAGCAGCCCTTGCCCTAGCCGGGGGGCTTATCCGGGGGAACTGGGATGAGCCCGAGGTAGAGTATTATTTAAACGCGGTTTGTCTTGCCGCCAAGGATGAGGAGCCCCGAATGAGGGCTAAAGCAGCTGTAACCACGGCACGAAAAGCAGAAAAGCCGACAACAGGCTTTAAGACACTGGCTGGGCTAGTAGGTTATGAGGTTGTTAACCAGGTTAGAAACTGGCTGGGTATAAAAACTCCAATAGAAGAACCATGGCCTAACCCAGAGGAAATCAGGGAAGAACTACGGCCAGTTGAACCACTGCCACCGGCAATTATTCCCGATGTATTTAGGTTGTGGCTGCAAGATATTTCCCATAGGATGCAATGTCCCCTGGACTTTGTGGCCGCGGCCTCGGTGGTTGTGACAGCTGCGGTCGTTGGCGCAGGTTGCGGAATTCGACCAAAACAATATGATGACTGGTTGGTAGTTCCGAACCTTTGGGGTGGGATCATAGCCCGGCCTTCTATGTTGAAAACCCCCTCATTGGCTGAAATAATGAAACCCCTAATCCGGTTGGAGGTTGAGGCAAAAGAACAATATGAGTCCGATGTAAAGCATTATGAAGCCGAAATAGAAGCTTTTAAAGCGCTAAAGGACGCACTAAAAAAAGACATGCAGGCAATTGCCTGTAAGAAAAAAGGTGCTCCAAAACTAAGTATGGATGAACTCAAAAGTCAGTTAACTTCCCTGCAGGAACCAGCCCCACCCGTTCGTAGGCGATTCAAAACAAATGACTCAACTATAGAGAAGTTAGGCGAGTTGCTTAACGAAAACCCCCGGGGGATTTTGCTTTTTCGTGATGAGTTGATCGGTTTGCTTTGTTCCTGGGATCGTGAAGATCGTAAACAGGATCGAGCCTTTTATTTAGAGTCATGGAGCGGGTACGGTAGTTATACCGTAGACAGAATAGGACGGGGAACTATTGACGTAGATAACTGCTGTGTTTCAATCCTGGGAGGGATTCAGCCTTCCAAACTTACAGGATATTTACAACAGGCTAACAGTGATATCGAAAACGATGGAATGATTCAAAGGTTTCAGGTACTAGTTTACCCCGATGAGCCGAAAGAATGGACATTTGTTGACAACTTGCCAAATTCAGAAGCTAAAAAAAGAGCCTGGCAAGTATTGAAACAGTTAGCCGATATGGACTTCTTGAAGGTAGGGGCGGAGCTGCCGGACGTTAAAAGAATTCCCTTCTTTCGCTTTTCTCCTGGTGGACAAGCTGTGTTCAATGAATGGTTAACTGATTTAGTTACGAAGTTGCGTACTGATGATATGCCGGTTATGGTTGAACACTTGGCAAAGTACCGAAGCCTGATGCCGAGCCTGGCCCTTATCTTTCACCTGTTGGGCGTGGCAGCCGGCAAGCCTAGTGGCCCTGTGACGCAGGAAGCGGCGGAAATGGCGGCGGCATGGTGTGAGTACCTTGAGTCACACGCACGGCGCATATATGGTTTGTTGGGAGAAGTCAGCGTAAAAGCAGCATCAGAGTTGTCGAAGAAAATTCAAGCCGGCAGGGTGGCGGACGGGTTTACAGCACGGGATATTTACAAGAACTGTTGGCACCTGCTGGACTCACGGGAAAAAGTTGTAGCGGCCTGTAGGGAGTTAATGGAAGCTGGTTGGTTACGAGAATATGTTCCTAAAGATAAGAAAGCAAGGCTGGCATATCATATAAATCCGAAAATTTTTCCTCAAAAGTGACAGGGTATGAACTGACAAAACTGACAGAATGGAATCTTATAGGATTCTGTCAGTAATGTCAGTGCCTATACCTAATCTTTTTGAATGTAATAAATTAAATGGAGGCAAGACCGTGGGTAAATGGCTAGCCCGTTTTGCAGAAAAAAATATCTCTCAAGCGTTTAGGGTAGGAACTGACAAAACTGACATCGGTTCTTCTCTGGCCGCTCTCCACACACCTGCTCATATCCTTAAGGGAGGTACTACACAGGCCAGGAATCTTAAAACCCCGACATTGCCAAAGGAACAGGAGCAAACCAACAGTGTAGCCAGTAAGGTGGTCCAGCTTTACCGGATACGGGATACATGCCAGGCTGCCGGACACTGCCTGGGGCTAACACAAGAGCGGGACTGCAACCTTTACCCTTTGTGTAATTTTGCAGAATCCT
>DFAP01000022.1 GCA_002365855.1 Pelotomaculum sp. UBA3103 | reverse complement strand
AAAGGCGTGTCCCCTTATTATTTATCTAAAAATTACTACTTAACTACGGTTACCGGGCAATCTGCCAGCTGTAACACCTTGGTGCTTACACTTCCAAGAACTATACCTTTTAAACTGCCGAGACCTCTGCTGCCGATCACAATTTGGCTGAAACATTGTTCACGAGCATAATCCACTATCTCCTGAGCAGGATTACCTAACCTGATCACACCCTCAGCCTGTATATTATCCTTCTCAAAAACCTTTAGCGTTCTCTCCAGTGCATCTTTCGTTTTATCCTTGAAAAAAATTTCTATTTCCTCATAAATAACGGGGGAGCGAACAGGAGTGTAATACTTCATTTTTTCGAGCACATCGTTGATTACCAGGACGGTGATTTTAATCTGCGGAGACAGTTTGGCCAGCCTAGCAGAAAACTCCGCCGCACTAAGGGCGTTTTCCGAACCATCAGAAGCCAGCAGCAGCTTTTGTTCCATATTTCATCCTCCCATATTGCAGCTTATGTTAAAATTATCCACCATTTGAATTCAGCTGTCAACCAGCCCCTGAACGAAAAATCATGGTTTTTATCCTTTATTCAGGCGCGCTTTCATCATCCATCCCGCTGAAATCCTTATAAAACATACCGTCGTCTCCCTTTTCATATGCTATGTTATCAACATCCTCTACCGACCCCCTGTTTTCAGTATTAAATTTGGAGTCACCGTAGTATGAACCGCCCCTGGACCATTCATCGGTTGTTTCACTGTACCGGGCCACATCCTGCCAGGCATCTTCCCCATCATAGATCACACTCTCAGTCTCATCAGTAAATGTCCTTGCAAAAGGCTTCCCAAGGACTTCCTCCTCTACAGGGCGCTCATCTTTACGTGGAAATTTTTCCTCCTCGTCCTTACAGTTTCGGCACTTGGTTGTTGAAGGAATAGCTTCCAGCCTTTCATGAGAGATCTCTTTGCCGCACACGTCACAGGCGCCGTACGTGCCGTTTTCAATTTTTTTAAGGGCGTCGTCAATTGCCACCACGTTGATCATGGCACTTTCCCTCAAAGAGAAGTCCTTACTTCTCTCAAACAGCTCAGACCCTATATCCGCCGGATGGTTGTCATACGTTGAAAGCTCCCCGACCGATTCTCCAAGAGACATGCCAAGCCCCCCATGCGCCTGTTCATTAATAAACTCTATACGTTCAAGTATTTCTCTCCGTTCCTCTATAAGGCGCCTCTTAAACTTCAGGAGCATCTCATTATGCATTGTCACACTTCTCCTTAATTAAGAATTAATTTTTAACTGCACCATCTTGACGATTTCAGCGATAAACCCTCCAACCAGCGGCAGGTTCAGCAGAACCAGGAGCCTGAGAAAATATAAAACGACTGCTCCCAGGATCGTAAAGCCGATCGCAATACCGACCCCCCTGGCCAGACCGGCAATAAGATTTATGTACATCAACCTCCAGGGATTATGGAGCAGATCAACATACTCGGCCAGCTTCATTTTTTCGATTTTTACGGCCAGGTCTGTAATTCTTTCTTTAAGTGTCGGGGGAAACTGCCTGTTCTTACTGGCGCTTTCCAAATTACTCACCGTCCGGAATAAAGCAGTTTATTGAGTGGATTTAAAACAACATAATTTTAAGCTTTATTAATTTATCCCAAACGCCGGCAAAAAAAACAAAAAAGGCAGGTAGCTTTACTACCCGCCTGGACAGATTACAAAATAGTCCTATTTGGCTGACACTCTACAATACCCCAAGATCAAGCTCTTGCCGTTTTGGTCCTGCCCCTGCGCTCCATACCCTTGAGGTCAAAGTAGACCGGACTTGCAACGCAAATTGAAGAATAGGCGCCGACAGTGATACCGATTAGCAAGGCCAGGATCAGGGTATGAATGGTTGCGCCCCCGAATAAGTACAAAGAGATAAGGATAAACTCAACCGTAAGCACAGTGTTAATTGATCTTGCCAACGTTTGCCAAAGACTGACATTGATAACGTCCTCCAGTTTGTCGGTCTTCTTCTTGTTTAGCAAATTTTCACGGATGCGGTCAAAAATCACTATCGTATCATTAATAGAGTAACCGATGATGGTCAGGACAGCGGCCACAAAGGCACTGTCAATTACTATCTGGAAAAGTGAAAACACTCCAAGAACAAGCAGCGAGTCATGGATCAGGGCAATAATTGCCGCGATACCTTGCTTGAACTCGAAACGCCAGGTTATATAAATTACCATCAGGATCGAGGCCACAATAAGAGCGCCAAAAGCTTTTGTAATCAATTCCTGTCCAATAACGGGGCCCACCCTCTCGTTGCGCTGAACGGTTACTCCCCCGAGCTTTTCGTCTACTGCCTGTATGATTTCATTACCCTCATCTTCCGACAGTTCCCTGGTCCTGATAATAAAATCAACTTCACCACTGCGTTGAATGGAGGCTCCCTCCAGCCCAAACTCGCCGATTACCTGCCTGACCTCCTGGACGGTGGTAGGTTGATTAAACCTTAAATCAAGCAGGCTTCCACCGCTGAAGTCAATACCCAGATTCAACCCCTGGCTAAATAGCGATATGATGCCGGGCAACAAGATCAATATAGAGATTATATACCAGATTTTCCTGAGTTTTATAAAGTGGAACGGTCTTTTATCCCTTAACATATCTCAATCCCCCCCTATGCCCCATACATTTTTGGGTTGCTAGCCAGGTTGCTTCCGGCAACCAGGTGCAGCAGCCATTTCGTAACTACGATGGCGGTGAGCAAACTAGCCAAAATACCTATGGACAATGTCACGGCAAAGCCCCTTATCGGCCCGGTGCCGAAGTAGTACAAAACAGCCGCCGCTATTAAAGTAGTAACGTTGGAATCTAAAATAGCTACGAAGGCACGCTTAAATCCGGCATCAATGGCTGATCTCAAGGATTTGCCTGACCATAATTCCTCTTTTAACCGTTCAAATATAATCACGTTTGCGTCTACCGCCATGCCCAGGGACAGGAGGAATCCTGCAATGCCCGGCAGGGTCAGGGTGATGTGCATGGCCGTATAGATAATTAACATAATCAGGGCGTAAATGGTCAGAGCCAGGCTGGCCACCAAACCTGGGACCCTGTAGTAGATGATCATAAAGGCAAGAATCGCCGCAATTCCGATTATCCCTGCTTTAATGGATTTATTAAGGGAGTCTGCTCCTAATGTCGGCCCCACAGTTCTTTTTTCCATGACCTCCAGTTTGACCGGCAATGAGCCTGAACGCAGCAGGATGGCAATGTTATGCGCTTCTTCGAGAGATTCGTAAGGTGATATCTGCGCTTTGCCGTTTGGGATGGGCTCTCTAATGACAGGGGCCTGAAGCACCTGACCGTCCAGAACAATAGCCATCTGCCTGCCTACATTGGCGGCCGTTACTTCAGCAAAGATCTTAGCGCCGTCCGGCTCAAACTCGAGGTTTACCTCAGCCTGGCCGCTCTGGGCATTTATTAACCCTTCGGTGGCGGTTTTTAACTGGCGGCCGGTAAGCACGGTGGTTCCGTCTTCGGTTTTGAACTCCAGGTAAGCAGTTTTAATCAGGTTCCGGACCGCCTCGTCCGGGTCGCTAACACCTGCCAGTTCTACAATGATACGCCTTGAACCCTCCAGTTGAATGATGGGCTCGGCCACTCCAAACGCGTTGACCCTGTTTTCAATAATAGCCATGGCCTGTTTCACGCGGTCAGTCGTCACCGGCGCATCAGGAGTATCCTGGGCCTCCAGGACTACATGAACCCCGCCCTTTAAATCAAGGCCCTGTTTAATCATATTGGTAAACGGCAGCCATTTAACGCCCGGGAAAACAGGTTTCACAGCCATTAAAGCGACGACGGCCACAAGGATAATGACCCCTGCCAGTTTTAGAACCTTGTCCAACTTCATTTTGCTCTATACCCCCCATAACATCTGCATAAATCTTCTACAGCAATTTAGCCCCGTTGATAACCAGTTCAAATTTGCATTTAAGAAAACTTGAGGCTCTTCGGCACATAATCATACGGCTCAAAAATATTTCAAAGTATTCCATTACGGGGCAAATTTCGATATCAATAGTCAATTCCATGGTTATAGTGCGTTTGTCGTCAGTTACCCAGAGGAAAGAGTGCTCAACAGCGTAATTTACCCGATCATGTATATCAAATGTAGCAAAGTCGGGATTGCGTACCCTCGAACGGTGCACATCCGCCTTATCCGCAATAATTAAGGCCGCCGCCACACTGTTGACAGCATGCCCATACTGTTCTTCATGGTTGGCGATGGCTGAAATAACCGTTGCTATCTCTTCAGGGTGCATCCCCATCTGCAACAGGATCGGGTAAGATATTACGGCCCCGGAAATACCGTGGTCATTTCGGCTGACAACATTTCCTAAATCATGGATATACCCTGCAATTGAAGCCAGCTCAGCCTGTCTTTGAGAGTATCCCAACCGTTCCAGAATATTCTTTGCTATGCTGGAAACCAGGCTGACGTGACGGTAGCTGTGCTCGGTGAATCCCATAACACCAAGATATTTATTCCCTTTCCGAATAAAAGCATCAATCACCGGGTCTTTCTTTATATCCTCAAGGGTGACCATGACAGGATAACCCCCTACTTTTAGCAAAGCCTAGAAAAAGAGTAGACAGCAGGTCTACTCCATTTCGGATTACTCCTTACCTTCATCTTCCTTGCTGACAACCTGGGAGATTGCGGACTTAAGAAACTCAATCCTGACGTTCTCTGCTACTTGTAGAACCACTGAATCTTCTTTTATTTTTACTATTGAGCCGTAAATACCACCAATTGTAATCACCTTATCATCTGTTTTGATACTCCTGATCATTTCCTGGTGTTTCTTCTGGCGCTGCTGCTGCGGCCGGATCATTAGAAAGTAAAGTATGGCAAAAAGCCCGACTATATACAGCACGGAAATAAATTGTGGGTTATCTGGCACTCTCGGACCTCCAATCGTGTTATTACGTTAAAATTTTTATTCTTCTTAGGCTGATTAAATCCTTTTTTTTAAAGTAATTTTATAATGGCCCCTCCTGGTAAGCCTTCATAAAATCGTTCCTGTACTGGAGTATATTACCGTTTCTTATCGCCTCCCTGATTTCTTCCAGCAACCTCAGCACAAAATATAGGTTGTGGATTGTAGTCAGCCTGATACCCAGGATTTCACCTGCCTTAATCAAGTGCCTGATATATGACCGGGTGTAATTTCGGCAGGCGTAGCATTCGCAGTCAGGGTCCAAGGGGGAAAAATCGCGAGCGTATTCGGCGTTTCTAACCACCAGCTTTCCCCTGCGGGTGAGGACTGATCCATTGCGGGCTATCCGGGTGGGCAGCACGCAGTCAAACATATCAATACCCCTGATCACACCTTCAAGCAGGCAGTCTGGCGAACCCACTCCCATCAGGTAGCGGGGTTTATCCTCAGGTATAAATGGTACTGTGAAATCAAGCATCTCGTACATTAAATTTTTTGGTTCACCAACGCTCAAGCCGCCTATAGCGTACCCTGCAAAACCTATTTTAACAAGCTCCTGTGCGCTCTGCCGGCGAAGTTCCGGAAACACTCCCCCCTGGATGATACCGAACAAGCTCTGATCTTCTTTCCTGTGGAAATCCCGGCATCTTTTTGCCCAGCGCGAAGTCCTCTCCAGGGACTCATGGACATATTCCCGGCTGCTGGGATAAGGTGGACACTCGTCAAAGGTCATGGCGACATCAGATCCCAATGACATTTGTACTTCCATTGCCTTTTCCGGGCTGAAGAAGTGTTCCGAGCCGTCAATATGTGACCGGAAGCAAACTCCTTCTTCTGAAACCTTTCGCAGGGGCCCCAGGCTGAAGACCTGAAAACCGCCGCTATCGGTAAGAATGGGACCGTCCCAGTTCATGAAACGGTGGAGGCCGCCGGCTTCCCTGATTAGTTCATGGCCTGGCCGGAGGTAAAGGTGGTAGGTGTTGCTTAAGATCATTCGACCTCCTACATCCCTGACCTCTTCAGGAGTCATGGTCTTCACCGTGCCCTGTGTGCCCACGGGCATAAATACAGGTGTATGTACCGTTCCGTGAGGGGTCTTAAGAAGCCCCAGGCGTGCCCGGCTAGCGCCGTCTTTGTGCGTAACAGTGAAGCTTGTTGTCATTAATGCCTCCCCATTTAATCCCATCTAACCTGCTATTTACCATATTTACGTTTTTTCTGTTTTTTATGCACACCAGGCGCATACTGGCGTAATTAACAAAAATTTTTACAAACAAGAAAGTCCTCCCTACGAGGACCTTTTTTTATGGTTATATTTGTAATAAGCGACCAAAAAAAGAACGTAGAGCGGAACCAGCAGCAGGAATTTTATGTTTTCTGATATTGGAAGGGCGAACACAATAACACCCAGTGCTATGACCACCCAAACCGGGCGGGTAAATTTCCCCCCCGCGCCTTTCCCTGAACTCTTCATGTTTATCACCCTCATGTGCTTACTTATTATCGTCTATATATTGCTTCTACGGTACTCAAATAAGTTCCTGCAAACAGACGAAATCAACTGGTTATATGTGCCTTTAATATGTTCAGATGATCAACATGGCATCCCCAAAACTAAAAAATCTATACTTCTTTGCTATCGCCTCATGATATGCCCTCAGCATCTTTTCCCGCCCGGCCAGTGCACAAATCATCATCAGCAGAGTGGACTTGGGCAGGTGAAAGTTTGTAACCATCCCATCGATTATTTTAAAATTGTAGCCGGGGTAAATAAATATTTCAGTCCAGCCCGAACCAGGATGAACGGTCCCGCTACTTCCCGCAGCACTTTCGAGGCAGCGGGTCGTAGTAGTGCCCACAGCAATAACTCTGCCGCCTCGGCTTTTGACGGCAGCCATGGCACTTGACGCCTGTTCGTCAATTTCATAATATTCGGCGTGCATATGGTGTCTGCGTATGTCCTCAACTTTAACCGGACGAAAAGTACCCAACCCCACATGCAACAGTACGGAAATGATATCAACACCCATATCCTTTATGTCTTTTATCAGCTCCGGTGAAAAATGGAGCCCGGCCGTAGGAGCCGCCGCAGACCCAGCCAGCCGGGCGTAAATTGTCTGGTAGCGATGCCTGTCTGCAAGGGCCGGCCCCCTTCTGATGTATGGAGGTAACGGCATAACGCCTACCCGATCCAAAACCTCTTCGAAGGATCCATCGAAACTAAACTCCACAACTCGGCCGCCGTAGTCAGTACCTTCCAGCACTCTGCATTCCAGAAGGCCGTCTCCGAAAATCAACCTGGTGCCGGGGAGTGCTCTTTTCCCTGGCTTTACAAGAGCTTCCCAGCGGTAAAAGTCCAAACGTTTCAACAAAAGCACCTCCACCCGCGCCCCGGTAATGTCTTTATTACCAATAAGACGGGCGGGAATGACTTTTGTATCGTTAATCACCAGGGCATCTCCCGGCTTCAAAAACTCGGTTAAATCTTTAAACTTACAGTGTTCAAATTCTTCATTATCCAATCTTACGACCATTAGCCTGGAGGAGTCTCTCAACCCAGGCGGCTCCTGAGCTATAAGATCTTTGGGAAGATAATAATCAAAATCTGATAGGTTAAATTTATTTCCAATCAACTTCTAACCACTTCCATTTCAAATCGGAAAAGCTACTTTTTTGGACAGGCAACTGAGGTTTTTTACCGGCCATAATTTGCAGAAATATTAATACCAGAATAATAGTATTTCAAAATATCCTGGTAATTATAACCCTGCCCGGACATGCCGTACGCCCCCCACTGGGACATCCCCAGACCGTGACCCCAGCCGCTTCCAACAATATTTACCGTGGTAAGAACTTGATTTTTATCATATTTTTTATCCATTTTAAAAAGTGCGCTCTTCAAACCCAGTGCAATCCTGACTTTATCTGCATTAAATATTTCCACGCGCAAAGGTCTGTCTTCCAAGTCTTCCCCTATAACAGCAATCTTCTCCACCCTGAGGCCGGAACTTGTGCAGTCGATTTCTTCAATATCCGTTACCTTATTGAAGCCATAGCCGGCGGCTGACAGCTTTTCCGCCAGCTGCGCACCGGTATAGCTTACCTGCCAGTCGTAGTGCCTGTCATTTTTGTCATAGGGGTCAGCCTTGCTCTTGATATAAGGTACAGGAATATTCCATACGTCCTCACAATTTTCAGTATATCCCCCGCTGCTGGAGTGAAAAAAGGCTGTAATCAGGCTGCCGCTGCTGAGCATGACCATGCCGCGGGTTTCCTCCACAGCCAGGTTGGTGGCCTGTGTTTCGCAGTCGTACCCTTTATAAACCTGGCTGGACTGGTCATTTGAGACATTATAGCTCATTCCCCGGGTAGTCTGTACCCGCTGGAGCGCAAAATTGCGCGCCGCGACTGCCTGGGCTTTTAAAGCCTCGGCCGGCCATGCAGGAGGCATTTCAGCAGGAACAACACCGCGCAGGTAGTCTTCAATATTTAATTCATTTACAGCTGTTAGTTTTCCATCTTCCAAACGGATTTCGAGACTGCCGCGATACCTTCTCGAATTAGCGCTGCAGGACAGGGAAACAAGGTTTAAACCCTTGGCGCCCGGCAGAGGCAGAATAGTGCTGACAGAACTAACCGTCGGATTCGCCACTTTGTCTAGAGATACGGCTCTGCCCTCTCCATTTAGAACTGTCAAGCTATCTCCGGAAAACGTCTCTACTTTCTTCCCGCTCCCATTAATAATATTTGCGCTGAAATTCCTTTCCCGGATGGTAACCGGCCCGCTAAAGGGACCGTACTTCCCCTGGCGGCTGGATAATAAAATGTGGCCGCCCTGAAGTTCTATTTTCCAGTTTTCATCCTGGTTTAAGTTGCATAAGGTAATTTTATTTGATTGGTCAATTAACTGGTAATTGCCGCTAACCCGCAACCCAAGCGTATCCGCCTGAGTTGCCACTGCCACCCGAACGCTGCCGAATGAAGCTTCCGATGCTTCAGCATTAAAATTCATAAGCAAGGTAACTGGAATAAAGACGTTAAGAAAAAATATGGTAATAAATGATACTCTCAACCTGCAGCCCTCCGTCAAAAAAGCTTTAAGGGAAAATTTTCGACAAGCAGGTACAATTTTCCTTCTTGAACCCCTTAAAAAGAAACGCCGGGAGGCTAAATGCCTTACCGGCGGAATAAGCTGAGGGCTATAGTCAACAAAATGCTTAATATAATGCAGGTTTTTAATGGAAAATAAAAGGTGAAGTTGCCTCTTTGGATAAAGATATCACCGGGCAGACGGCCTAGCCCGAACAGCTTGCCGCCTGTCAGCATCAATCCTCCCGCCAGGATCAAGAATAAACCAATAAACAAGATCGTCTTAGCAAGCGAGTCCCACATCAGTTAATCACTTTTCCCCTTTTTAGGCGGCCGGTAATACCGCTCCTTTTCACTGTAAATACACCCGCAGTATTGCTGCCTGTACATGCCTAATTCCCTGGACCTGGCCGCAGCATCCTTATAGCCCGGCCTAAAGTCTGTGTAGTAAAAAGGTACTCCGTTCTTATCACCTGCAGCCTGGCCGATTTCCCGCACTAAATTGTGCTTTTGGAAGGGGCTGACCAGCAGAGTCGTGCTGAAACAGTCAAATTTTCCTCTTTTAGCCACCCGTGCGGCGCGTTCCAAACGCAGGGCATAGCAGACCTGGCAGCGGTTTGACTCCCTGTGCGCTACTCCTTGTATAAACTCCTCCAGACAGTAGCTTTCGTCAAAAACCATTTTAAGGCCAACTTCAGCAGCGTAATTTTTTAGGACATCCAAACGCTTTGTGAACTCGGTGTAGGGGTGGATATTAGGATTAAAGAAATATCCTTGAACCATAAAACCCTTTTCCCTTAAATAGTCCACCGGGTAGATAGAACAGGGGGCGCAGCAGTTGTGAAGAAGTATTCTAATATCCAAGCACTCCTAATAGAAATGTGCGTTAACGTTTTTTAATAGTATTGCCATTTTATTGACAGATGCTTTCGGCAGTATTACCGAAAAGTTTTTTGTCTTGTTTCCCCTTCGGCAGGGGTAAGGCCCAAGTGTCGGAAAGCCGTGGCAGTCGCTATACGTCCCCGGGGAGTCCGGGCAAGCATTCCCATCTGGATTAGGTATGGTTCATAAACATCCTCCAGCGTTTCAGCCTCTTCGCTGGTAGCCGCGGCCAGGGTTTCCAGACCCACAGGCCCTCCACCAAATTTTTGGATGATGGCTAATAGCAGCCTCCTGTCAGCATGATCCAACCCCATCTCGTCAACCTCCAAAAACTGAAGGGCATCTTTTGCTACGTTATGATTTATTACACCGTCCGCCCGAACCTGGGCATAATCTCTGACTCTTTTTAAAAGCCTGTTAGCAACCCTTGGTGTTCCCCTGGAGCGGAATGCGATCTCTAAAGAGCCATCGTCCGTAATTTTTACTCCGAGGATTCGAGCCGCCCTGCTCACGATCTGTTCCAGTTCTTCTGGAAGGTAGTAATCAAGCCTGCTGACGACACCAAAGCGGTCTCTAAGAGGTGACGTAAGGAGGCCTGCGCGGGTTGTGGCTCCCACCAGCGTAAAGCGCGGCAGTTCCAGCCTTAAAGAGCGGGCGCCCGGCCCTTTCCCTATGACTATGTCAAGAGCATAATCCTCCATGGCAGGGTAAAGAACTTCCTCGACCGTCCTGCTCAGCCGGTGTACTTCGTCTATAAATAAAACATCTCCCTGGGCTAAACTGGTCAGTACGGCTGCCAGGTCACCCGGCCGCTCAATCGCAGGGCCCGATGTAACCCTGATATTTACTCCCATTTCGTGCGCAATGATATTGGCCAGGGTGGTCTTCCCCAAGCCCGGCGGGCCAAACAGGAGAACATGATCCAGAACCTCCCCCCGCCCCCGGGCCGCTTGAATAAAAACCGAGATAGTCTCCTTGACTTTCTCCTGTCCTATGTATTCCTCCAGCCTGCTGGGACGGAGACTTAGGTCAGCCTCAAAATCCTCCGGCCTTACCGCTGCAGAGATAATCCTATCATTCATCATTATACACCTCTATTATACACCTCAACAGCATCTACTCTGTCCATACTGTTACATCAGCACACATGTTCGCGCCATATTAAGCATCCGGCTATTACTTCTTTACTAATACACGCAGGGCGGCCTTGACCAGCTCGGCAACAGGGGTGCTTTCATCCAGATTCGCGCTGGCTTTTTTGACTGCACTGCGTGATTCGGCTGGAGAATATCCCAGTGCTTCAAGCGCTTCCGCAGCATCAATCTCCCTGCCTCGACCTCCCGATCCCGCATCCCCAATTACATGCGTTACCAATACCTTGTCTTTCAACTCAAGGATGATCCTCCCTGCAGTCTTTTTACCGACCCCGGGCACCTTAGTTAGAGAGTCTGCATCTTCATTCGCAATGACACGGCCCAGCTCACCGGGAGAATACATGGTCAGGATAGCTAGAGCTCCTTTAGGACCCACCCCCGAGACGTTTAAAAGCTTCAGAAAGAAATCCAGTTCACTTTGTTCCTGAAAACCATAGAGTGAAAAACCATCCTCACGAACAGCCAGATGGGTGTAAAGCATAATATCGCTACCCTGGACCGGCAGACTGTGATAAAGAGACAGGGGCACCTGCACCTTCAAGCCTATGCCGCCAACATCCAGCACCAGGGATGCAGGCTGAATATCCGCTAACTTCCCTTTTATAAAAGAGATCATTTCAATTTCCTCTCCCAAGAATACATATTTGCGTGACAGATTGCAACCGCAAGAGCATCGGCAACGTCATCTGGAGAAGGCGCCTCCGGTAGCGAGAGAATAGACTTGACCATGTATTGTACCTGGGTTTTTTCCGCCCTGCCAAAACCTGCCACAGCCTGTTTAACCTCCAGAGGCGTATACTCAAAAACAGGCAGGCTGGAACCAGCCGCGGCAAGGATCGCGACTCCCCTGGCATGCCCAACCGCCAGGGCAGTACGTGTATTCTTGTTAAAAAACAGCTCTTCAATGGCGAATTGGTCCGGGCAGTACTGCTTTATAATACTGGTTAACTCATTGTGTAGAGTATAAAGCCTCAGGGCCAGAGGAGTCTTTGCCTTTGTCAAAATACAGCCGCAGTCAACCAATAAAAAGCTGCGGCCGTCATATCTGATCAGGCCGTAGCCGGTTATGGCAATACCGGGATCCACTCCCATGATCAACAAAAGACCACCCCTCCCTCACCAGAGCTTAATTCTACGAAAAAAAACCCAATCCTCTACGATTGGGTTTTTTTTTTAACTATGTTCTAACTATGTTCGTCGAGATTTTCCAGGGCTGCGTTAAGAGAATCGTCATTGTCATATTCCAGCACATTCCTCAGTTCCTCGGCTACCGCCCTGACCTGCTTGTTAAACTCCATAGCCTGCTCCAATTTGATCCTAAAGTCAGGATCAAGCGACTCCAATGGGATGTTTTCAACCCTTAAAATTTTTCCGTTATAACCCAAAGGCCCTTCATAAACTGCAACCATCTCGTTATATAAACCCAAGTGCCTGTACTTATTATGAATTGGGCAGAATTCATCCACTTTGGCGGTCAGAGTCAAAAACCCTGTCTGGGTGAAGTGTACCGACCAACCTTCTTCTGCGGGAAACTTTTCTTTAAGGTCTTTTATTTCCATTCCCAGGAGCTCATCCGGCGCTTTTTCCTCTGAAATCTTTTCCAGGTCGCCGCAGAGGTATTCTTTGTCTCTGATCAGCAGTGTATCTGCTGTTACCTTGGGTTTAAAGTAACTGGACGGCGAACGGAATACTGCTTCAGGCTTGGGATCGGGAGGACTTGTAAAGCCCGTTCCCCATAAAAATCCTGCTGAGACAGAGACGATAAATACGACAACAGCGAGATATTTGTAAATATTTTTCTTGTATGAGCCCACGATGATCCCCCCAAGCATCATCTTAATCATAATATATTATTTCCATAATTTAGATAATACATTCATTAAATAAAAAACCACCCTTTTGCCAGGGTGGCGCTTCCTATTCCTCTATTTCAAAGTTTGCGTATACATTTTGCACGTCGTTGTGCTCGTCCAGCGCATCCATCAGGCGCATCACCTGTTCTGCTTCCTGTCCCTCAAGCTTTATTGTGCTCTGCGGAATCATGGTGATTTCAGCAAGTGCTGTTTCAATTGCCGCATTTTCCAGCGCAGCCCTTACAGCTTGAAGGTCCTCCGGCTCAGAAATAATTTCGATAGTATCTTCTTCCACCTTAAAATCTTCTGCACCTGCGTCAAGGGTTAAAAGCATCAGCTCATCTTCGTCGATTTTCTGGCTACCTTTCTCAATTGTTATTAACCCTTTATTTTTGAACATCCACGCCACACACCCTGTTTCCCCCAGACTGCCGCCGCTCCTTGAAAAAATGTACCTGATTTCACCTGCCGTGCGGTTGCGGTTATCAGTCATAATCTCAATTAACACCGCCACGCCGCCTGGGCCGTAACCCTCATACGTAAATTCCTCAAAATTTGCACCTCCCAGTTCACCGGAACCTCTCTGGATTGCGCGCGAGATATTATCATTCGGAATATTTGCTTCCTTCGCCCTTTGTATTGCTGCTTTCAGACGAACATTGGCCTCGGGATCGCCACCTCCCTGTCGTGCGGCTATGATTATTTCTCTGGCCAAACGAGTAAAAATCTTACCGCGCTGGGCATCCACTTTAGCTTTCTTGCGTTTAATCGTTGCCCATTTTGAGTGACCGGACATAAGTGGTCCTCCTTCCAAAAATACGTCTTTCATAAAAAGAAAGCGCAAAGCGCTCGGTTTATTTGATCTGGTATAAGAAATCCATTAAATCATAACTTCAAATGCCCTTTAGAATATTCCATTATTTATTTTGTTTCATATTACCATACAAACAACTCCTGTGCAAATAGTTGAGCTCTTGTTTGCTTTATTAAAAGATATCACGGCTCCTGGAAATCCTACCTAGTTTTTTTGGCATAAAGGGGAGGAAATTACAATATTGTGTAGAATGGTTCTTCCATACCTGCTAAGGGCAAACCCTGCGAAAGTTGGGGGCGCAAAGCAACGGGTCTAAAGCACAAAAGGATAGCTTTTTACGACACCTATTGTGTATTGTGCCATGATCGCCGGGCTACCGGGTAGCTTCTATGTCAGTTTCCCTTTACAGGTAAAATTTGAATCGATTAGAGGGGGTGTAAATGATCCGGCTGAAACTATTGTTGTTTTTATTTCTAGTTAATCTACTGGTTATCAACGTTTTTTACGGTTCTTTTTTATGCAGGGAAGCCTCTGCCGGTGAATCGCAAAATTACACGGTTTCCAATGGTGATTGCTTATGGCTAATCGCCAATAAATACGGAACCACCGTGGAACAACTGATGGCGGCCAATGGCATGAGTTCCGATTTCCTTCAAATTGGTCAGATTCTTGTAATACCGGGGGGTGTGTATTCGTCCCAACCAGTTACAAGCCCGGCTCCAGCTACCGGTGAGTCGCAAAATTACACGGTTTCCAACGGTGATTGCTTATGGCTGATTGCCAACAGATTTGGAACTACCGTGGAACAACTCAAGGCGGCCAATGGCCTGAATAACGATATGCTGTACGTGGGTCAGGAACTTGTTATACCCGGGAGTTCTGTTGCCAGCCAAACGGTAAGCAGAGGTGCGGTTTCCCGTCCCGCCGAAACATACAACGCTCAATTCGGCGAACTTGTTGAATGGAACCTTATTAACGGCATGTTTCCTATGAAAAGCACCGTGACTATCCAGGACTTTGATACCGGCCGCCAATTTAAAATTTACCATCTGTTTGGAACCAACCATGCTGATTGTGAACCTCTAACCGCAGAGGACTCCAGAATAATGAAAAGTTGTTTTGGAGGTCAGTGGAGCTGGGAACGCCGCGCCGCCATAGTTTGGCTAAACGGAAGACCTGTCGCATGTTCCATGGCAGGCATGCCGCACGGCACGAGCCAGGATATCTACGGCAACGACTTTGATGGACACTTTGACCTGCATTTCCTGAACAGCCGCACCCACGGAACAAACAGAGTCGACGGGGAGCACCAGGCTATGGTTCGCAAAGCAACAGGTCAATAAGTAACAAACGGACCCCTTACATGTAATGCGCATGTAAAGGGGTTTTTGTTTTATCTCATTAATAAAACTTCATGGTTTGAAAATCTCACTTCTGGTTTAGTGCTTATTGAATAAAGTGCCTTTTCTTGGGCTCAACCAATAGGCGGCTGTCGCCGAGTCCCAATCCCCTGTAGTATACGGTCGATAACAATAGCGAGGGCAACAATGCTCAAGCCTGCTTCCAGACCGCGTCCCACATCAATCCTGCCAATAGATATAAGCACCTGCTCACCAAGACCCCGTGCCCCGATCATGGAAGCAATCACAACCATGGCCAGAGCCATCATGGTTGTCTGGTTAACCCCGGTCATAATACTGGGCATGGCAAGAGGCAGCTGTATTTTAAGCAATAGCTGCATTCTGGTTGAGCCGAATGCCCTGCCCGCCTCTATCACATCATCGGGAACCTGAGTTATCCCCAGGCTGGTCAGGCGAATAACCGGGGGGAGGGCGTAAATAAGTGTTGCAAACAACCCCGGAACCTTGCCCAGTCCGAAGAACATTAACGCGGGGACAAGGTAGACGAAGCTCGGCATCGTCTGCATGCCGTCAAGAACCGGCCTCAAAAAGGCATCGACTTTTTTGCTGGAAGCCATGATTATACCTGTGGGAATACCCACTAATATTGAGATAATGACAGCCCCGCCAACGATAGCGAGAGTTTGCATCATTAAATCCCACATACCGAAACTGCCTACCATGATCAGCAGCAGGGCCATAATTACAGCGGTTAATAACGATTTTGTGGATTTCCAGCCCAGGTAGATTACAACAATTATAACAAACCACCAGGGGAGCCACATTAAAAATGACTCTATAAACATTAGCATCTTAAGGACTATATATGAGATTGTGTCAAAAAACCCACCAAACCTCTGCAGCAGAATAGCCATAAATTTATTTAGGGCTTGCTGAACAAGTTT
>DFAP01000002.1 GCA_002365855.1 Pelotomaculum sp. UBA3103 | reverse complement strand
AGAAACTGCATAACTACTGTATCATATATAAAGTACAATGTAAATTAAAAAAGAATTATTATACCATATACAAATATTTTTGTCAAGTAAAATTTCTTAGTGAGGAGACTGAACTTATGAATAAAAACGATCCCCTATTTAGACTTTTATGGTGGAGCTTCTTTACCTTGATTATTGATGCTTATGCTATCTGGTCATTTCGTGTGGGACTCTTAAGCGGATTGCAAATATTAATGGCCTTAATAATGACAATAGGACTGATTTACATGATAGCAAGATACAAAACCGGCAGGTCATCTGCCGGAAAACAGGAATCTCAAAACGAGAAGAATCAAAATTAAAATTTAATTCCTTTCAGTTGTCTTTTGAAATTAAACAGGAGGTGCTGTAGTGCATCTTAAAAAGGTTTCAATACTTTCTGAAAGCTTTCCAACCAAGGACTGCTACCCTTTTAATCTGCAAACATTCCATGAAACCAGAGATATTGAATTCAATACCCCTGTAACGTTTTTCATAGGGGAAAACGGTACCGGCAAATCTACCTTGCTAAAAGCAATAGCTGTTAAATGCAACATCCCGATCTGGAAAGAAATTGACCGGGCCCAATATCAATTTAATAGATTCGCTGAGGACCTGTTCAAATACATCGATATTGAATGGACTGAAGGTCCTGTTCCAGGGTCTTATTTCGCTTCTGAAATATTCCGCACTTTCGCGCAAGCGCTGGACGAATGGGCGCGGTCAGATCCTGGCATTTTAAAGCATTTTGGAGGAGAATCGTTAAGGACCAAATCCCATGGCCAGTGTCACATGGCATATTTCAACAGCAGATATAAAATCAAAGGATTGTACTTCTTAGATGAACCTGAAAATGCTTTATCTCCTAAGAAACAGCTGGAATTATTAAAAGTAATCAAAGAAACCAGCCAGGCAGGTCATGCACAATTTTTGATTGCCTCTCATTCACCAATTTTACTGGCGTTGCCCGGCGCCGATATTTACAGTTTTGACTATATTCCTGTCAAGCAGGTCGAATACGAGAATACGGATTATTACCAAATTTACAAGAACTTTATGAATGACAAGGATAAATACATTTAAAAGCACATCGTGTGGGTAGTCTTCTATCTTTATGATTCTCCCCTTATCTACACCTTTGAATATTTCAAGCAGTTACTTATATAAAATCAAGTTAATTAAACCATTTAGACAATAAATACTATCCCTGAATATCCTAAAAACCTTTCACTCAACCTCCAACGCACTGCTGCCTTGTCACCTGTCTTTTCTTAGAATACATATTTTTCATGAAACTTTTTTAACATAACCGGTGTATCATTAGTTAGAGATTCCTGAGGGGGGTTACCGGTGCTTGATGATAACGGATTAATTCATGATTCCGGGGTTACTTCCTCAACAATTCTATCGGCCACCTGGCAAGGCCAGGTATTATGGCTCGGTCAGGCGGCATCCTTTGCAAAATATATACCTGGAGTAAGCGCCGCGGCTAGGGTAACGTCAGCAGGAATTAAGAGAACAAGCAGCTTTGCGTGGAAGGCCTTGTTTAAGTCGGCCAAAAGAGTAGCTGCCGCCTCAGCCGGGAGGGCGTGAGATGGCAGTCTGGATCTGGATGGCAATATCTATCATTGTTTTGCTGCCATTAATTTTAATATTGTCGCTTCCCTTTTCCTTCGCCCTGCTGGCCAAGCGAGACGAAGAGTACTATTTTGCCGCGGTAGTCTCATGGCTCCAGGGTGGCATAACCTTTAAAATGGAAAACAAAAATGGAAGCCTGATGTTGGGGCGGTTTGCCTTGAAAAAGTTTCCCATTAAGAGGGCCGAATCCGCCGGAAAGAAAGCAGGGTCAAAGAAAGAAAGGAAGTCCTCAAAAGCGTTTAATGCACGGCAATATCTAAACATAGAGTTCATACCCTCCCTCTTCAAAGCTCTCCGGCAAATTTGGGCGGCCCTGTCCATCAAAATAGAGGGAAAAGCTTCCTTTGGTTTCGAGGACCCCGCCCTGACTGGTTTAACCTACGGTTTCTTATCTACCGCTGGGCTTGCCGCGCGATACCCGGGCTTGGCGCTTACCCCCAACTTCCTGGAACCGGGGTTCGAAGGCTTCTTGTCCGTACGGAGCAGATTTACATTGGGAAAAGTGCTATTCATACTGGGTAGATTTTTACTGTCACGGCCTGCCCGCCGCCTGTGGTGGCCAAGGTTGCGTCGAAAGGAGGTGGCTAACAAATGGCAGAAATCAACATTGTCGATAACTTAAACACATTGTTCGGAAACCTGGAAAAACTCCTCACCACCAAGACGGTATTTGGCGAAGCGATTACAGTCGGGGACATCACCCTGATCCCGGTGGTAGACGTTGCGTTCGGCGTCGGCACCGGCGGAGGCTCCGGAGAGGGTCCTGACAAATGCGGCGGCACCGGTGGCGGTGGCGGCGGCGGCAGCCGGATCTCGGCCTCTGCAGTAATAGTTGTCAAAGGTGAACATGTCCAGGTGATGCAAATCAAGAAATCCTCTAACCTGGACAAACTGGTGGATATGATCCCGGAAATAGTGGATAAATTAAAAACTTGTAAGGATAAGGGCGAGGGAGATAAGGAAAAATAAAGAATGATCTATGAGTTCTTAAAAACGTCATGGATATAATTAATGAACCGGTTTCCGCATTCAAACGGAAACCGGTTCACTTTGAGTCTTCTTTCATAAGGCAGTGTCTCTTTTTGCGTTTATGATGTTTACAAGCATGGGTATGCCGAATACAGAAAAAATAACAGTTAGAACAGCAACCAGTAAATCCATTTTGATTCCCCCTTAACAGAACTCTTACTAATACAGTCCTTAACTACCGAGGAAAGTATCTATTTTTGATTATAAGGGGGAAAGATTAACTAAATCTTTCTGAATTATTAAATAATTATAATAAATAGATCACCTCTTTGAAAGCATGTCAACTATCTTGCTGAAGCCGTTTTCTTGAGCTAAAGACAGCGCCGTATCACCGGCGTCCGTTTCAAGATTTACGTCTGCGCCGTTTTCCAGTAACAGTTTTACCAGCTCTTCGCTGCCGGTTTCCGTTGCTGCCATCAGGGCACTCCAACCTTCTTTGTTCCTGTCGTTCACCCTGGCGCCATTGTCCAGTAAAATTTTGACAACTTTCTCATGACCATTGAACGATGCCCACAATAGCGGTGTCTCCTGGTCGTCGTTCTTGGCATTTACGTCTGCGCCGCCTATTAAAAGAGCCGCCAGCCATTTGGTATCGCCAGTCCTGGCCGCGTAGATCAGGTCTGCGTTATTGAATGAACCAGCCTGGTGCAATATCTGTAATAAGTGTTTGTTTCCCTTCTGCTTCGCAAGGTCAAGGGCGGTCCAGCCCTTGCTGCTTTTAACGTGCACGTCAGCTCCTTTTTCAAGCAGGTACAACGTCATCTCCATACTATCTGTGTATACAGCTGCCATGAGCGGGGTCAGACCCTGCGCGTCACAGGTGTTAACATCCGCCCCACTGTCTACCAGTAGCCTGGCAATCCCCTCACCATTCGCGTTTTGCAGGGAGGCCATCAAGGCGGTGACTCCATTATTACCGCTTAAGTTAACATCAGCCCCGCAATCTATGAGCTCATTCACCACGTCACTATGCCCGAAGTAGGCTGCATAAATCAACGGGCTCATGCCGTTTTCATCCCGTACGTTGACGTCAATACCTTTTTTTTCAATGAGGTATCTTACCTTTTCTAATGACTCCCCGCTGCTGGCCGCTCTGATCAGTTTATTTACCGCCAACTAAATACCCCTCTCGTCTTCAGTCTATAAAACATCTTTGAAGTTTATTTTTATGTATACTTACATATCATACGAAAAATATATATTGATATCTTCCACCATTCCCTCTGTTTTCCTTCAATTTTGATTACTTAACCACTATTTACGCAAAGGTAATCCTTACTACAAAGGAATCTTAAGGGTAAACCTCGAATCAATATACATTTAGTAGTCTGCTTCGCAAGGAGAGGAGATATAAGGTAATGAACAAGGTTCTTATTATGCCCTGTCTGGATATGAAGGACGGGAGAGTTGTAAAAGGGGTCCATTTTGTAAATCTTAGGGATGCGGGCGATCCGGTTGAATGTGCCAGGATTTACTGCCAAAATGGAGCTGATGAACTAGCCTTCCTGGATATTACCGCTACCATTGATAAAAGGAAGACCACTCTAGATGCTGTCCGGCGGGTGGCTCAGGTGACAACCGTTCCCTTTACGGTTGGCGGAGGCATAGCTTCCATAACAGATGCGGAGGAAGTATTAGAGGCGGGGGCTAATCGCATTTCTATCAGCAGTGCGGCCTTCCGCAACCCCGCTTTAATTGACCAGGCTGCAGCAAAATTCGGCCCCCCCAAACTGGTAGTGGCCATTGACGTTGACCGGAATGCGGCCCTCCCTTCCGGCTATGAAGTTTACATAGACGGGGGCAACACCCCTACCGGAAAAGACGCCATTGAGTGGGCCAGGGAGGCAGAAACCCGGGGTGCTGGGTACATTCTACCCACCAGCAAAGCCTGTGACGGGGCAAAAACCGGGTATGATATCCCACTAATCCGGGGAATTAAAGAAGTAGTAAAGGTTCCGGTGATCGCCTCCGGCGGGGCCGGCGCCATGGAGCATTTTCTGGAAGCAGCCCAGGAGGGAAAGGCTGACATCCTTCTCGCGGCATCCGTTTTCCATTTTGGAGAAATTAATATTATTGAGCTTAAAAAATACCTTAATGATCATGGTGTAAATACAATTTAACTCTGGTGGGACTGTGACAGGGGAAGGTTCTCGTTGCGCAGTCCCTTGACGCAAGGAAACTCTCTGCTGCATGCTTGTGATACCCATATTCGAAGGGGGTGTTTGTTTTGACAAACAGGTGGCGTACCATTATGAGATTCTCCGGACTTGCTTTAATCATAGCCGGGATTTTTGCCGGACTCCCGTCTCCCTGGCCTTTGGTCCTTGCACTTTTGGGCCTGGTTATGTTCCTGGCAGTTGGCGGCTTTGGCTGAAAAAATGCTAGAGTTGGTCAACTCTCAGGCAAGTGGGGACGATTCTTGTCTTGCCAGGATCACGGCAGTCTACCGGTTCTATTGTTTTGTTTAATATACTCGCCAAACGCTTTGAGACCAAGTCACTCAGGATACAAGGTGATGCGCAAACCTTTGACCAGGGCGCTGGTTTTACTTCCCTGAACGCCCTCCCCGAAAACGCCCCCTGCTACTGGAACAAAAGATCAAGACCTGTACCCTCCCATCGCTTGATTATGGGTTAAATCCTGTTTTTTATTAAAACATATATCAGAACCACCACCTCCTCTACAAAGCGTTAAAAAATAACGCTTTTTTTCTTCATATGATAAACCGAATCACGGTCTATCTTAAATTCTCATTGACGTGCAGCTGACTATACATTATACTGTATATATACTATATATACAGTGAGTAAAAAATTTAACATAATAGCACTATAAGAAAATGTCAGCCAAACCTTTTCTCTAAGGGGGTGCGCCGTTGTTCATTCCGATTGCCAAAAACAGTCCTCTGCCGGCTTATCAGCAAATCTTCAACAGCATCGAAAAAAGAATTCTGACGGGCGAACTGCAGCCTGAAGATCCCCTGCCTTCCATACGTCAATTGGCCCAGGATACCTCTGTCAGCATCATTACGGTCCGCAGGGCTTACACTGATCTGGAGGGAAAGTATTTGATCTACAGCCGCCCTGGACTGGGTTCTTTTGTAGCCCCGCTTACCGACAGTAAACGCCGTGAATTGCAGATTGCACTGCTCAGGCCGCTGCTGCTGGAGACGTTATACAAAGCCCGTGAGTTAAACATCAGTCCGCAGCACCTGTTGGAATTGCTAAAAAGATTAATTGAGGAAATAAACGGTGAGGGAGTGGAGAGTGATGCATGATCTGGCAATTCAGACCAGAGGGCTGTCAAAGAGATACAGCACGTCAGTTGCTTTACAGGACCTTGATTTAGAGGTCCCCCGGGAAAGCGTCTTTGCCGTGCTGGGACCCAACGGCGCCGGTAAGACCACTCTTTTCAAGATCCTGACCGGTCTTGTCGGTTCCAGCTCCGGGGAAGCCACTGTACTGGGCTGCCAACTGAATAACCGGGACACTGAATTTCGGGCCAAGATAGGCTATGTTGCCGAAAACCCTGTTATGTACGGTTACTACACAGCGCTGGAAATGGCGGGCTTTTGCGCCTCCCTGTACCCCCGCTGGAACCATAAATTAGTGGAAACAGCATTTAAAAGGCTTGATATCCCCGAAAATAAAAAGATCAAAGAGTTATCCCACGGGCAAAATAGCGCCCTGGCCCTGACCCTGGCCCTTGGACCTGAGCCCGAGTTGCTGATCCTGGATGAACCGGGCACGGGGCTTGATCCGATAAAAAGAAGAGACTATTTTAAGCTGCTTATGGATCAGGTGGTATCCCTGGGAGGTACTGTACTGATTTCTTCCCACACACTTCATGAAGTTGAGCGGCTGGCTGACCGGGTGGCCTTCCTAAACCAGGGCCGGTTGGTGATGGTCAAGGATATGGCCGACCTCAAGACAGGAGAAAAAAGGATCCGGGTTGTTTTTCAAGGCCGGCCACCGGAGAGTGTGTTTAACCAGGCGGGTATAGTTCGGGTGGAACAGGAAGGGTCCGGTTACCTGCTGACGGTCACGGAAAACCCCCACGGTGTTTTAGAAGAACTTTCCCGCTACCCCCATTTCGCCCTGGAGATTATCGACCTGGACCTGGAGGATATCTTCCTGGAGTATGCCCACAGGGAGGAGGCCCCGCAGAATGGTTAATTCTACAATGTTCAGAAAAGAATGGCGTGAAAACGCCTGGAAACATATTTTGGCCCTGGTGCTGCTGTCGGCCATGGGTATTTCACTTCCCTTTTTGTTTGACTGGATGAGCATGATTCCAATCCAGTTTGGCGGAGCGCTGGGTGAAGCTTACCAGAGGCAGATGAGTGATTTCAACTTGTATATGTGGGCCAACTGGTACGGCAAGAACCTTTACCAGATATTAATCGTCTATGCCGTTATCATCGGCATGGCCCAAATAGCGGGGGAAGTTGGCAGAAACACCGCCGGTTTCCTGTTCAGCAAGCCACTAAGCCGGGAATTGATTTTCCGCTCCAAGTTTATATCCGGAGCTGCAGCCATGATCACCGTTATGGTAGTAGCTACAATCCTTACCTATCTGGCTGCTATGCTGGCAGGGAGGGAACTACCCTCTCTTTTCCTGGCTGGCCTGGTGGTAAACGCGGCGGGTCTGCTGGTGATTTACAGCCTGGCCTTGATGTTCTCAGTAGTGTTTGACGACCAGCTGAAAGCCGGGGCGGCTGCCTTCGTGGTTGCACTGGTTATTTCCGTACCGGGCTGGATCCCCGGCTACGGCATGTACTCACTGTACCGGCAGATGCATGCCTGGCCCATTTATGCCGGGGACGGGTTTCAAATTCCGGCTATGGCGGTAATGCTACTGGCAACGTGGCTGTTCTACCGGATCGGACTCGGCCGGTTACTGAAAAAGGACTTTTAGAGTTAAGAGAAACTGTTCACTTAATTCAACAAACAAGCAAATAAGGAGGTCTGTAAAAAATGATGTTAACAACAGTGGATATCAGAACGGATTATGAAGTTAAGGGCCTGGTTAAAGGCAGTTCCATGAAAGCCAAGCACCTGGGTAAAGACATCCTCGCCTTCTTCCGCCAGCTTATCGGTGGTGAAGTCAAGGAATATGCTGAGCTGCTTATTAGTGCCCGGGAGGAGGCTATTGAAGGAATGATCCGGGAGGCCAAGGCCGTGGGGGCAAACGCAGTCATAGGCGTCAGGTTCGGAACTTCCAATGTTACCACAGGCACCGCTGAAATTATCGCCTACGGTACTGCTGTGAAAATATAGAGTAACTGAATTTTTAGTTTAAACTGACATGTTAGCCTATAACCCTTTACAAATATTAACGCGACAAGAAGCAGTTTCTTGTCGCGTACAGATTTATAAAAGATTCTTTCTCGAAGTAATTGCCGGATTGTTCAATACATGTGCAGAAAGATAGAGAATGTTTTATATTTGTACGGGGGCTTTAATATAATATTCTATTCGCTATCATCCTTATTCTGAATATTTTTGATAACACCTGTTATAACAGCAATAATCAGAGCAATAGCTGCAGCATTGAATAATATTGGAGCGCTCATATCATCAATCTGGCTGTTGTTACTGAAACTGGCAACTTTCAACAAGACAATAATGGTCGACGCTACAAGAACTGAAAAAAGCACGGTGAGGAAAACCCTTAATAGAGGCTTGCGTTTATCAGTGGTTGGTCCAACAAACGCGCTGCCTGTTATCAACCGAACAACATAAATTCCAGAGCAAATCGTTAAAATAATCATTATATTGGCAGGGTAACTAATCCACCTGAATCCAAAACCATACAGCCCCGCATCTAATAATAATAAGTACATTAGTATCAAAAACGCTTGGTTGCCAATTTTGTTTTTACGTTGAACCTGCATCTCATCGAGACCCTTACTCATTTAAATCATCCTCCCAAAAAATATCATTTAGGGTTTTTTCTAATACTTTGCAAATTGCAATACATAAGTTTATTGATGGGTTATAATCCCCATTTTCTATTGCATTGATTGTCTGCCTTGTGACACCTACGGCATCGGCTACATTTTTTTGTGACATATCCTTTGCTGCACGGGCAGATTTAAGCCTTAAGTTTTTACCCAATTTATCACCCCGGCATTATCTTAATCGCAATATTATAGTATTATATATATGATATAATGTCAATTATATTTTACATTTATTAAATTATTTCGGACACTTTATAAAACAAAAAGCCGCACTCAACAACGGCTTCTGTCTTAGATATTTTGTAAAAGGGATTATCCCTGGAATACCGCTTCCGACAACTAACAAGGCAAGAACCATCCCCACTTGCTAAGTGGAACAACGCTCCTATTCGGGAAGGTGTGGCCGGATATTCACATAAGCAAGGCATTGTGGGAAATCAGAGAGCTTTTGTTCTATTTTAAAACCCGCCCGCTCAATCATTCCGTCCATTACCCAATCAAAAGTACTGTACTCATCACGGATGTGGATGATGGTTTCGTTAGCCATCGCTTGACCGGCTTCCTCGCGCATTCCGTTGACCCAGTTGTCCAATTCGCTCTGGTATACCTCAACCGGAAAAGAAAACACCACGTCGAACAGGTACAGCTTTCCACCTGGCTTTAGCATGTCATACATTCGTTTCAGAGCAACTGCCTTCCAGAAGTCCGAAAGGTGATGCAATGCGAAAATGGAGATAATTGCGTCCACAGGCGTTTCTTTGTGCTCATAGGTCAGGAAACCCGCACCGTATGTTTCAATATTGCTTAGCCCTGCTTCACGAGCTTTCTCTGCACACCTGTTCAGCATAACCTGCGAGACATCCACGGCATAAACCTTTCGACACAAACGGGCTACCGGAATCGCGAACGCTCCGGTTCCGCATCCAAAGTCAATCACCGTATGCTCCGGCTTTAACTCAAGCTGGTTTATAATCAGTTGGGCGTCTTTTTCAAAATCACGGAACTTGGAATGCTGAGCATCATACTCTGCCGCAATAGTTGAATCCGTATAATCTACGCCGGTATTTTTCCGCTCGTCATAGTACCATAACGGCGCCGCCATCTTTTTATAAACCATGAATAAAGCACTCCTTATATATCTTATCATATTTAAAAACTACATGAAAAGCTCTCGTTGGCGCGATTATTGCCTACATAAAAACCGTGACAGCAGAAGACAGTTGGGTCTGAGCGCAGTGGGGCCGTTTAGCCTGTTTTAAGGAATGTGTGGCGTTACCTACCACCTAATTTCTTCGCCATTTCGTAATAATCTAGTCTCTTCTTGTTGCCCAGATCAATAAAAGTTCTGGCCACTATTTTATACCCCAAATCGTCATAAAACACCGTCGCATTCAATGAAGACTGTAACACAACAAAACAAACCCCATTTGCCAAAGCTTTTTTCTCAAGTTTCTTCATTATCATCTTACCTAAACCTTTTTGTTGATAAGATGGTTTTACAAACACTCGTTTTATATTTCCCTCAACTAACGTTCCCGTCCCAATAATTCTATTTTCTAACTCCAGCACGATCGTATAACCTTCTTTTGCATCTTTAAGTATGTTTTCGTAACGATGATATTTCTTAAAAAATTTAATGGCTTCACCTGAATAAACACTTGGATAACAAGCATCTATTACTTCACAAATAAGATCTCTCACTACTTCCAGGTCTCTTTCGTGGAATTGTCTTATATAGGAATCCATATCAAACACCGTTCCCAAGATAATTTTTGCGCAGACGCCATATTTCTCCTAACTCATTCCCATGCCGCAGATCGCGTCATCTATGTACCCCAATTTTATATCAGCCTCTCCACAACCTCCATTATTTTCTGTATACCCAAAACTACTAAATGCGTTATTTGGTTTCAGCCAAAACACACCGGTTGCCTCCAGCATTCTTTGCCTGATAAAGAGCCTTATCGGCGGTATCAATAAGGTTTTCTGGTATATCCTTGTCGTTGGGTTGTATGCAGGCCAAGCCGAGACTAATGGTTAAACGACCATTAGTAGAAAAAGGGTGATCAATATCCAACTTTTCTACTGCTTGAAGCATTCGGTCAGCAATCCTGCGAGCGCCAACCAGATCCGTATTCGGCAGAATGGCTGCAAATTCCTCTCCTCCGTAACGAGCAACTAAATCACCGGGGCGCTTAATAGTCTCTCTTAAAGTCGTGGCCACATTAACCAGGATATCGTCTCCAGCTTGGTGGCCAAATGTGTCATTGAACTGTTTGAATTGGTCAATATCTACCATAATCAGGCATAGCGGTAAACCACGCTCACGGACGGCTAGTCCCCATTCTCTACATAGAAATTCATCAAAAAATCGCCTATTTGGGATGTTAGTCAGAGCATCCAGGTAAGAAAGCCTTTTTAGCATATCATTAGACGCGGCTAATTCCTCCCTCTGCAATTCTATTGTTTGTAGGTTTAAAAATTCCCTAACCTTATTGACATATATAATCCGTGATATTACTAAAGCAACAATAGTTACAAAACTACCATTAAGAAAGGCGGAAAAAGCTACAATCCAGTCAGATTGAAAGCGCCAGACCATAATGCTTAAGATGATCCAGGCTAAGCCATAAATCACAATGCTTTTAGACCATTTTAAATAAAGAAATGTAGCTGAAACTAAGACTGCCATCAGGTAAGAAGAGGTTATACCAGGTCCGACAGAATAGATAAGACCAGATAAGACAGCATAACCAATGAGGTTAAGAAGTATATACCCAGTCTCGTAAAAATGATGGTATCGGTTAATCGCATCAGGAAACGCCGGTCGGCTGGTTACGATTAAAAAAGCTACAGAGCTTATTATAAGAATAAGCCTTAGTGCCATGATATACGGAGCTATTTCAAGAATGCGCAGTTGTTCGATATTGCCGATGAACGTCAATTGGATCGAGATAAGGACCAGGTTAAAGACTATTAATAGCCACGTGATGATACGTAACCGTTGTATATTGGTATAAGTTAAAGTACTTTCGAGCATGGTTTTGTCGGCCTCGGGCGCTATGAGAAACCAGTTGATAAATTTGTTTTGAAGTCGGATTTTGAATTGGTTTGATATCAAAATATATCATCCTTTTCCCTCAGATTTTTGATATCACTTACCTAATTTCCTTTGATTATTTTTTTGCGATTCCTCCTAGCGGTAATGTTTATTTGAGGCTCCAATTAGTTAATTATTGCACATTTTAAAGATGTAGCGACAATCCATGCAATAAATAAAGTGAAAATTATATTAAGAAACCCGGCGTAAGAACATCCGGGTAATCACCAAATTGGGACGCAGCTAAGTGTAGATGATGTCAAAGTCTTTAATTATATCCGTAGTCGCGCGGATCAATCACTTTATCAGGCATGTCGCCGCCTTTTTCAAGATGATTCGATAACTTTGGCTAACCGGCCGCCAGTCGGTCGACATATAAGCTTGGTTGCTTACGGGGCGGAGTTTTTTATGCTTGTTTTTCTTCACGCAACTTATGCCGCGCCTTAGCCCAGAGGTCCTTGGTCTGGTTTACCAGCATGGGCTGCGTTGACTTGGCCGGATGTCTTAAAACCAACTCCAGCCATTTGGCCGATTCCTGGGTTTTACCTGCTCTAAGGTTTAATGCCCCGAGCAAGTAAACTATGTTCAATTCCGACTTCGGCTCGGAAAAACTTTCTGTTTCGTAAGCTTTCGCAAAAGCCGAAATGACTTTTTCAATATACTTTTGCTCTCCTGCCTCGTTCCCCACATAACGGTACAACCAGGCCGCCTTCAGGTAAAGCATTCCCATTTTGGAGCTTTTAACCAGTTCGTCTTCCAGCGCATACAGGGCCAACTGAAACGCTTCCATGGCGTCGTTCCACGTCCGCACGCCGCTATAGTCTTTTGCCCTGTCCTGCCATACCGGTTGAAGGCGCGATTTCAATTTTTCCCGCTGCTCAGCGTTCATGTGTGTTTTTGAGAATTCCAGATTAAAGGCAAAGCCACACCGTGGACAGACCACCATCTCGTAATAAAGAGGATTGACCGACTGGTAATGTTGGCAAAAGTCTTCATCGATACGTTGTACCCGTATGGAACTGGACCTGACTTTCATAGACTCAAATTTCTTCGCGCAGACAGAGCAGGTGATTTTGGCGCGGTAAAACGTTTTTTCGATATCCTGGCTTAATTCATCCTCACAGGCAGGTTGCTGCCCGGCCGCCGGACTCTGGCCTGGTTGACCAACCGTCTTTTTGTCAGCCCCGGTTTCAGTTTGCTGAGCGCCAGCAATGCTGCCGGCCCCGGTCAGGATCTTGAGGCGGACGTTTGCCAGCCTGAGCCTTTTGCTCATTGTATCGTTGATTTTTAACGCCACCTGCGGGTATTTACAGACAATATCCAGTAAATCCTTTCGAGCAAGACAGAAGACGACGGTTTCCTCGACGGCCCTTGCGCTGGCAAAGCGCTTACCACCGTCCAGAAGAGGCATTTCCCCGAAAAAGTCAGACTTTTTAAGGGTTTGGATCACGACTTCCTGTCCCGTGTCCGACTTGGAGTAAATGAGCACTCTGCCTGAAACGATCAGGTAGAGGCAGTTGCCGTCCTCCCCCATATTGAAGATGTTCTCATCCTTATCGAAACGGGCCATGCTAATTTTCCCGGCAAGATCTTGCAGGGGATAGTTAACACCTTTGAAAAAGGATAAATTTCTTAAGAGATTGGCCAGATCCGCTTTGCTCATCATTTCACCTGCTGCTCGTCTCAAAAATAGTTTTTTTTAGCTGTTTGTTGAAATACCACATTTCTGTCATAATTCCTTCTAAAAAAAGCTGTTTCTTAAATGAGATTAACTTTCCCGTAGTGATACACGCAGGGACACAGGGGGACCGTTCTCGTGTGCTTCCATGTTTTATACCTTTCTTACAATGTGCAAATGTAATAGGCAATGGTCAAGATACTATGGGCAACTGCAACAGCAGCCCGGTTCTATCCACGTCTTGCTGAAAGACGGTGATACTGACTGGATAAATAGGTATTCTTGGTTCGGCCGGCAGCTCTGGCTGCCTCTACCAGCGCGCTCCTCAGTTTCTTATTACCTTTGCGCGTTCGTCCCGACTTTCGTTTTCCGGCGCTTTCATTGTTTCCTGGAGACAGCCCTGCCCACGAACACATATGAGCAGCGGAAGGGAATTGGTTCATATCGGTTCCTATTTCGGCTAAAATTTGTTCAGCCGTGCGCTGGCCCACTCCGAGAATTGTGTCCAACAGCTCCAGGTCTTCGTCAAAAGGGAGCATTCGCTCCTTGATCTCTTCGTCCAGCTTTTTGATTTCGTCTGCCAGAAAGTCGATGTGACGAGTTGAGTTTTAAGCATTAGCTTTTGTTGTTGCCCAATTAAACCATTAAGTGCCCGCTGTAATTCCGGCTTCTTTTTCTTGAGACTGCGCTTTGCTAACTCGGAAAGGATTTCGGGGTCTTCCTCACCGGCAATTATTGCTTCAATCATAGCGCGGCCAGATTTGCCCAATACGTCGCTGGCGACAGAAGACAACTTAATGTTGGCTCCTTCAAGAACCTTTTGAATGCGGTTGATTTCCCGGGGTCATCTGTCATCGTTTAAAATGTACGAATCTCTTTCTCCTCAGGAGTGACAACACAGGCCACGACAATCTTTTTATGAACGTCAAGGCCGCAGCAGTGGCTGTATACAACTTCCATCTGTTACTCCTTCTACGGCAATTAAATTGAAGGGCTGGTGCAACAACTATCAATGATTATTCTATCCTGCGTGCTTCCCAGTTGGGAGCAACAATCTGTGGTGCACCTGGTCGCCGGGGTCTGTCTAATTAACGGGCTCTCAGCACCAAGTTGACACAACCTCCCTTCGCCAGCCGTAAGAAAGAGATTCTTTGTAGTTCCATTTTCATCCTCTGCCGGTGCCGCGTTAGCGGCATGGATGTCTAATTAGATGATTGAATACATTAGATAGTTAGTGATTTAAAGACACATATATTTCTGTCATTCTTGTCATCGAATAAAGGTGTTATACTATCTGAGGTTACTGGTACCAGTAACCTCAGATACTAAGTTATTGATACTGTAATCTTGGCTAAAAAATTTATTCAATTCAACAACCGGCACCGATTTCGCAGAAAGAATCCAGGCCAATTTTCACGATCAGCATCAACAGTCCTGTGACCATGGCCGTTACCACCGGTATCCACAGGGAAGCCATGCCAAGTATGGCAAGAATAGCCGGCAGGGCTGCTTCAAGGGCTTCTTTTACTTTTGCGTCTTTGATGAGCTTCAATAAACCCTCGTCGCTGCAGACGGCTTCCCGCGCCTTTTGCCGGAACACCTCCCAGAAATCCTTTCCCTGTTTCTCGGCGTCTTCACGTTCCATCGGTTCAGACACAGCTTTTGTTAGCGCTACCATTGAATACAGGGGAGATATTTTAAAGTCCAGACCCCCCGCCGGCTTGAGCAGGTACTCCACGCCCGCATCCTTTTCGGGACTTAAACCCATACCTGCTAAAGCGGTTCCCAGCTGTACGTAAATATCCTCCTCTTTAAAATTTTCAGCTTCCCTGAGCGCGTCGTTAACGATAGCTGCCGCCCTCTGGGCGCCGATGGCCTCAATTTCCGGTCTGAACAGTTTCCTCATCCTCAGTTTACTCCTCTCTTAATAAATAACCTCAAGGCATAACCATCCGTTTCTAATCTGTTTTCTGCCAGATTAGACAAATGTAAACAAGTACAGGATAAATTTCTGCAAATAAAAAGCTAACCCTGCTAACAATGATAAACTTTTTATGCTTATTAACAATACATCTATTGACACCTGTAATTTTATCAACTTGTCTAATTGATAAGCTAATTTCTACTTTATTAATACAGATATCTTTTCGTCTGCCTTCGTATTTATCCGCTAAAAAGTCATCAAAATCAGCTTCTACCGGTGCGTTTCATTTTTTACACGCACCATTTCCTGATTAAACTTCTCCGGTTCTCCCATAAACGGGGCGTGAGCCGATTCTTCAAATATCACCAGTTGTTTGCCTATTGGGGCATTGAGCATTTTAATGTATTGTTCTACTAACTGCAGAGGAGTGTTATAGTCATTCCTGCCGGAGAAAAAATAAACAGGCAAAAGTAATTCCGGAACTTCATCGATCAATTTGAAAGATCGAGAAATGTCCCACATGGGACCACTACCTCTTGTTGCACCCCTGAGCCAGCCGATATAGTCGCGCAAACTATATTCGGGAGAACCCATGGCAATCCAGGCCAGTTTACCCATACTTACATCCATGCCGCCTCCTTAAGAATCTACCATCCCGGCAAACTTTACGTATTTTTTATGATCGGTAAATGGAGGCGATCCCAATTTCTCCAAAAGCTCAAGGTTTTTCTGATTTCCACTTTTTTTGATTTTCTCCAATAGCCAGGCATGCGCAATCTCAGCACTTAAATTACTGTCTACAACCTGGCTTACTGCCACATAAGCATAGTAATCATACGGATAAGCGTACACCAATCCACTGCCTAACTGGGAACCCCAGGAATGTCCTACCAGGTAGATTTTTTCTTTATTGAAACGGTTTTTTTAGATACTGTGTTAATTCGTGAGCATCGGTGAGAAATTGTTCAAAGGTCATTGTTTGCTCATCAAAATCCAGAGGATTTGACTTCCCGGCGCCACGTTGATCCCAGTGAGCTACGATGAAACCCTCTTCCAATGCTCCATTAAAGTAATGGGCCACCGGCATCTGGGCAGCTCCGGGCCCGCCATGCAGCCATAACAAAACCGGGTTTTTAATATTATTTCCCCGGATCAATATCCACTGATCCATATCGCCTAGCGTAACTTTTTCTAATGAGACAATACTTTCCGGTATTATATTTCCCATACTATCCTCAATCGGTCTGGTTGAACCGCCTTTTAAATTGTCCATTGCTATAATTAATAGAATAAATATTAATATTATAATAAGTACAGCTATTTTTGTTAACTTAATATTGATCTCCCCTCTATATTAGGCAAATTATTATAAATTACTTCGTCCGTTCGCCGGGCTTCAATGCAAAAAAGAATACTTAACAGTCTGCCAGAATAACTCATCTTCATACCCCAGCCACCGGAGAGAAAATCTCTTAGTTCTCAACATATACCTCATTATCTGATAATACCATATTGTGGGCCGGGCTAATATCTCCAAACATATTTTCCTTATCGAAAAACAAACAGCTAATTTACAGCAACTGGTGTGCTCAAGGATGGGCCGGATTAAATCCAGCTCTTACTTATGGACATAGCAGTTAAATTTTTTGTATAAAAATCTATTTTTTAACTTTACAAATGCAAAATGAAGGGTATATAATATTCCCGTACTAACTGTACTATTTATATTAGTACAGTTAGTATTGAAAGGAGGGTGTCTATGTTTGAACTGGACCTGCGAAGTCGTGCGCCTATGTATGAACAACTGGTTGAGAAAATCAAAGAACTGATCATAAACAATGTACTGAAACCTGATGAGCAATTACCGACCGTACGGGTGTTGGCCGGTGAATTGACCATTAATCCCAATACCATCCAGAAGGCCTACCGGGAACTTGAACACCGCGGCTATATCTATTCCGTTCCCGGCAAAGGCAGTTTTGTCAGACCCGCTGTTCCCGGTAATAACGCTGCCCGGCTGCGAATTCTGGAAAAAGAGCTCTCGATAATTGTAACGGAAATGCGCTATCTGGGCGCTCCCCCTCAGGAAATTATCACCCGGATTAAAACGCAGTTATTTAAAGATGAAGGAGGTAACGTAGATGATTGAGGTAGAAGGGGTCAGCAAGCAATTCCAGGAGCTGGAAGCGCTTAAGGATGTAAGCCTGTCGGTACATAAGGGCTCTATATACGGTCTGGTCGGTTCCAACGGAGCAGGGAAAACGACACTTTTAAAGCTCCTGGCCGGTATTTACAGGCAGAATTCAGGCGCCCTCACGATAGATTCGCAGCCTGTATTTGAAAACGACGCCATCAAAACTCGGACGGCTTTTATTCCTGATCTTCTGTATTTTTTTCCCAACTTCTCCGTCCAAGATGTGGCTCATTTCCATGCGGGGATATACCCTCAATGGAATCAGGCCCGTTTTGAAAAACTCAGGAGCGTATTTAATATCGAGGTCAAACGGCGCATAAAAACTCTTTCCAAGGGGATGCAGCGCCAAATCGCCTTTTGGATGAGCTTGGCTCTGATGCCGGATGTTATGATCCTGGACGAGCCCATCGACGGATTGGACCCGGTGATGCGGCAAAAAGTGAAGAACCTTATCATCCAGGATGTGGCTGAAAGAGAAATGACTGTCATGATTTCTTCCCACAATTTACGTGACCTGGAAGATATTTGCGACAATATCGGCATATTGCACCAGGGGGAAATGCTAATTCAGAAGGACTTAGACGATCTTAAAGCAGACGTGCATAAGATTCAAATAGCCTTTAGCGGCGATGTACCCCCTACCCTGCTGCAAGACATGCCGGCGCTTTACCAGGAAAAAAGAGGCAGCGTGCTGATTTTAATCGTGCGAGGTGTATATGAAGATATCATCAGGAGCATGCAGTCTTACCATCCTGCAGTCCTGGATATCCTGCCGCTCACCCTGGAGGAAATATTCATATATGAAATGGGGGATCATGGTTATGAAATCAAAAACATCCTTTATTAATGGAGGTATCCTGCTCAACGATTTTAAAAGATTTACCTGGATCGGCGCCGGATATCTCCTGGTACTGCTTTTAAGTGTTCCACTGAAAGTATTTATGCTGCACAATAAACTGGAAGTTGTTACGATAAATAACGCGTACACGTATTTGCGCATATTTCAGTTTGATACCAATTCATCGCTATTACATGTAATGTCGTTGATCCTTGTCCCCGTATTGACCGGCCTGCTGCTGTTTCGATATCTAGCAGGACAGCCGGGCGGCAGATATGGCGCATACATTGCCTGTCAAGCGGGAAACCCTTCATAATACGCATGTTCTGGCAGGTATTATTTTCCTGTTTGTGCCGCTTATCCTCACTGCGTTGATTTCCTGGGCGCTGGTGGCCAGACTGGGGATTGAACATGTAAATGGTACAGATATACTAGCCTGGCTATTTATCAGCCTGCTGATTAATCTGCTTTTATTTATGACGAGTGTGGCCTCCGGAATGGTTACCGGCATGACCACCATACAGGGCGCTTTAAGCTATATTTTCCTTCTTCTGCCCAGCGGGCTGTCACTGTTGCTGCTGCATAACATGAGCAGGTACATTTTCGGTTTCCCATATGACTTTTATTTCGGGAAAATAGACAAGCTTTCTCCCCTGATTAGGCTGACTGAAATCTCTATAAATCCTATTCCGCATGGTGAAATCGTGGTTTATCTGTTAAGCAGCTTCGCGTTGTTTTTTTTGGGCAGGTATCTCTATCAGCGGCGTCACATAGAAACGGCCGGCAATGCTATTACTTTCGATGTACTGCGCCCTATTTTCAAGTACTCAGTCACCTTTTGCTTTATGTTGCTGCTCGGCAGTTATTTTTATAGTGACCAAGGCAGTCTTGGTTGGACATATTTCGGTTACTTTTTGGGCTCCTTACTGGCCTATTTCCTGATGGAAATCCTGCTGAACAAATCCCTGCAGGTTTTTCAGTGGCGGCGCATTAAGGGTTATGGTATTTATGCCCTGGCTATGATCGGATTGATTGGTCTGTTTCATTACGATTTTACCGGTTATGAGAAAAGGTTGCCTGAGCTCAGCGAAGTGAAAAGCATCTACATGGATAATTTCTTTTACGCTTTAAACTATGTGCAAGCAACGAATGCGCAAGCTTATGGCGGCAGTGAATATGATTCCCCTGTCAAGGCCATATTTACCGAAAGAGATAATATGGCCGCTATTTATTCGCTGCATCAGAAAATAGTCGCTAATCGATTGGATAAAAAAGAAACCTTCTTATCTAAACGCACGAGAGATTCCGAGAGGATCTGCCTGGCCTATGAACTGGAAAACGGCTGCCATATCTATCGGCAGTATGAGATATCCGCGCCGGAGTATGCAGATAAATTAAAACTCATTTATGAATCGCTGGAATACAAGGAACTGCATAATAGAATTCTCAGCATAAATCTTGCTGATGTGGACCTAATCGAAATTAATACCTTCGATACAAATAAAAACGTACGCATCGTTGATCCGGAGTTCATTGCGCAGGCCGTGGCAGCCTTGCAGAGCGATATTTATGAAGAGACTTATGAAGAAATGAAAAATATGGACCTGAGACCTCCCTGGGCTCACATCTCCATCCTTTTGAAAAATAATCGCACAGTCCACCTGGACTGGAAAAAATCATATCTGAATTTCGAACAGTGGCTCAAAGAAAGCGAGAAATATTATCAGGCCAGGCTGCTTCCAGGCGAAGACATCGCCAGTGCGATCGTAGACAAGGATCCTGACCTTAACAAACAGGATTTGGATAATAAGAAGGCGGAGCCGGTTATCATAAACCAAGAGACTATTCTTGAATTAGAAAAAAAACCTGGCATTCTAAAGATCACTGAAACGGAAAAACTGGAGCTGTGTTTACGTCATTATATTTCAAACAGTGAACAGGCGGCATATAAAGTGGTTTTTCAGCTAAATAACGGTAGCTATATTTCTGGATTCTTTTCCGAAGCTGATGCGCCCGCTTTTGTTAAGGAGCATTTTGCCCCGGCAAAAGAACCCCTTTAAAGGCTCTAAACATAGAGCCTTTAAAGGGGTTCGATGCGGCACGAGGAATATGTTAAAAAGTCGGGTGCCTGACCCCTGGTACCCTCTGAAATTTATCAGCATTCCATAAACGTGGCGATTAAGGGCACAGGGGTACACGATTAAGGGCACAGGGGGAGGGTTCTCCAAGGGATCAATCGGAAGTTTTGCACGTAAATAAGGCTCAACTGTCAGGTATTATCTGATCGTTGAGCCTTAACAATGCCTTGCATCTAAACCTTATGCGCAAAATTATTGATTGGCCCAGAAGAACGAAGTCGCGACTGCTCAAGTCTATGGGATTTCAATTTTTTGCTGCTGGCTTTAGATATTAGCTTTTTTCTATTTTATTCCTCTTTATTTACAGATCGTGAATATTTTTTCATTAATCCAGCTTAATTTGGACATACCTTCCCCCTCCCCACAAATGGGTCTTTGAAGTAATGTATCTAATCTCAGTAGCATCATGGTGGAGCACCTGGAGATAACGAATACACCGTCCGCAGTTTGCCTTTCCCGCATACCGGACAAACCGTTACATCCCTGCCTACAAGAGCACAGAGGATCTCAATAGTATTAAGGCCTTCATATTTTGGTTTGCAGGAAGGACTGCTGGTTAGCTTTCTGCACAGCTTAAGCTTTATCTTTTTGTACCGGTTAGCAAGTAGCCCATAATGCCTGATTTTGACAAAACCTTTCGGAAGTATATGCATCAAAACCTCCGGATGAATTCAATGCCTTTTAGCGTTAGAATCCTTGTCTGGCTGCCACGTTTACGGTCTCTTACAGTAATAGTTACCGTATGCTGATCCATTGAGACCATCCGGTAGTTGGATATGGCAAGCCCGGTGCGTGTATCTTCCCAGGTATCGCACGACAGCCAGGGGACCGGAAAAAGTCTCTTTTGTGTAAGTGTACCAGTCCAGGGCATAACACTGACCCAGTAAACCTGAGAAAAGCTTTGGGTTCTGGTATTCTTGGGCATTTCCATGCAACTTAAGTAGGCCTTGGCGCATACATTGCTTCAGGTAGTGCAGATATTTGCCGCGGAATTTTTTTGACAGTACCTCTACAGGAATAAAGAACTTCGTGCTGCTGTTTCGCCATTGGCCCAGCTTTGTCAGCCCGCCTGCCAGTATCACTTTTTCTTGTCGTTTATGATG
>DFAP01000061.1 GCA_002365855.1 Pelotomaculum sp. UBA3103 | reverse complement strand
CTACTTAAATTTTACACTGCCTTCCATTAAAAACACAATTATTAAACACAACTACAACTCCGTACATCTACACCACAACCTGAATTTAAATAATATTAACAGATTATGGTACCAATATCAAATTTCGCATAATATCAAACCTTTCGACCAGCCGAATTACTTATTTATTTATTTCTTTAGGAGAAATTTTCAAGAACAACAGCCATCCAAAATATATTTATTGACTTTGCCAGTTACCCCAAATAAAATTAATATATCGAAACAAAAGGCGATGGGGCTCGCCTTGCGAACAAAAGCGGCTGATGGCTCCTGTCGGGTATATCCTGCAGGGGCTTTGTTATTATTCCTGCATGTCCCAGGTTATGCAGGAAAATTATACAGTTCACTGATTGTGTGATAAATTATAATCAAAGATTTTTTTGGATGAACTATAGGAGGTTTTACCATGAACAAATGCAGTACAAACTCACGAAGCGCACAGGCGACTCAAGGAGTCGCGCGGGCGCCTCACAGATCCCTTTTTTATGCCATGGGTTATACCCCGGACGATCTTAAGAAACCGATGATAGGCATTGTCAACGCATTCAATGAAATTATACCTGGCCATATCCATCTTAGGGATTTGGCTCAGGCGGCCAAGCTTGGTGTTGCCGCAGCAGGAGGTACGCCTGTGGAATTTCCGGTTATAGGTATCTGTGACGGGATCGCCATGAATCACGACGGCATGAAATACCCGCTGGCAAGCCGTGAACTTATTGCTGATTCCATAGAAACTATGGCTGTTGCCCACAAGTTTGACGGACTTGTGCTCATCGGCAACTGCGACAAGATCGTGCCGGGCATGTTCATGGCAGCCTGCAGGCTGAACATACCATCTGTTTATGTCAGTGGAGGGCCCATGCTGACCGGAACTTACGCCGGTCAGAAAGCTGACCTGGTACGTCCCCTCTTTGAGGCGGTAGGCTCCTATGCTACTGGCGCTATCAGTGAGGCCGAGATGGAAGAAATGGAGCTAAGCGCCTGCCCTACCTGCGGCAGCTGTGCCGGGCTGTTTACAGCTAACTCCATGAACTGCCTGTCAGAAGCACTGGGCATCAGCCTTCCCGGCAACGGTACCATACCCGCGCCTTACGGGCAGCGCAAAGCCCTGGCCAAGCAGGCCGGTCAGAAGGCTGTGGAAATGGTGCAGAAAAACGTGCGGCCACTGGATATTTTTACTCTTAATGCATTCCACAACTCCATTGCGTTGGACATGGCTATTGGAGGCTCAAGCAACACGGTTCTTCACCTGCTGGCGATTGCTTACGAGGCGGGAGTTCCGCTGAAATTGGAAGCCTTCCATGAAATCAGCGCGCGAGTCCCCAACATCTGCAAGCTGAGCCCGGGTGGTACTCACCGCCTGTTTGATCTATACGTGGCCGGTGGTATATCTGCAGTCCTGCGGCAACTTGGCGAGCAAGGGCTGCTGCATCTTGAAGAAAAAACGGTTACCGGCAGAACCCTGGGTGAGAATATCCGCGGTGCGGAAGTCCGTGATCCCGATGTTATTCGTCCATTCAGCAAGGCATACAGCCGTGAGGGCGGTATCGCGATTTTGAGGGGTAACCTGGCGCCGGATGGAGCGGTTGTGAAACAATCTGCGGTAGCCAAAGAGATGCTTACACACACAGGGCCGGCACGTGTATTCAACAGCGAAGAAGAAGCATTTAATGCAATTATGGAACGCAGGATCAATAAGGGAGATGTAGTGATCATCCGCTATGAGGGTCCCAAGGGGGGCCCGGGCATGCGTGAAATGCTGAGCCCCACCTCTGCAATCTCTGGGATAGGCCTGGACAAGGATGTAGCCCTGATTACTGACGGCAGGTTTTCTGGAGGTACACGTGGAGCCAGTATTGGACACGTTTCACCTGAGGCGTCGGAAGGCGGCCCTATAGGTCTGCTGCAGGAAGGCGATATAATTGAAATAGACATTCCAGGATGCACTCTTAATATGAAACTGACAGAAGAAGAGATCACGGCCCGCCGGGCCGCCTGGCAGCAGCCGAAACCGAAAGTGACGGGAAAAAGCTACCTGGCCCGCTATGCGGCACAGGTGACCTCGGCCAGTACCGGAGCAGTGCTCAAAGTGCCTGAGTAAGGATTTTTAGCTAGCTAGATTGATTTACTGAAATCAGAAACCAAATAAATTGACGGATCGTTAGTGGCCGGGTAGTAATTATACCCGGCCACAATACATAACAAAAATAATTTGATTGCTCCTGTATAAAAGGCACTTCTTAATAAGCATCCTATAAATAAATTAATGCGGGAGGGTTTTATTGTGAAGGAAGTTGCCGGAGATACTTTTCAACAAGAAACCAAATACCACCGGGGCAAACTTCCCACTGGCGGGCTAGACCGGGTTAAAAAGCCTGAACTATATAAAAGATACCATAACGTTCCAGTAACCGAGTTGGATCCGCCGCTTATAAGCGCTGGAGGACGGATATGGGAAATTATAAAAAACAGGAGAAGTGTCAGGAGCTTTGGTGGTCCGGAAATCACAGCTGACGAGATATCACAACTGCTCTGGGCCACCCAGGGAATAACCGTTGGTGACCGGAATTTCGTTCTGAGGGCGGCGCCTTCAGCCGGGGCGCTATACCCGATAGAGACCTACCTGATTATCAACAGGGTAAAAGGGCTCGAGCCAGGAATTTACCACTATGAAATTGAGACGCATGCCCTGTCCCAGCTAAAAAGCGGCAATTTCAGGGAAAAAGGCGCACGCGCTGCTCTCGACCAGGTCGCGGTGGAAACGGCCGACACTGTATTCATATGGTCGGCGGTCTTTGACAGGGCCAAGTGGAAATATAAACAAAGAGCATATCGTTATATCTACATGGAAGCTGGTCATATAGCTCAAAATTTGGCCATTGCGGCGGTGGAGCTGGGGCTCGGAACTTGCCAAATCGGCGCTCTTTATGATGACGAGGTCAATGGAATACTGGGGCTCGACGGATACAACGAAAGCGTAATATATATGTCCAGTGTGGGCAGGCAAAAATAAATTTTTAAGTTCAACAATAAAATCTACCGCAGATTATTCTCAAGCCCGGTTGAAAGGGTTAGCTTTGCCTCGCTTACTAATTCCTTCCGGTAATCAAATCCAAGCCATTTATTTCGCGCTATGCGAAGCTCATTTAATCCCATGTAAAATGGAAGACGTCTTGTTATAGATTGAAAAGCATAGTCACTGTCTGGTAAATGGCCGGCATATTCCAACAAAAAATGCCTAATAAAGGGTTCGGCCCGACACTTATCGCGCCCGTACTGCATATAGAAGTGTTTTAATTCACCTGTAACACGCCCAAGGTCAAATACCCTGTCAGCGCTTTTCATCCTCTCAAAATCGATGCCGACTACACTTTGATCGTCTCTAAACAGGAAATTTGGAGGAGTTGCGTCACCGTGTACCAATACCTGTATATCTTCCCACATTACCGCTTCTGAGCGCCAGGAATCCACGAGGCGGGACAACTCTCTTGCCTCATGCTCATCAACAATAAAAGAGCGTTTCAGATGAAGCAAAATTTTATTAAAATAACGGCATTCGGGTATAAAATCAACATGCTTTTCTACATCTGCATGGTTATGAAGTCGGGCAAGAAAATGAGCCAGGGCAGTTAATATAACCAGCAGGGCATCCTCTTCACCCCGGAAAATAGCTCTAACCAAAAATTCCGTTAAAAGCACGCCGGGGCAAAATTCCTCAACCAGTACCTGATTGATTGAGGCACACTGCCCCAGTGGTTCAGGAACGTAGTACGGGTGCCTGCAGAAACCGTACCCACGCAATAAATGTAAGTTTCTGTACTCCATTTCCATTCTGTGCACAGAGTCTTCTTTTGAAACGCCTTGCCCGCCGAAAAATTTGCCTATTAATTTCAGGTCGGTTGCTTCATCTAAATAAAGATACACATTGTTGGAACTGCTGAACTGAAAGACCTTAAAACACTTCTCGCCGTCCTGACCCACTTTGGGCAAGATTTTACGGCATATAAAACTATACAATGGATCTTCTTTTGAGAGGTATCCTAAATAATTAACATCCAATTTATTATGTCACCGCACCCCTGCTTTATGGACTCATGCCAACTACAATAAACAACATGCATTCATTTTGACTGTTTTGCAAAGGCGTCTTTTCCAGCTCCGCAAACGGGGCATACCCAGTCCTCAGGCAGTTTTTCAAAAGGAGTACCCGGTGGCACATCGTTGTCAGGGTCTCCCTGGTCTGGTTCATAGATATATCCGCATACTGAACATTCATAGCGGTCCGCCTGTACCATTTATTGCAATATCCTTTAACATTACCAATTATAATATAACCAACCATAATTTGTAATTACTTACTCGTACTTTCTCAGTTTCCTTTTCCATACCTTGCAGAATTGTTCATGTCCCGGACTGGAAAAACGCTTAATAACCAGCGATGCCACAACTACTGCCAGGGATGGCGCCAGGCCAACATGAGTTACCAATAAAGTTGAAAGCGCCGCAGCAACAGCAACATCGTTTTCACCAAAAGCCACTATAAGTTCTCTGCGGTCAATCATATCCCTGATGTCATCACCGCAGATGAGTTTGTAGGTCTCAACATTCCAACGACGAAACAAGCGCTGTCCAAATTCCCGAAGATCTTCCCTTGGCCCCATCATTTCTTCATTATAGGCCAGCGGCAGCTCAAAACTACCAGCGTTTGAAGGATCTTCCGCTATTGCCCAGGCTAAAATTCCCAACTGCTCGTATAACTGTTCTTCGTCCAACTTCAGGAGACTTAAAACAGCTGATTTGGCAATATTCGTCAAACCTGACATCATCATGTCCTCCTTATATAGTTTAGCGTTCAGGTACTCCTGCCGGTGATAGCGTTTTCCAGCAGTTCAGCCACTTCGTTGATACTCACAGCCAGGCCGGCAGCATTTTCCTCTCCGCCTTCAGGTTCATTTATGCTGCCAAAGACTACCCCGACAACCTTCCCTTCGTCGTTGAACACCGGGCTGCCGCTGTTACCGGGATAAATGGGCGCGTCGATACTAAATACTTTTGCCGTCATGTCCCGTATTCCCAGGTAATGCCCTACCTTACCCTCGACCATAATACGTTCTATCGACAAAGGGTTGCCAATCACCCTTATTTGATCGCCAGGCGCCGGCAGTCTTGTGCTGTCTACCGGGACCACAGGGAGTCCGACGGCTTCAAGGCAGATCACAGCCAGGTCGCTTTCCGGCTTGCTGGACCAGCTCGCTGCCCTGAAAACTTTACCATTGGGAAACTTGACAGTCATATTAAGGGCGCTGTCTACGACGTGGTGATTAGTAATAATTAAACCTGAAGGGTCTACATTGAAACCTGTCCCCGTCTTTTGTTCAACTGACAGCAGCGAACCTTTCCTGCGCGAGACCACATCGATCTGCACAACAGCCTGCACCAGGCTGTTGTTTATTTCCTTCTTCAGCTGAAGAGATCTCCAGATCAGATCCAGGGAGGGCAACCTGTGATCAGGCCAGGCTGTCATGAGCACCAGGCCCAGGAATGCTAGTGCAGTAACTAGAGCTGCAACACGAATAAACAGCGAATGCCGTTTAGGGCGATACTCGAATTGATCTTCGCATTCTTCATATTCCCTGCCGTCTTCATAATCAACATAGCTGTAACTATCATCAGATGGTTCCCGGTCATCAGCCTGGTCTTCCCGCCATTGATCAGCCTGACCGGTTTTTTCTAAAGCTTTCACCTTCCTGCCATTTATTAATTTCCCTTTATCTTTCATTATTTACACTATCCATTACCCACACAACCAGAGTTCGTAATGAATCCTCTCAAGATCAAGTTGTTGATTCCCTGCTGATGGACCACATAACGCGGCTTTCAGTAGTTCCATAATAACTTCTTTGGGAACAGAATGGCTGGTGTATTTACGAATGCTTCTGCGCGACAATATGGCCTCCAATATTTCAACCCCTTTACTAAGAGATTATTTTAGATAACTTCTATTTTCTCCTGACTTGACCGAATTAG
>DFAP01000132.1 GCA_002365855.1 Pelotomaculum sp. UBA3103 | reverse complement strand
GAAACTGCATAACTACTGTTTATTATTATGCTGGTTTTCTGTATTGCCATCTAATTCATCCAGCCCTACATCTTTAAAATCAAATCTAACAAACTGAATTCTGCTGACCTTTTCTTTTGCCACCGGATATTCCTTAAGGTTAAAGCCATGCCTGTCACATACAAATACTCCCTCCAGTTGGTGAAGCCTGTGAAAATAAGCTTCCCCATATCGTTTCATATCCTCAACCGCACATTGGGGACAATAACACAGCCCTGATTTCCTGCAGATGCCCCCCGCCGCCATACCGATAAGAGTAAAAAGTCCCTTTCCTCCGCTGCCGTTAACCGTTTTCAGCACCCGTTCTTTCCGCCTTTTATTCATAAAAGGCAGGTAATACGGCAGTATGGTATGCATCTGGATTAAGTATTCCGGCGTGTAAATGTCATTCACAAGTTGACTGACGAAGTATTCAAGCCTGCATGGCACAGCTATGCTCGGTAAAGCATTGCGGTCGCCAAATACTTGTATCAGCGTCTCGCGCATGGATACATTGCCGGAATAATAGTGATACCTCGCTATAGTACTGTATAATATTTCATCCTCGTAAGGATCTGTGAAAAAATCAAGCATCTGCTTACTCTACCAACTCTCTCAACGGATCCTTGATATACCCCGCATCTTTTAATACCATATAGGTATTTACTTTCTTTTCTATTGCCTTATTGTGTAACTTGCGCAAGTCATCCTTCGCAAACACCTTAAGCCGTATGACTTTGTCACTTTTGCCAGCAATCGTTTCAGTCAGTGCCATATTATCCGGCTCGGCGCTCTCCCGTTGGCTCATTCTTTGCCCTGCCTGTTTCTGAGCAGCGAGAGCTGTAATTATGTCCTGCGCATCATTCTCTTGCGTTCTTTTAAACATCAATTCGTCGATATTAATAACAAGATCCTCATACTTTGCAAGATCACGGATGTTATTGTTTCTAAGAGCATTGAGCATCGGCTTGATCATGGCAAGCTCGTTGTCATAAACAACGTGCAACAATCTTTCGGTGATACATTCTTCCCGTTCAATAGCCCTCTTCTGGGCAATCATAAAAATAGATACCGCCACTGATGTTATACCCTGGGATAAATAATACATAGTATTATCAAGGCTGTCGGTTAGTTCTGTATATTCATTTAAATATTGAAATTTCCAAAGCGCTTGTATAAACGTACTCCATTTTCTATCTCTTTTCATCCTATCCCACATAAGTACGCCTTCCGTACCAATGCGGCGAGCCTGGCGAAAATCCCTGTTTAATATCTTCATAGCCTTGTATGTACCTATATAAAATACCGGCACACCTATTGTGTTAACCAGTGTTACAAAAAAATTAAGCATTTCTTCTGAGTTAACTTTTGGCGCCAGCAAGTGCTGAATCTCATCAATAATGAAAATACCAATGCTATGCAAAGCTGCTACATAGGCCATGTGTACCATCATCAATGCTGTTGAATTTCTTGGATTGCCGTATTTCTGGAAGTAATTTGTAGTGCCAAGTACATTATCTACTGCTGAAAAAAAACTGCGGCAGAGCGTTTTCAGAGAGCCATCATATGGACAATCTATTTTCAGCCATACAAGTTGTGTGCGGGTAAATGGCTCGTCGTTGTAACTGGAATGATAAATTACCTGTGGGTACATTAATAGTATTTTTTCTATAGCCGTAGTCTTGCCTATTCCAGAAACTCCAATGACGCTAAAGCTGGAAGCTGAAGTTCTATTTGGCGCCTGTAGATTAGCCAAAAGAGTAACCTTTTCTTCATCAGCAAGCAATTTTACATCATTGATTTTCTGTAACATATTTATAAACTTTTTATTTTTGACAGGGTTACGTGCAGTATATCCCATTCTAACCAATGATGATAACCGGCGTTCAATATCAACAAATTCAACTGGCGGCAAATAAAATTCCTTGATTCTTTGCAGCATCTGATATCTGATTTCAGCAGGAATTTGGTCTATACTATCAGGTACTTCCGGATACTTTATATGCTCTGTGAGTACATTATTCTTACTAAATATTGGTGGAAGCGCCTCTATCAGTGGATTCCCATTGTACTCTGATAGCAACTGCTTTTTGTATTCTGGTTTAGAAACCTTATCGCCCACCAGAACATAAAAATCTGCAACAACACTATTTTTTCCCACCAAGCTTCTCATCCCCTTTACGTTTCAACAAATCGAGGATTTCATCTTCATAGTCACTTTGTGTCTTTCTCTTCTTTCCCTCAGTAAAAGCAACAATTTCAGCCTCTTTACTCTGCTGCCTGTTATCGTCCTTTTTACCTGTCTGTTCTGATCCCAATTCAAATCCTTCTTCATCATGACGCAATTCCCGTTCAACCGCCCTGTTACTTCTAATATTCCGCAGCTTTTCGGTCTTGCACATGTCACCCTGTTCACAGGTTTCTGCTCTCTTCTTGGCTTGACGAACAATTTTTTGTATTTCTCCGTCAGTGTCAATTTCACGCTGCGTCTTGCTTGCTTTCAGTGAAGCCTTTTCTTCTTCCAGATACTTCTGCAGCATAACGTAATCATCATATGACATGCTACCAAATTTCTTGGAATTAGCCACGGGGAAGCATTTCGTATAGCCCTTGCCTGATATATCTGGAATATAAATATGATCAAGCCGCCTTGGATCATAGGCTACTTGTAGAGATGTCCTTTTTGGATTGATAAACCAGCCCTCCCTGATTGCCATGTCACAGCTATAGTAAATTCCGTGAAATTTGATTCCTTCACGCGTGATAGTCGCTTTTTCCCTTGGCATCAATGAAAGCCTCACAAAATCACGATCGCGAGCTACAAAACCGCACCTGCGATTTTTAACACCCCAATCCCATATCTTAACAGGCACCGATCGGACACTGTCACTAATCTCAAGCATTGACTTGGAATATTGCTCCATTACGCTGGTGTTGTGCCTTATTACCTCATGTATCATTACCTTGATAAAATCTTCTATATTGAGTTGTGCATCCAACCTGTAGTCAGCCTCGCCACGCTCTCTGACCGCTTTTTTCACCGCTCCAGGTAAGCGCCGTTTTATCCTGTCATTGGTAGTACGGAAGTGCCGTTCTACTATACCTTTCAAATCTCCCCTGTATGGCGGAGTGTTTTCAATTGTGATACCAAGATTTCTTATTATTGACTCAGGGCAAATGCCCTCAAATTCCCCCCGGTCTGCCAGCAGCCTTTCCGGCAAAAGACTCGACGGCCAATCTTCAGACCTGATTTTGATATCATACTGCTTGCAAAACTCCACTTTGTCAGCCACAATATTGTCAAACGCCATCATCGCTCCAACCCATGACGGCCCCTCAATACCTGCATACATGCCAACTACCATACGCGAAAACACATCTATAACCAAATACAAGACAGGACGTCCTATAATGTATTTAGGGTTGACTTTACTGACCAGATACACATCGGCAATTGTGGCGTCAATTTGGTATTTGAATCCCGGGCCGAAAGCTTCAGCGGTTGTATCGCCAAGCAGTTCACGATATCTCAGAGCGAATTCCCGCTCGCCTTCCCGGCCTAAGATATTATCTTTGGTATTTGTAAATTGTCTTAACCAATAATAAAACTGATGATAGGAAGGTATCCGGTCTGCCTCCCAGATAATGGACTTTTTTTCTCCGTTCTTGTAGCTGTTATCCGAAAAATAACGCGAAAGCATTTGATTGTATGTATCCTTTACGGTCGGCTTACTTTTACTTAAATAATATATAGCTATTGACTCGCGAATCTTGTCCTTTACGTCCTCCGTAATATTGATGCCTGGTATTTCTGCATCGGCTCCAACTCTTTCCCTGGGGCGACCTCTCTTGCTCGTTGTATCAGCCTTCTGTATGCCCTTCGAACCTCTTTTATCAAAATCAGGAAGTAGAGCATTGGGAACCATGCCTCTCTGCCAGAAACGCGACATAGTCCTCCTCACATCCATGGGATGCACATCAAATATTTTCGCAGCTTCTTCAAATAATTTAGGCCGTTCCTTTTTTAATAAAGCTCGTTCCCTATTCTTGTCCCACACATATGTAACAATTTGCCATTTGCGTTCACGTATCAATTTATAGCTTTCAGGGATTTCACTTTCATCAACAACACGGGCAAATGGATCATCCCCGTTAGCCATAAATCCGTTCTCTAATGCGAATTGAATATCTGAAACTCTGATCGGGTGCGGCATTGCTACACCTATGGATAACGAGACATACTGGGCAAAACGACCATCTTGATTGATCCAAACAATACGTAGAAGTTCATCTACACCTTCAGAAATAGCATCTATTCTCTTGAGCACTTTATTGATTGTAATTCCATTCATATTGTATCAACCCCAGTCTGTACCGTCTCATATTCAAGGAGCTTAATTGTTACAGGCTTGGCCAGTTCAAATGGCTTATTAATTATATTCACTTCCAACTGTCGGGTAACAACAAGGTGTTTGTACAAAGCCAGTCCACACCCTACCTCAAGACCATTTTTCTCATCAAAACTGCAGCATATATTCCTCACGACAACTGAATCACCGCAAAGCTCTCTTGATAGCTGAGACAAATATCTTTGTATTTGGCGGGCTGATATACCTTCAAATAAACCGCAAATTTTCAAATTATAATAATTGCGAATTGCTTTCATATTATCAGCAAGTATACGGTTTATCTCATATTCCGTAACAATACCCCAGTCCACGCCTTGTTTTTCCCAGTACCTACGCTCAATTTCCAACTTCTCGATCTTCCGCTTGGAATCTAACACTGACGAACTCTTTACAGTCCGTGCCAGAAGTCGGTTCTGCCCATTTTGGGTGATAGTTATTAAGAAAAACGTTGTCATGACAACGTTTTCACCGGTAGTAGGATCGGTCGGATGTTTAATGCCCAAATCGTCAGCGATAAAAATAGTTTCTTCAATGGGTAGAAGCGGGTATTGCTCTCTTATGTCTATTACATTTGTTGAATACTCAAGTATGTGGAAATAGCGGTTTTCAAGATCCGAGAAAAAGGTATACTGCCTTGGAACTTTCATACCAATTTCACGGTGCGATCTGCCGGTTGAAGGCACATCTTGAACAGAAAGCCACGGTTTATAATCTATACCCATACCCTGTCCGCGACCTTCTTTCAACCATCTTTCAATTTTATTTTTGGTCATACCACGTTGTCGTTTAGACATAAAATATGGCACCACCTGTCTATATTTCCATTTTATAACAGAAGGTGCCTATTGTAAATACATTTACTTTTTTAAAAATACATTTTTTATTTTAAAATTACGTTTACTATTTTAAACCCACATCTCTTTTTTACAAGATAAATCTACCTACTCCACCGTCACGCTCTTCGCCAAATTCCTCGGCTTGTCGACGTCGCAGCGCAGGTTCACCGCCGCGTGATACGCCAGCAGCTGCAGGGGGATAACGGTCAGGATCGGCGCCAGGAGCGGGTGGGTGCGGGGGATGTAGACGACCTTCCTGGCCACCTTTTTCACTTCTTCAAGACCCTCCATGGCCACGGCCAGCACGGCGGCGCCCCGGGCGTTGACTTCCTGGATGTTGCTGGCCATTTTCTCAAAAAGGGCTTCCTGGGTAACCAGCGCCACCACCGGTGTAGCCTCTTCAATCAGGGCCAGGGTGCCGTGCTTCAGTTCGCCGGCGGCGTAGGCCTCGGCGTGGATGTAGGAGATTTCCTTCAGCTTCAGCGAACCCTCCATGGCAACGGAGTAGTCCAGGCCGCGGCCGAGGTAGAAGAGGTCGCCGCAGTGGGCGATTTCCTCCGCGAAATCCCTGATTACCTGGGAATCGTCTAAAATATCCTGGGCCTTGGAGTCCAGGTTCTTCATTTCGGCCAGGATCTCCCGGATCTCCCCGGGTTCCAGCGTACCGCGCAGGTCGGCCAGGTGCAGGGCCAGCAGGTACATGCTCACCAACTGGGTAGTGTAGGCCTTGGTTGATGCCACCGCTATTTCCGGTCCGGCCCAGGTGTAGATGACGTCGTCGGCCTCGCGGGCCACTGAACTCCCCACAACGTTGGTCACAGCTACGATCCTGGCCCCCCGGCGCTTGGCTTCCCGCAGCGCGGCCAGGGTGTCGGCGGTCTCCCCGGACTGGCTGATAATGATCACCAGGGTGTCCGGGTCAATGATCGGATCGCGGTAGCGGAATTCCGAAGCGATATCGACCTCGACCGGCAGCCGCACCAGCTTTTCTATGACGTATTTGCCCACCAGGCCGGCGTGGAAGGCCGTGCCGCAGGCGGTGATATAGATCTTCTTCAATCCCCTGATTTCTTCGGGGGTTATCTTTACCTCGTCCAGGGTGACGTGGGAGCCGTCCGCGGAAATCCTGCCGCTGAGTGTGTCCCGCAGGGCCTTGGGCTGCTCGTGGATCTCCTTGAGCATGAAGTGCTCGTAGCCGCCTTTTTCAGCTTGCTCCGCCGCCCATTTCACTTCATAGACTTTCTTATGGACAGCGTTGCGCTTGTGGTCCATGACCCTGACTCCACCCCGGCTCAAGACCGCCACTTCCCCATCGTTGAGGATGTAGGTGTGCCTGGTGTGCTTCAAGAGGGCCGGGATGTCCGAGGCCAGAAAGTATTCACCCTCGCCCAGCCCAACCACCAGCGGGCTGTCCTGGCGGACTGCTATCAGCTTATCCGGTTCCTTGGAGGAAACAACCGCCATGGCGAAAGAGCCCTCCAGCTTCGACACCGCGGTTATCACGGCTTCCAGCAGGTCTCCCTCATAAAAATGCTCGATCAGGTGGGGCAGCACCTCTGTATCGGTCTGGGAGCAGAAGATATGTCCCTCCGACTCGAGCCATTCCCTGAGACAGAGGTAATTTTCAATAATGCCGTTATGCACGACGGCAAACTGCCCAGTGCAGTCCGTGTGCGGGTGGGCATTGTCGTCAGAGGGCCTGCCGTGGGTGGCCCAGCGGGTGTGCCCGATGCCAACGTTGGCATAATAGTCCCGCCCGTTTAATTTATCCTTGAGGGCGGCCAACTTGCCGACCCTTTTTAACACTTCCAGGTTATCCCCGCCCGGGATAGCCACTCCGGCGGAATCATAGCCGCGGTATTCCAGCTTTTCCAGTCCTTCAACCAATATGGCAACGGCCTCTTGGGGACCGACGTACCCTACGATACCACACATACTCTTTTACCTCCTGGCTTGCCTTTTACTACAATAACATTCTGTGTAATTCTATTTCTGATAACTTATTCGATTTTAATCGCGGCGGTGACGTCTCCTTCCAAAATATTCCTGCAAAAAATAAAAGCCATGCAAGTTTAAGCATGGCAATAGTTGCAGTATCATCCTGGTAAGGCTCAAAAGGTAACACTTACCCTTCATCACGAACGCCGCTTGCTGGCCGCTGGCACTTTTGTCCCACCGGTTGCCCGGTAGTTTTGTAATGCCGCTGACGGTCCGGCCGGACCGGGGGGCACCCGCCGAAAATCTCGATTAACCCCCTCCTCGTCAACCCTTATAATTTGGTCGTCAGTCGTTGGACGTCTGAGACTAAATAAGGGTTCTGGCGCTTGAATTTAATTGTAAGTTTTAAATAAACTTTGACCTCTCCAGGCATCACATCCTTTCATTTAATGCGCTAAATAATATCCTTAATCTAAGATTTATTCGACATTTTCAACCGGTATTTAGAGCTTTACTTGATTTCTAATATCATATTCGCCAGCCTGCCGACTATTTCCTTTAATTGATCCATATTTGTTCCCTCGGCCATAACCCTCACCAGTGGCTCTGTGCCGGAGGGCCGCACCAGTATACGTCCTTTTCCGCCCATGGCCTGTTCTTCTGTTTTAATAGCTTCAGCCAGCGCCTGGCTCCCCATAACCAGGTTTTTATCAGCAACCTGCACGTTTTCCAGCAGTTGGGGCAGTCGCTCCATCTGGCCGGCCAGATCTTGCAGCGTTTTTCCGCTCTCTTTTACTACCGCCATCAGGTGCAGAGCGGTGAGGATGCCATCACCGGTGGTATTGTGGTCCAGGAAGATGATATGGCCCGACTGTTCGCCGCCAAACCTGGCGCCGGTGCGCAAAAGTTCTTCCATAACGTAGCGGTCGCCAACCCTGGTTTCCACCACGTTGATTCCGAAATTTTTAAGGGCTATATGCAGGCCCAGATTGCTCATAACGGTAACTACAACTGTATCTTTCGGCAAAAGTGCTTTTTCTTTCAGGCTGCGCGCGCAGATCACCATGATCTGGTCTCCGTCCACCAGCCTGCCGCCGGCATCAACGGCCAGAACGCGGTCGGCGTCACCGTCATGCGCCAGGCCAAGGCCGGCGCCTGAAGAAATAACGGTTTCGCATAAAGCTTCGGGGTGGGTGGACCCGCACCCACAGTTGATGTTCACACCATCCGGGATGTTGTAAATAGGTATAACTTCCGCTCCCAGTTCGCGGTAAATCCTCGGCGCTACATCGTACGCCGCCCCGTTGGCGCAGTCCACTACAATCTTTAGCCCGTCCAAACGGGTGTTTATCGACTTAATGCAGTATCTGATGTAACGTTCAGCCGCATCATGCACCTGAAAGGCTCGCCCCACTTCACCACCGACTGGAAATGGAATACAGGCGCAATCATCTACGACCAGCGCCTCAATCTCGGACTCGATCTCATCGGGCAGTTTGTAGCCGCTGGCGCTGAAAAACTTGATGCCGTTGTCTTCCACGGGGTTGTGGGAAGCCGAGATCACCACTCCCGCAGAGGCTTTCAGTTCCCGGGTCAGGTAGGCGATGGCAGGGGTGGGCAACACACCCACTTTCAGGACGTTGATCCCGGCAGAGCAAATACCCGCTACCAGGGCCGCTTCCAGCATATCCCCCGAAACCCGCGTATCTCTGCCGATTACCATGCGGGTGTTGGAACCACTGCTCCGGGCCAGGATATAGGCTCCAGCCCGGCCAAGCTTAAAAGCCAGCTCCGGGGAAAGCTCCCGGTTTGCCACGCCCCTGACTCCGTCGGTTCCAAACAGGACCCCCATACAGGATCAAGTCTCCTTCCAATAAGAAAAAATACAACTCATTATATCTTTGCATTCGGGCTACTGTCAATTTACTATATTTTATGTGGTTTCGGCGGCGGGGTTCTTTTTCGGGCATGAGAATTTATGGTTATGGACTGGTATCGCCGTCACCGTCATCTGGCGGCACAGGAGTAGTGCCGTCCTTGATTACTTCCACCTGGACTTTTACTCTGCCGGGCTGCACACTGACCCCCTGTGGTATCACCAGGTCTACTTCCCTGGAAATATCTTTATCGACGCCCTGTATGTCCACATCCTCGGTCTTGATATTGGTAAGTACGGCCAGCGCTTCCACTGTACCTGAGAGCTGTACGGAAGAAGGTTCGGAACTGCTGCCCTTAACCGTAAAGCCGCTGGCCGGGCTTCCGTCCACCTGGATCAGTACCGGTACTGTCTTTGTCGTTACAGAAGCCACAATAGGAGCCATTACCCGCACAGACGGCGGGTTCAGAGTCACACCCGCAAGCCCCACACTGAGTTGAAGGGTCTGGTCCACATCCTTTGTCGCCGCCTGGACATCCATGATGGCTGTAGCCTGGTTGAGCTGGCTGATTACTTTTGATGGTCCTTTGGCCAACACCGTCATGGGCTGGTACACTGGAGCAAGCGCCGTGTAGCCCTGGGCCGGCGCCCCCCGCAGACTTACCGCCACTGTGAGCTGTTTTTCCGCAAAGCGGTCCACCGACAGACGTACCTCATCCGGGGTAACCTGAGCCACGCGCAGCCCTGCGGGAGCGGTCACCTGCACAGCCAGGGGCAGGTCACCAGTCTGACCCTCGGGAATATTTACCAAAGCCTTAAATTCAGCCGGAACCAGGTTGGCCAGCTGACTGCGGTTTCCCTGAACCCTAACTTTGACACTCTCCGGCATACCCCCGGTAATTAAATAGTTATAGCCAAGTCCAGTGTGTTCAAGGTTGATATTTATTACTGTCTCCCTGACCGGGTTTTGCTCGTTGCTGACATACACCCACAGAACAAAGGCCAGCAGCAGGGACACCAGCCTGATGGAGTTGTTGCGCCAATCAATGCGAGTCAACTTACTACCTCCTGGGCCAAAATGATGACAGTGTGGTGTGATGGTGATTTTTCAAAAGCTCAGTAAGCTTTTCCTGGAGGCTGGCCTCGTCCAGATGCCTGGTAAGGACTCCTTCAACCGCAACGCTAACCGAACCGGTTTCCTCGGAGATGATCACAGCGACCGCGTCGGAATGCTCAGTAATGCCGATCCCTGCCCTGTGCCTGGAACCCAGATCCTTGCTAAGATAGGGGTTTTCACTCAGCGGCAGGAAGCAGGCCGCGGCAGCCACACGATCTCCTCTGATGATCACCGCCCCGTCATGCAGGGGAGTTTTCGGTACAAATATATTCAGCAGAAACTCTGCCGAAACCATGGCGTCAAGCTTTACGCCAGTGTCAACGTATTCTACAAGGCCTGTTTCCCGCTCCAGGATGATCAGCCCGCCCATCTTGTTCTTGGACAGGACCGTGGTTGAGCGCGTTACCTCTGCTATAACCTTGACCCTGTCAACGAAACCAGCCATCAGGGGGGAGTGAGACAGTATCTTCCCGCGCCCCAGCTTTTCCAGCGCCCGTCTGAGTTCAGGCTGAAATACCACCGGCAGTGCTACCACCAGCGCTGTCATAGCCTTCCCCAGGAGCCAGTTGATGGTGTAAAGGTTAAAAAGGCTGGAAACAGCGGTCACGACCAGCAAAATAGCCAGCCCCTTGATCAGCTGTACCGCCCTGGTGCCCTTGATTATAAGCATCAGCCTGTATATCAAGTAGGCCACGACCAGAATATCGATAACGCTGGTCAATTTGAATTTGAGCACAGCTTTCAAATATTCCAGACTGGGGAGCAAGAACTGCTCCAAAGCAGATGACCTCCCTCAACAATATAACAAAGATAATTTATGCGCATAATAAAAAACCCCGCCGTACCCTTATTTCGGTAGCGGGAGTCTGTTTCCTGCAGAAATTTATCTATTTTTCGTGGGGAATATTTGTATGGCCGCCTTTAAGCAGACCGTAGGCGATGCTGTCCGCCAGCGCCTGCCAGCTGGCCTCGATGATGTTGTGGGAAACACCTACCGTACCCCAGGAGCGCCGCCCGTCGCCGGACTCAATATGGACCCGCACCATTGCGCCGGTGCCGTCTTTTTCATCCAGCACCCTGACCTTGTAGTCCGTAAGCTGCATGGCCTTAATGCCGGGGTAAAAACCTTCCAGAGCCTTGCGGAGGGCATTGTCCAGAGCGTTTACCGGGCCGTTTCCCTCGGCCGCGGTGTGCACCACTTTATCACCCACCTTCATTTTGATGATAGCCTCGGAGTAAGCCGGATTGTTTTCCCTTTTTTCAACCAGCAAGCGCAGGGCTTCGAGGGTAAAGGGCTCGGTGAAACCGTCGTTGGCTTTGCGCAGGAGCAACTCGAAGGAACCCTCCGCCCCTTCAAACTGGAAGCCCCGGTTTTCCAGTTTCTTTAACTCGTCCAGGATTCTCCTGCCTTCAGGGCTCTGCTGCTCGACCTGAAGGTTCAGTTCCTTGTACTTGTAAAGTAAATTGGATATGCCGGACAGCTCGGAGACCAGCACCCTGCGACGGTTGCCAACCAGCTCGGGCTTTATGTGCTCGTATGTTTTCGGATCCTTGAGGAGGGCGCTGACATGCACCCCTCCCTTGTGGGCAAAAGCGCTGGCCCCCACGTAGGGCTGGTGCGCATTGGGGTGCACGTTGGCCACCTCGCTGACGTAATGGGACATCTCGGTGAGGTGGGCTATGTTTTCCATGGGAATGGTCTTAATGCCGCATTTCAGCGTCAGGTTGGGTATGACGGAGCAGAGGTTGGCGTTGCCGCACCTTTCTCCGTAGCCGTTTACAGTGCCATGCACCTGTGTCGCCCCGGCCTGCACGGCTATAAGCGAGTTGGCCACGGCCAGATCTGAATCGTTGTGGGCGTGGATGCCGACAGGGATATTAAGCTCATCCCTTACCAGCAAGACCAGCTCTCTTACCTCTGCCGGCATGCTTCCGCCGTTGGTGTCGCACAGGACTACAGTTGACGCCCCGGACTCTTTTGCCGCCCGGATGGTCTTGATAGCATAGGCCGGGTTGGCCTTGTACCCGTCAAAAAAATGCTCGGCATCGTAAATAACCTCGAGACCGGAGTTTTTCAGATAGGCAATAGTTTCCGAGATCATGGCCAGGTTTTCTTCCAGGGTAGCGCCGAGAGCCTTGCGGACGTGGAAGTCCCACGTCTTGCCGAAGATGGTGGCCACCTGGACGCCGGACTGCAGGATACACTGGATGTTAGGGTCGTTTTCCGCCGCCAGCCCCGCCCTGCGGGTGGATCCGAAAGCGGTCAGCCTGGCGTTTTTAAGTTTGTGGCCCTGGATGCGACTGAAGAAGTCGAGGTCCTTCGGGTTGGAACCGGGCCAACCGCCCTCGATATAATGAAAGCCCATTTTATCAAGGCGCAGGGCTATTTTGATTTTGTCTTCACAGGAAAAGGAGATCCCTTCGGCCTGTGAACCGTCACGGAGCGTGGTATCGTAAATCTGCGCCTCAGGCATTCCTCTTCCACCCCAATCCTATCAAATCTTTTAGGTTATACTCCCGCCTCGATCTGCTCGATGATGCGGTCGCCCATCTGAATGGTGTTGACCAGTTCCCCGCCTTCCTCCATCAGGTCGGCTGTCCGGTACCCCAGGTCAAGGACCCTGGTGATGGCCCGCTCGATACATCCGGCTTCCTCGTCAAGGTTCAGGGAGAAGCTCAAAAGCATGGCGCCTGATAATATAGTGGCGATAGGGTTTACCCGCTGCATTCCGGTATACTTGGGAGCCGACCCGTGCGCGGGCTCGTATAGGCTGGTTTTTCCGCCGAGGCTGGCGGAGGCCAGCATCCCCAGAGACCCTGAGAGCATGGAGGCCTGGTCGCTCAGAATATCACCAAACATGTTTTCCATGACCAGGACATCAAACTGCTTCGGATTTTTAACAAGCTGCATCGCGCAATTATCCACATACATGTGGTCCAGCTCCACGTCAGGGTAACCGGCCCCGACCTGAGTCACCACTTCCCGCCAGTGACGGGAGCTTTCCAGGACGTTGGCCTTGTCTACCGAGGTTACTTTGCTGCGGCGCTTCCGGGCCAGGTTGAAGGCCATGCGGGCGATGCGGTCGATTTCCGGGGTCGTGTATTCCAGGGTGTCAACCACCCGGGCGCCTCCTTCAGGAAGGGGCTCCCGGTACTTCTTCCCAAAATAGAGGCCTCCGGTTAGTTCGCGGACAACCAGAAGGTCCAGGCCGCTGACCACTTCCGGCTTCATGGTGGAGGCGCCAACCAGGGCGGGAAATACCCTGACCGGCCTTAGATTGGCATAAAGGCCTAATTCCTTGCGCAGGGCCAGGATCCCCCCTACCTCCGGGCGCAGATGGACAGGCAGTTCGTCCCATTTCCACCCTCCCACGGCGCCAAGCAGTATGGCATCGCTGGCGTGACAGAGGTCGAGGGTTTTTTCAGGCAACGGGTGACCTACAGCGTCATAGGCGGCTCCTCCCACAAGGCCCTCGGAAAAATTAAACTCCCTGTTAAACCGGCGTCCAACCGCTTCCAACACCCTGACTGCCTGGACGGTTATTTCCGGGCCGATCCCGTCACCCGGCAAAACGGCTATTTTATACATTATTTCTTGTTCATCCTTTCGGACACGTAATTGATCAGGCCTCCGGCTGCGATGATTTGCCGCATGAAAGCGGGCACCGGAGAAACCTCGTAGATTTTTCCGGTCGTTAAGTCGGTTATGGTGCCGTTATCTACATCTACTACCACCTCGTTGCCCTCGCTGATACCCTCGGCGGCTTGGGGCGATTCGAAAATGGGAAGGCCGATGTTAAAGGAGTTGCGGTAGAAGATCCGGGCAAACGTCCCGGCAATCACACACGAAACACCGGCGGCCTTAATAGCGATGGGAGCGTGCTCCCTGGAGCTGCCGCAGCCAAAATTCTTGCCGGCCACCAGGATATCACCGGGCTTCACTTTCATTGGAAAAGCCGGGTCGGCGTCCTCCATGCAGTGTTTGGCCAGTTCGTACGGGTCGGAGGTGGTGAGATAGCGGGCCGGGATAATAGCGTCAGTGTCAACGTCAGACCCGAATTTCCATACCCTGCCTTTGATTTCCACTATACCACCTCCCAGGGGCCGGCAATTCGCCCCATCACAGCAGATGCCGCAGCAACGGCGGGTCCTGAAAGGTAGACCTCGCTCTCCGGGTGGCCCATCCTGCCCACGAAGTTGCGGTTGGTCGTGGCAATGGCGCGCTCCCCTTCGGCCAGGATGCCCATGTGCCCGCCCAGGCAAGGCCCGCAGGTGGGCGTGCTGACCGCGCCGCCCGCTACGATAAAGGTTTCGATCAGGCCCTCTCTCAGCGCCTGGAGGTAGATCCCCTGTGTGCCCGGGAAAATAATCAGGCGCACTTTATGATGCACCTTCCTGCCCTTCAGCACTTTCGCCGCCTCTCTCAAATCATCGATCCGCCCGTTGGTGCAGGAGCCTATGACTGACTGGTCAATCTCCACGTTACCCGCTTCACTTACCGGCCTGCTGTTTTCCGGCAAGTGCGGAAAGCACACCTGGGGTTCAATGAGGGAAACATCATAGTGATAAACTTTTGCGTATTTAGCGCCGGGATCGCTATAATAAAATTGATAGGGGCGCCTGCAGCGTCCCTCAACATAAGCACGGGTAATCTCATCCGGGGCGATAATGCCGCTCTTGGCCCCGGCCTCAACAGCCATGTTGCACATGGTAAAGCGGCCGTCCATGGACAGGCTTTCTATAGCAGGTCCGGTGAACTCCATGGCCTGGTACAGCGCCCCGTCCACGCCAATATCCCCAATGGTGTGCAGGATCAGGTCTTTTCCTCCCACCCAGGGCTTTAACTCTCCATCAAACACGAACCTGATTGACTCGGGCACTTTCAGCCACACCTCACCCGTGGCCATAGCCGCAGCCAGGTCGGTGCTGCCCACGCCGGTGGAAAAGGCGCCCAGGGCTCCGTATGTGCAGGTGTGTGAGTCGGCGCCGATGACCAGGTGACCGGGACCTACAAGTCCCTGCTCGGGCAGCAGGCAGTGCTCAATGCCCATGCGTCCCACCTCAAAGTAATTGGTGAGGCCGTGTTTAGCCGAGAACGTCTTTAATACCCTGGCCTGTTCCGCCGACTTAATATCCTTATTTGGAACAAAGTGGTCGGGCACCAGGGCTATCCTCTCCCGGTCAAAAACACCCGGCGCCCCTATTTTTTCAAACTCTCTGATAGCCACCGGCGCGGTGATATCGTTCCCAAGCGCCAGATCCACCCGGGCGTTGATTAATTCACCGGGAGTAACCCGCTCCCTGCCGGAGTGTGCAGCCAGGATTTTCTCGGTTATGGTCATTGGCATTTGTGGCTCACCTCGTCCTCTAGTGCCTGTGCTTCTGTCTTCAGATTGTCCCAGACAAGTTTATTTACAGCGTTAACATAAGCCTTGGCGCTGGCTTCCAGGATATCCGTACTGATGCCTCGGCCGGTATAGACTTTTTCACCGTCCGTCGTTATTTTCAGGTTAACATCTCCAAGGGCGTCCTTACCGCCAGTAACTGCGTTTATTCCCCAACTGATCATAGTGCAGTTTATCCCGGTTATTTTATCCACTGCCTTGCAGATGGCGTCGACCGGGCCGTTGCCGCAGGCAGCCTCTTCCATGAGCTGCCCTTCCTTTTTCAAGCCCACCGTGGCGGTGGGCACCACAGCGGTGCCGCTGGAGATATGCAGGTATTCCAGGTTATACTCGTGAGGCATTTTGCGCATTTCTTCCTCAACAATAGCCTCTATATCCTCGTTGGTAATGTCAAGTTTTTTGTCGGATAGTTTTTTAAACTGGGCAAAAGCACTATCCAGCTCCTCCGTGGACAGGACGTAGCCCAGGTTTTCCAGCCGCTCGCGAAAGGCGTGCCGGCCGGAGTGCTTGCCCAGAACCAGGTTGCTCCTGCTGATGCCCACCATGGCCGGGTTCATAATCTCGTAGGTGGTGCGTTCTTTGAGCATCCCATCCTGGTGGATACCAGCCTCATGGGCAAATGCATTGTCGCCAACCACCGCTTTATTGGGCTGGACCTTCATTCCGGTCAGGGTGCTTACCAGCCTGCTGGTTCTATAGATTTCCTCTGTTTTGGCTCTGGTATACAGCCCGTACAGGTCCTTCCTGGTATGCAGGGCCATAATCACTTCCTCAATGGCGGCGTTGCCGGCTCTCTCCCCTATTCCGTTAATGGCTCCTTCCACCTGGCGTGCCCCGTTCACCACGGCGGCCAGTGAATTGGCAACAGCCAGGCCGAGGTCATCATGGCAGTGCACGCTGATAATGACCTTTTCGATCCCGGGCACCTTGCGGGAAATTTCCTGAATCAGCTTTCCCCATTCCCCGGGCATGGCGTATCCTACCGTGTCAGGTATATTTACAACTGTTGCCCCGGCCTTGATGGCCTCGGCCAGAACCTGGCACATAAAATCAAAATCGGAACGTGACGCGTCTTCGGTGGAAAACTCCACATCACTGGTATAGGCCTTGGCGTGCCGGACCGCCGCCGCAGCAGCTTCCAGCACCTGTTCCCTGGTCATGCGAAGCTTATGCTTGAGATGAATGTCCGAGGTGGCGATAAAAGTGTGAATACGGGCCTGCTCGGCATGACGCACCGCCTCCCAGGCCCGGTCAATATCCTGAGAGTTGGCCCTGGAGAGTCCTGCCACGGTTACCCCTTTGACCTCCCGGGCGATGGCGCTGACAGATGCAAAGTCCCCGGGTGAGGAAATCGGGAAACCGGCTTCAATGATGTCCACTCCCAACCTGGCCAACTGCCTGGCTATCTGGACCTTTTCGCTTACAGTCAGGCTTACACCGGGAGACTGCTCGCCGTCCCTCAAAGTTGTGTCAAACAGATAAACGCGCTGGCTCATATATCCTCCATCCTTCTTTTGCCCGAACCTATAGCTTCACTGATGGCTGAACCGTTCAGCACCATGGGGTAAACATTCTCCTCGCGGTCAATGATGCAGTCCACTATAACCGGCGCCGGCGAGGTCAATATCTGTGGAAGCAGCTCAGTCAGCTGTTCAGGCGTGTTTATTGTATATCCTTCCATACCGTATAACCTCCCGAGAGCTGCAAAATCCAGGTTAAACTCAAAATCAACGGAAATGTATCTTTTATCGCAGTAAAACTCTTGCAGCTGCCTGACCATACCCAGGCGGTTGTTGTTTAGAACGAATATTTTAAGCGGCAGCTTTTGCTCGGCGGCTGTCCCCAGTTCCTGCATGGTCATCTGGAGCCCGGCGTCGCCGATAACCATGATCACGTTCCTTTCCGGCGCTCCCATCTTGGCGCCAATGGCGGCCGGCAGGCAGAAACCCATAGCGCCCAGCCCGCCCGAAGATATAAAGCAGCGGGGCTCGTTGAACCGCATGTAGAGGGCGGCCCACATCTGGTGCTGTCCCACATCCGTAACCACGATGGCATTGTCTTCCTTAAGTTCATTTAGTTTTTCACAAACAAATTGAGGTTTCAGCCTTCCTTCCTGGCTGTAGCTCAGAGGAAATTCCTCTTTCATCCGGCAAACCCTTTTTAGCCAGCGTGAGTTGTCCTTCTTTTCCAGGTTGGGCAGGATAGCACCCAGCACGGTTTTCAGGTCTCCCACGATGGGAAGGTGAGTAGTTACATTTTTTCCAATCTCAGCGGGATCTATATCGATGTGAATGATCCTGGCTTCCGGCGCAAATCCGCTGATCTTGGTCACAACCCTGTCGTCAAAGCGCGCACCTACAGCAATCAGGCAGTCACACTCGGTAACAGCCTGGTTGGCGTACCGGGTGCCATGCAAACCCAGCATGCCGAGGAAAAGAGGATGGTCACCGGGAAAGCAGCCCAGTCCCATCAGGGTGTGGGTTACGGGAGCAGACAGGGTTTCCGCCAGCTGGAGCAATTCCGGGGCAGCGCCGGATATACGGACGCCCCCGCCGGCGTAGATGACAGGGCGCTCTGATTTCATCATGATTTTGCCTGCCTGCTGCACCATGGCCGAATGCCCCTTATAGGTGGGCTTATAGCCGGGCAGGTTAATATTCTTGGGGTACTTGAACTTGATTTTTGACAGGGCAACGTCTTTGGGCAGGTCAATCAGCACCGGCCCTGGACGCCCGGTGGAGGCCAGGTGAAAGGCCTTTTTAACTATCACAGACAGCTGTTTCGGATCTTTAACCAGAAAGTTGTGTTTGGTTATGGGCAGGGTAATACCTGTTATATCAACTTCCTGAAAGGCATCTGTGCCTACCTGCGTGGTTGGAACCTGGCCGGTAATAACCACCATTGGCACCGAATCCATGTAGGCGTTGGCAATACCGGTAACCAGGTTGGTAGCGCCTGGACCGGATGTGGCCAGGCAGACCCCAACTTTTCCAGTCACCCGGGCATAGCCGTCAGCCATGTGGGCAGCGCCCTGCTCGTGCCTGACCAGGATATGTTTAATGGTAGAATTATTAAAGGCATCGTAGACGGGGAGAATCGCTCCACCCGGATACCCGAAAACCAGCTCCACGTTTTCCTGCTCCAGACAGCGGACAAGGGCTTCCGCAGCAGTGATCTCCAAAGCAAACTCCCCCCCATTCGGACGTCGGTCGTCAGACGTCGGACGTCAGAATAAATGATTTAAGATAAACTTGCCTGCAACCAATGCCTCAGTTCAAGTCGTCAGTCGTTAAACGTTAGAATAACATGAAATAAGTAGTGAGTTTTTCTGCACTTTCGTTGAAACTACAAAGAATACACAGTTTAAATGAATTTTTAGTTCAACCAGAACCCGCTCTGCAAATTCTTTCTATTCCGACGTCTGACGTCCGACGACCGACCTCTATTTTTTAAGCCAGGGCATCATTTTGCGCAGTTTGTCTCCCACTTTTTCAACCAGAAGTTCTTTTTCGCTATTGGCTATAGCATTATAGACAGGGCGGTTGGCCTGGTTTTCCAGGATCCACTTCTTGGCAAACTCGCCATTTTGAATTTCGGCCAGGATCTTTTTCATTTCCTTGCGCGTTTCTTCAGTGATGATCCGCTTGCCGGTCATGTAGTCACCATACTCGGCGGTGTTGCTGATCGAGTAGCGCATATAGCTCAGGCCGCCCTCGACGACCAGGTCGATGATCAGCTTCATTTCGTGCAGGCACTCGAAATAAGCCATTTCAGGCGCGTAGCCCGCTTCCACCAGGGTATCAAAGCCCGCCTTCATCAGCTCGGTGACGCCGCCGCACAACACAGCCTGCTCACCAAAAAGGTCGGTTTCGGTTTCTTCTTTAAAGGTGGTTTCAAAAACTCCTGCCCGTGTGCCGCCGATTCCCTTGGCGTAGGCCAGGCCAATTTCCTTGGCCTTGCCCGTGTAGTCCTGGTAAACAGCGACCAGGGAAGGTACTCCTTTGCCCTCCTGGTACATCCGGCGTACCATATGGCCGGGTCCCTTCGGCGCCACCATCAAAACGTCTATATTAGCGGGAGGCATGATCTGTCCAAAATGGATGTTAAAGCCGTGGGAAAACATCAATGCCTTGCCTTCGCTAAGGTAGGGCTCGATTTCCTCCTTGTAGAGCCGCGCCTGGATTTCGTCTGGAGCCAGGATCTGGATGATATCCGCCGCTTCCGCCGCCTCGGGCACAATTGCCACCTCTATCCCGTCGGCTTCCACCTTCGGCCAGCTCTTGCTGTCCCTGCGCAGGCCGACGATTACATCTACCCCGCTGTCCTTGAGGTTCTGCGCCTGGGCGTGACCCTGGCTGCCGTAACCGATAATCGCGACCTTTTTGCCTTTTAATAAATTTAAGTCCGCATCCTGGTCATAATAAACCTGTACCATTTAACTTTCATCCTCCTCTTTATGGCTGTTACTTTTTGAACTGGATTTGAAGCCCCGTAACATGGCAATTTTACCTGTCCGGACCAGTTCTTTAATCCCAAAAGGCCGCAGCGAGTCCTCAAAAGCTGTGATCTTACCCTCGTTGCCGGTTACCTCTACGGTTAAAGTTTTAAGACCCACATCAACTATGCGGGCACGAAATATGTCTACCAACTGCATGATCTCCGCCCTTTTAGCCGCTTCGGCATGGACCTTGATCAGCACCAGTTCCCGGTCGACGTAAGCGTCCTTGGTGATGTCGCTGATTTTGATAACGTCAACCAGCTTGTGAAGCTGTTTGTTAACCTGTTCCAGGTACCTGTCGTCACCTTCGACAACTATAGTCATCCTTGAAACAGCCGGGTTGTCTGTCCTCCCCACGGCCAGGCTGTCAATATTAAAGCCGCGCCTGCTAAAAAGGCCCGCTACCCGGGCAAGCACCCCAGGATTATTTTCCACCAATACCGCGAGGGTATGCGCCATTTTCAAAACCTCCGATCTTAGACGTGAGCAGTGAGACGTGTGACGTGTGAAAAAGATTTACGTGAGATTTTTTTCTCTTAAACGGTAGATTTGTTTGCCAAGAATATCGTATTCTGCAAATACCTCATTATATATACAGTAGTTATGCAGT
>DFAP01000086.1 GCA_002365855.1 Pelotomaculum sp. UBA3103 | reverse complement strand
ATTCTTGGGAGCATTATATATTATTCAGGTACAAAGAATTTTAACTAAGAGTGTTTTAGTTTATGTTTTTGGATAAAGAAGATTTATATGGAATAGCTGGTGGGGTAGCTTTTGCAGTAGGTTGGCTGTTCTTATCGGGGTTTGAGAGTTTTCTGCAACCCATTGCTGGCGGATTATTTTTTATCGTCACCTGGTTTGTTGCCAGAAGAATCTCCGAGAAATAAGATTAAGTTATGGTACCTGGTACAATTGTTAGTTATTACGTTTTTAGGTAGGAGTAGAAAGATGTTACAAAAGGCCCGGTCAATTTTAAAAGAACATTATGGTTTTACGTCCTTCAAAAAAGGGCAGGAGCAGATTATAAAGAGCATTTTGAAGGGCAGGGACACCATGGGGATCATGCCCACGGGCGGCGGCAAGTCCGCCTGCTACCAGATCCCGGCACTGCTGTTTCCCGGGCTGACCCTGGTATTTTCTCCCCTGATCTCCCTGATGAAGGATCAGGTGGACAACCTGGATAGCCTGGGGATACCAGGAACTTTCATCAACAGCAGCTTGAGCTATAAAGAGGTGGAAGATAGAATCGGTCAGGCTGCCCGGGGACAATTTAAGCTGCTCTACGTGGCGCCCGAAAGGCTGGAATCAACCAGGCTTCTGTACATTATTCGATCACTGCCTATTTCTTTGCTGGCCGTGGACGAAGCCCATTGTGTGTCCCAATGGGGCCACGACTTTCGGCCCAGCTATATGGCCATCGGTCAATTTATTAAGGAACTGCCCCGCCGGCCGGTGGTGGCTGCGTTTACAGCCACCGCTACGTCCGAGGTGCGCCAAGATATCATAAAGATGCTCGGTTTAAGGAATCAGGAGTGCGTTGTGACGGGGTTCAACCGGGAAAACCTGTCTTTTTCAGTGCTCCGGGGTGAAAACAAAAGGGACTTTTTACTGGAATACCTTGCCGGCAGGAAGGAACAGGCCGGGATTATTTACGCGGCAACAAGAAAAGAAGTGGACAACCTCACCGAACTCCTTTATCAGAAGGGATATAACGTGGGAAAATACCACGCCGGGCTCAATGATGAGGACAGAATCAGCAACCAGGAAAAGTTCCTCTATGATGACATCCGGATTATGGTCGCCACCAATGCCTTTGGCATGGGCATCGACAAGTCCAACGTCCGCTATGTGATCCACTACAACCTCCCCAAAAATATGGAGGCTTACTATCAGGAAGCCGGCCGCGCTGGGAGAGACGACGAGCCGGGAGATTGCATCTTGCTGTTCAGTCCGCAAGATATTCAGATTCAAAAATTCCTGATCGAACAGACGCAGTATTCGCCGGAAAGAAAATCAAACGAGTACCGGAAATTACAAGAAATGGTAGTTTATTGCCATACCCCCCAATGCTTGAGAAAATATATTCTACAGTATTTCGGCGAAGAGGATATACCGGAGGTATGCGGGAACTGCGGCACCTGTAGCGACAACAACGAACTGGAAGATAAAACGGTTGATGCCCAGATGATCTTTTCCTGCATTATGCGCATGAGGGAACAGTTCGGCATTTCCCTGGTGGCAGATGTTTTAAAGGGTTCCAAAAACAAAAAGGTTCTGCAGTATGGGTTTGACAGCCTGTCCACCTACGGCCTGATGAAAGACCGGATCTTAAAGCAAATCAGCGACTTTACTAATGTATTGGTTGCCGAAGGCTACATCCATCTGACGGAAGGACAGTACCCCGTGGCCAAATTGACCCCTCGTGCCTTTGCTGTGCTGAAAGGACTGGAGAAAGTCCTACTCAAGGTGCGGAAAAAAGAAATGGCTGCCGCCGTGGATAACTCCCTTTTTGAACAATTGCGCGGACTACGCAAGGAGATTGCGCAAAGGAATGGAATACCCCCTTACATTGTTTTCTCAGACAGCACCCTGCGGGAAATATCTGTCCACCTCCCGGCGGATCAAAAGGCCATGCTTTCGATCAAGGGAGTGGGGGAAAGGAAATTTGAGCATTACGGCCAGCCGTTTTTGGAGCTGATTCATCAGTATGCGGACGAAAATGGAATCACCCTCCGGCAGGGGATGCCTGCAGGAGAGAAAGCCCGGGAGAAAGAACCACCAAGTCATCTGATCACCCTGAGCCTGTGCCGGGAAGGCGGCACCATAGCTGAAATCGCCAGGCAGAGGGGCTTGAATGTGGTGACCGTCCAGGAACACCTGGTCCGGTGCGGCCTGGAGGGCCACCACATCCATTGGGATGCCTTTATCCCCCATGAATATGAAGCCCTAATATTGCAGAAGATTAAAGAAGTAGGTGCCCATAAATTAAAGCCGATTAAGGAAAAATTGCCGGTCGAGGTGGATTACTTTGCCATTAAGGCCGTGTTGTGCAAATACAAGCTGACGCCGGTACCGGCCGGTTAGCTACCACAAAAGTGGAAATTCCTGAGCATAATATAAATAGTACCGAATCATCCGAAAATAAAAAAACCAGACATCAAAGAGCTTGAAGCAGAAATATGAGGCTGAAATCGGAAATTGAAAAAAGAAAAAAGTCCGAAGAATTTTATAAAGCCCTCTTCGAAAATAAAATCTTCTCAGTTGTTATCCTGGATAGAAACACAATTTTATCCGTGTTAACGATGTATATGCGAAGGCATGCTCCCGACACGTCTTGGATTTCCCTGGTCATAACCATTTTGAATTCTACAATACAGCGGGATAGCAGCATCCTTCGGGGGAACTTATGTTCTCCTTTTTTTATGAAGTATTTAATAGTTTAGAAGTAAATATAAGAAATTTTAGAAATAATAAATGGTGGGGAATCTATTAAAAGCGTAAATCATGCAGGAAAATCATAACAAAAAATGGGAGTGAAAAGTATGGATTTGAATAATAATCGTCTTATCAATGAAAAAAGTCCTTACCTGCTGCAGCATGCACATAATCCTGTGGACTGGTATCCCTGGTCTGAGGAAGCCTTTATAAAAGCAAGCAGGGAAAATAAGCCAGTATTTCTAAGTATTGGGTATTCGACCTGTCACTGGTGCCACGTAATGGAAAGGGAGTCTTTTGAAGATCAAGAGGTGGCTGATCTTCTAAACGGTGGCTACGTGTCTATCAAAGTGGACAGGGAAGAAAGGCCTGATTTGGACCATATATATATGTCGGTTTGCCATGCCATGACCGGCCAGGGCGGCTGGCCTCTGACGGTGGTGATGACCCCGGAGAAAAAGCCTTTTTTTGCGGGAACCTATTTTCCAAAAAAGGAGAAGTGGGGAAGACCGGGTCTAATCAATATACTTGATTTGGTCAGCAAGAAATGGGAAAAGGAACGTGACACGCTGGTTCAGGCCGGCGAGCAGATTACTGAAGGCATGCGCTCGTTATATGAGGCTTCTTCCGGAGAGGGTAAGCTGACTGGTGAAACTTTGCAGAAAGCATATCGGCAGTCGATGAGTATATTTGACAGGAGGCACGGTGGGTTCGGAGAGTCTCCGAAATTTCCCACACCCCACAACCTGGCCTTTCTCCTGCGTTTTTGGAAGGAAACAGGTGAAAAGGAAGCCCTAAACATGGTAGAAAAGACACTGGAATCGATGTATAATGGCGGTATTTATGACCACATAGGATTTGGCTTTTCCAGGTATTCCACCGATGAAAAGTGGCTGGTACCGCATTTTGAAAAGATGCTCTATGATAATGCCTTGCTGGCCATGGTTTATATCGAAGCGTACCAGGTTACAGGGAAGGAGCTCTATGCATCGGTAGCCAGGGAGATATTTACATATATACTGCGTGATATGACTTCGCCGGAAGGTGGGTTTTACTCTGCGGAGGACGCTGACTCTGAAGGCGCTGAGGGTAAGTTTTATGTCTGGTCCCCTGATGAAATTAAAGAAGTTTTAGGTGAACGGGACGGAGAAATTTTCTGCCGAAAATACAATATCACCCCGGGGGGAAATTTTGAGGGGCACAGCATACCAAACATGATTCTTGATGCTGCCGGTGATATGGCTGCGGAGTTCAATCTTGAAGAAGGTGGACTTACCGGTCTAACAGAAGAACTCCGCCAGAAGTTGTTCGAGGCACGGGAAAAGAGGGTACATCCTTACAAGGACGATAAAATTCTCACGTCCTGGAACGGCCTGATGATTGCTGCACTGGCCAAGGGGGCAGCGGCGCTTGATGAGCCGGCTTACAGCCGGGCGGCGATGCGGGCAGTAGACCTGATACTTAATAAATTAACCCGGCAGGACGGCCGGCTGCTTGCCCGTTACAGGGATGGAGAGTCAGCTTTTCCCGCCTACCTTGACGATTTTGCCTTTCTTACCTGGGGACTGCTGGAGTTATACAGGGATACCTTTAAAATATTTTATTTAAAAAAGGCTGTTGAACTAACCGGGAGGATGATCGAGCTCTTTTGGGATGAAGAAAACGGGGGTTTTTTCTTTAACGGCAAAGATGCTGAGCAGCTTATCGCACGCCCAAAAGAACTTTATGACGGAGCTATTCCCTCAGGAAATTCAGTTGCACTGCTCAACCTGCTGCGCCTGGCCCGCTTGACAGGCAACGCCGAATTTGCCTCAATAGCTGAAAAACAGGTTAGTGCTTTTGCCGGAAGGGTTGAAAAATACCCCTGGGGACATACATTTTTTCTGGTGGGGATTGATTTTATGAACGGGCCTACTCGCGAGATTGTGATAGCAGGAGCAGAGGGGGATGGTGACGCCGAGGCAATGTTAAAGGCTGTAAGGCGGGCCTTTATTCCAAAAACTGTAGTTGCTTTCAACCCCGGAGGCCAAGCCGGGAAAGAGATTGAGAAGCTGGCCCCTTTCCTGAAAGAACAGGGACCGATAGGAGGGAGGGCAACAGCATATGTGTGCCAGAACTATGCCTGCCAAACACCAACCACAGATTACAAAAAATTTATTGGGATGCTTTAAATCTAATACCTGCACAGGCATGTGTTGCATCGATAACAATCAAAGCCAGGACGGATGTATGACCTTTGGTGTATTTTTAAGTAATTATATATTTTAACAGGAATTTATATTTATGAAACGAACTTGTCTTTTTGAGGTGATGCAGTTGCCGGGAAAACAAGACCAGTCAAAAGGCAAGGTGTACGAGTTCACTCCGGGTAAAGGAAAGAAGCTGAAGTCGATAAAATATGTATCTCCGGAAAAAAAGCAGCTATTAAAGGAACGGAAGCAGGCTGTAAAAGACAAAAGAAACTTTATTATCGGCGCGGGTATCCTGTTATTGGTTGTCGTGATCATTACTTTGTTCAGACTGCTGTAATCAAGATACGCCTGTTACCTATTCAGTCGGGACATAGGCTATAGCTTCAATTTCAATAAGCACATCTTTTGGAAGCCTGGAGACCTCAACACAGGAGCGAGCTGGCGGCTCTGACTTAAATACCTCGGAATAGATGCTGTTTACCAGGGCGAAATCGTTCATGTCTTTGATAAAAATTGTAGTTTTTATTACGTTTTCCGTGGCGGCGCCGGCCGCGGACAGTACTTCCTTCAGATTATTCAGCGCCTGCCGCGTCTGGCTGTCTATTCCACCGTCCACGACTTCCCCGTTAACCGGATCAATCGGAATTTGGCCCGATGTAAAAACAAAATTTAAAAATTTAATTGCCTGAGAATAAGGGCCTATAGCGGCAGGGGCTTTAAGGGTATCAATAATATGTTTATTCATAATGTTTGGTTACCTCCAATCCTCTATATCATTATGCCATTAAAGTATTATATACTGTTTTGAGCTTTTTTACATAACCTGAATTTTTTTACACCTGCATCCGTTCGCATTCGCCAACTTACCTTGACATCTACAGGAAGTTAAACTATAATTTAACTACTTATTTAATTAAATATAAAAGTCGGGGGTGCCGCAAGGCTGAGAGAGAGTTTTCTCAACCCTTTGAACCTGATATGGGTAATGCCATCGTAGGGAAGAAAAAGCTGTGATTCGAAAGATGTCCCGGCTTAACTTTTTAAAAGCTTACCCAATGAGGTAAGTTTTTTTGTTGGGGGGTGGTTCTAATGATATTGACCGTGAATGGAAAGGAAGAGTTAATCAGGGAAGGCACAACGTTGGCTGAGCTGATCGGCTTTAGGAAGCTTACCCCGGAGTCAATTTTAGTTGAGTACAACAATGACATTGTCAATCAGGAAACATGGCCCGGCATTATTTTAAAAGATCATGACAGGGTAGAAATTTTAAGATTTGTAGGGGGAGGTTAGGTCCGGTGAACGATGTCTTGAATATTAACGGGCAGGAGATATCCAGCAGGCTATTTCTGGGGACCGGCAAGTTTTCTTCAAACAGGCTGATCCCGGAATCTGTTGAAGCTTCGGGCGCGCAGGTTGTGACAGTGGCGTTGAGGAGGGTTGACCTGGACTACGAGGAAGAAAACATTGCTGCATACGTGCCCCGCAGATGCATCCTGATGCCCAACACATCAGGCGCGAGGAATGCAGCGGAGGCCGTGCGCATTGCCAGGCTGGCCAGGACGGCAGGATGCGGTAACTGGGTGAAGATCGAGGTTATCACTGACAACAGGTACCTCTTGCCTGACAATTATGAAACGTTAAAAGCCACTGAAATATTGGCCGGCGAGGGTTTTGTCGTACTGCCATACATCAGCCCGGACTTGATGGTTGCAAAGCAGATGGTTAATGTTGGCGCGGCCGCGGTAATGCCCCTGGGTTCGCCCATCGGCAGCAACCGGGGGCTAAAAACCAGAGAACTAATCAGGATTCTAATAGAGGAAATACCGCTGCCCATCATTGTTGACGCAGGTATCGGGCGGCCTTCCGAGGCTGCTGAGGCAATGGAATTGGGCGCGGCGGCGGTGCTGGTGAACACGGCCATAGCCACGGCAGGCGACCCTGTAGGGATGGCCAGGGCTTTTGGCCTTGCTGTAGAAGCGGGGCGCCTGGCTTATTTGGCGGGAACAGGTGAAACGCTTGAGTATGCCCGGCCCTCTTCACCCCTCACCGGATTCTTAAGAGATTGATGAAGGATGAAAAGATATGAGTTATTATGAAGAGCGCAGCAAATATAACGGCTTTAATTTTGACAGTTTTTTTAACAACCTTACCGATGATGTTATTAGAAAGATTATAGCCAGGAACAGGCTGTCAGTATTGGATTACCTGGCCCTGCTATCACCCCGTGCGGAGCTTTTCCTGGAAGAGATGGCCCAGCGGGCTCAGCGCCTTACTGTTCAGCATTTTGGCAGGGTGATTTTCCTATATACGCCGATGTATCTGGCCAACTACTGTGTCAACCAGTGTCTTTACTGCGGTTTTCATGTTCACAACAGGCTGGAAAGGAAAAAACTTACCCTGCCGGAGGTGGAGCGTGAGGCTAAAATCATTGCCGCCACCGGGTTAAAGCATATCCTCGTTCTAACCGGTGAATCCAGGCAGCAATCTCCCGTATCATATATCAAAGAATGTGTTGAAGAATTAAAGAAGCACTTTACTTCCATCAGTATCGAAATATACGCCCTAGAGGAAGCAGAGTACGCAGAGCTCATTTCAGCCGGAGTAGACGGCCTGACTATCTACCAGGAAATATATGATGAGGAGGAGTACGCAAGATTTCATCCGGCCGGACCTAAGAGCAACTACCGTTTCAGGCTGGAGGCGCCGGAGCGGGCCTGCCGGACAGGAATTCGCACCGTTAATGTAGGCGCTTTGCTGGGCTTGGGCGGGTGGCGGGCCGAAGCCTTTTTTACAGGACTTCACGCGGACTATCTTCAGAGCAGATTCCCTGACGTCGAGGTGAGTATTTCGCCGCCCAGGATTCGCCCGCATTTGGGCGGGTTCCAGCCCGAGTTCGATGTCAGCGATAAAAACCTGGTGCAGTATATGCTTGCATTCAGGCTCTTTATGCCCAGGGGAGGAATCACCATTTCAACCAGGGAACGGGCTGAGCTCAGAGACCGCCTGGTAAAGCTGGGTGCGACCAAGATGTCTGCCGGTTCCTGTACTGCGGTTGGGGGCAGGTCCAACCAGGAATCTACCGCGCAGTTCGAAATATCTGATGAGCGCAGTGTGAAGGAAATGGCGGAAATGCTCTATGCACAAGGTTACCAGCCAGTTTATAAAGATTGGCAGTTGATCTGAACATGCCGGTAAACTGTTTTGAAAAGGCCCTGGCGTCAAGCCTGGGCGCGAGAAACCTGGTTAAGATCCAGGAGGTTAATATTGGCATTGCGGGGGCAGGCGGGTTAGGCTCAAACTGCGCCATGTTCCTGGTGAGATGCGGCTTCAAAAGTTTAAAGATAGTTGATTTTGACTTTATAGAACACAGCAACTTAAACCGGCAGTTCTTCTTTGCTTCACAGGTTGGGATGCTCAAGGTGGCCGCGCTGAAAGAAAACCTGCTGATGATCAACCCTGGTTTGGAGATAGAGGCGCTGCCGGAGAAAATCGGGCAGGAAAATGTCCATTCAATATTTTGCGGCTGCGATGTTATTGTGGAAGCGTTTGATCTGCCTCATTACAAAAAGATGATCGTAGAGTCATACTTACACTCCGGGAAACTTCTTGTTGCAGCCTCCGGTCTTGCCGGTTGGGGTAGAAGTGATTGCATTAAAGTACACCGGATTAAAGATAATTTCTACCTGGTTGGGGACCTTGTATCGGAGGCCCGGCCAAGCTGTCCCGCACTGGCGCCGGGGGTAAATGTAGCGGCGGCAAAACAGGCAGACGTTATTTTAAACCATTACCTTGGGCAAATGGACGGCGGGGATAAGGATGGAGGGGATAACGATGGCGTATAAAAAATTCATGCAGGTGCTGCTGGACTCTGACATTTATGGCATAACCGCCGAGGAATATTCCCTGGGCAGGAGCAATATTGAGGTGACTGCCCGGATGGTTGACTCCGGGATAAGAGTTATTCAGTACAGGGAGAAGGAGAAGAAAACAAGACAGAAGTACGAGGAGTGTCTGAAAATCAGAAAAATGACAAGAGATGCCGGGGTTATTTTCATAGTTAATGACCATGTTGACCTGGCGCTCCTCGTTGATGCCGACGGCATTCACATCGGGCAGGACGACTTGCCGCCCGAACGAGTCCGGGAGCTTGTGGGCCAGGAGATGATCATCGGCCTGTCCACCCACTCCCCCGGCCAGGCGGAGGCTGCGGTAACTGCCGGGGTGGATTATATCGGGGTTGGGCCTATATTCGCAACCAGGACCAAGAAGGATGTTTGCGGGCCGGTGGGCCTGGAGTACCTTGATTACGTTGTGCAGAACATCCGGTTACCCTTTGTGGCCATCGGGGGGATCAAGAACCATAATATCGCGGAAGTCAGCCGGAGGGGGGCCAGCTGTATTGCCCTGGTGACAGAAATAGTTGGAGCTGAGGATATCGGAGCCAAGGTTCGCGAGCTCAGGAAAGAAATCAAGCGGAAGGAGGACTGGCATTGAATTATAACACTCAAATGGAAGCTGCCCGCAGAGGTATTATAACCAGGGAGATGGAGGAGGTTGCCCGCAAGGAGGGGGTGGACGCTGCGGCGCTTTGCAATCTGATTGCTGAAGGCAGGGTTGTCATACCAGCTAATAAAAACCACGTTTCCCTTGACCCATGCGGGATTGGCGCAGGTCTCAGTACAAAAATCAACGTGAATCTTGGTGTGTCCAAAGATTGCTGCAGCATCGAAGCTGAGTTGGAGAAGGCCCGCTGGGCAATAGAGCTTAAGGCTGATGCGATCATGGACCTGAGCTGTTACGGTAAGACCGAGGAATTCAGACAGGGCCTGGTTCAAATGTCACCGGCAGCCATTGGCACGGTGCCCGTGTATGACGCTGTTGGTTTCTACGATAAAGAACTCAAGGATATCACGGTTGAAGAGTTCCTGAGAGTGGTGGAAAAACACGCTAAAGACGGTGTGGATTTCATGACCATCCACGCCGGTATTAACAGGGAGACCGCTGCGAGGTTCAAGAAAAGCCCGAGGCTGACCAACATTGTCTCGAGGGGAGGCTCCCTCCTTTTTGCCTGGATGGAGTTGAATGGCCGGGAAAACCCCTTTTATGAGTTCTATGATGAACTGCTCGAATTATGCAGGGAATATGATGTTACCGTCAGTCTTGGAGACGCCTGCCGTCCGGGCAGTATCAAGGACGCTACGGACGCCTCGCAAATCCAGGAATTAATCGTTCTTGGAGAACTCACCAAGAGAGCATGGGAGAAGGATGTGCAGGTTATGATCGAGGGCCCTGGACACATGGCTATAAATGAAATCATACCGAACATGTTACTTGAGAAAAAATTGTGCCATGGCGCGCCGTTTTATGTTCTCGGCCCTCTGGTTACCGATGTGGCGCCGGGCTATGATCATATTACCAGCGCCATAGGTGGGGCAATAGCTGCGGCCAACGGCGCTGATTTCCTTTGCTATGTCACCCCGGCGGAGCATCTCCGGCTGCCCACGCTGGAAGACATGAAGGAGGGGATTATAGCCTCACGCATCGCTGCTCATGCGGCTGACATCGCCAAGGGGATTACTGGCGCGAGGCAGTGGGATGACCGGATGAGCGAAGCCAGGCGCAATCTTGACTGGTCCAGTATGTTTAAACTGGCTATGGACCCTGAAAAGGCAAAGCGCTACAGGTCGGAATCAAGTCCGGAGAATGAGGATTCGTGCACAATGTGCGGTAAAATGTGCGCGGTGCGAAGCATGAATAAGATTCTTGACGGTGAAATCCCCCTATAAAAAATCAGACCAATCCGGGTCACTTGAGACCCCTACACAATCGTTGTCGTAGGGGTTTTTTGTTTAATTACAGGAGGAATACAAGGGTATTGAGAGGGGAAATAAATTAACAGATCTGGTTATTAATCTAATGTTAGGTATATAATTATTTTAAAAATAAAATAAGGGGGCGATTGCCATCCAAAAAGTTACCAGGGGACCAGCAACGGTTTTATTCCCTGTGCCAACCGTTTTAGTGACATCCTGCCTGGAGGGAGGGGCGCCAAATATAATAACAATTGCCTGGACAGGCGTTATGAGCTCAGAACCTCCGGTTGTATATATCAGTGTTCGACCTGTAGGCAGGCACTCATACCATCTAATCAAAGAATCCGGGGAATATGTGATTAATATTCCTTCCGCCGAACAGGCCAGGGTTGTTGATTACTGCGGCATGGTTTCAGGGAGCGAGGTCAATAAATTTGAGGAAACCGGTTTGACACCGGTACCCTCTTCAATGGTCAAAGCGCCCTTAATTTTGGAATGCCCGGTTAATATTGAATGCAGGGTAAAACAGGTAGTTCCTCTCGGCAGTCATGATGTTTTTATCGCCGACGTGCTGGCTGTCCACTTCAACAAAAATATACTGGATGAAAAAGGGCGGCCCGATCCGAATAGATTTAAGCCTTACAGCTACTGCTTCAGGGAATACCGACTGCTGTCGGACAAGCTAGGATTCCACGGATATTCGAAAAGAGGTTAGGGGAGGTATGCAATATGGAAACCCTGGTCGGTAAAACGCATTTGAAATTATTTAAAGGAGATATAACCGTACAGGATACCGAAGCTATTGTTAATGCGGCAAACTCCAGCCTGATGGGCGGGGGAGGAGTTGACGGCGCCATCCACCGTGCCGGCGGACCTCAGATCCTTGCGAAATGTAAGGAAGTAAGGGATTTACAGGGCATGCTGCCCACAGGTCAGGCTGTTGTAACGAGTGGTGGTCGCCTCAAAGCACGCTTTGTGATCCACACTGTGGGGCCGGTCTGGGCCGGTGGTGAAAAAGGTGAGGATGAGCTTCTCTGGAGTGCTTACCATAACAGCATGTCCCTGGCAAGGGAAAAAGGTATCAGGTCCATCTCATTTCCTTCAATAAGTACCGGGACTTACAGTTTCCCCGTAAATCGGGCCGCGCGCATCGCCCTCAAAACAGTACGGGATTTTGTCAGGTTTAAACCAGGAATAGATGAAATCCGTTTTGTCCTTTTCAACGAATCAATACTAAGGGAATTCGAATCTGCCTGGGAGGAAATAACCACGCCTGCGCCGAAATAGATAGACACTCCCGGCGGTTTATCTGCCGTGGCAGATATGAAGAAAGTTATATGGCAGGGATATTCTTGGTATTGACCGGCGCCAGTGATACGGCGCCTTAATTATTTGTATAACGGATTCACTTCCTGAGAGCGGGAAAAAGAAGGCATACCTGGCTTTTTTCCTGTCTCTGATTCCCGGCGTTGGTTATTTGTACCTCGGCCTGATGCGCCGCGGCTTTCAGACGATGATAGTATTTTACGGCACGATATCTCTTGCGGCGGCAATTAATTTTGGGGAAATTACCGCCCTGGTTCTGCCGGTAACAATGTTCTACACCATTTTTGACACTCTACAGCTGCAGAAGCGGATAAACGAAGGTCAGTTTGTAGAGGACACTTTACTCTTTGAAGCAGCGGGTTTCATGGATTCCCAGGGAAATCTGGTCGGGTTCGGCCTTATTCTCCTCGGGGTTTTCGCCCTGCTCAACAACCTGTTTCCACGTTTTTCTGCCAACTATTATTACATGGAAAAATTAGTTCCTCCCTTGTTAATACTAGGTATCGGCATTTATATTCTAGTGGGAAATTCAGGCAGGAGGGGAAATTCTTGACGCTAAGAATAAAGACCGGCCCCATAACCCTGGCGCTTGACCTGATGGTACTGGGGATTGGAATGCTGTTGTGTAATTTCGGCAGCCTTTCGTCGCCGCAGAGTTTGTGGAAATATTGGTCCTTTCTGCTGATTGGGCTCGGGGTGGAATTCTTTATCCGGAGGCTGCTGCAAAAGGACCAGGAAGTAGTCTTTCATGTGCCGAGCACCCTGCTGGTCGGGGTTATAATTTTAATTGGAATTGCTGTTATTACCAGTGGTTATTATTTAGTTATTTATATTGCAATGTTCAGAAATTTTAGATATTCTAACCATGAACCCCAAAGTTCACGAATGTTCCAAGCCGTTAATTTTTCACATGCTGATTATATAGTTTGATAACCATATAATTAATAGTATATTGATTAAATGTCTAAGAGGGGGTTTAAGAATGTATACAGCAGTAAACTTGGGCAGTGGTGTCTACCAGGTAGACGTTTATGATCAGGAGCCGGGCAGGACTTCCTGCTACCTTATCCTGGCGGATAAGGTAGCTTTAATCGAAACCGGTCCCTCGCCTGGAGCCGGTCACATCATGTCTGCCTTAAAAAGTCTGGCCGTTCGGCCTCAAGACGTGGAATTCATCATTGTCACTCATATTCACCTGGACCACGCCGGTGGCGCGGGGGTTGTGGCGCGCGAACTCCCTGCGGCCAGGGTATTTGTTCATCCCAGGGGTGCAAGGCATTTGACCGACCCGTCCAAATTGATAGCCGGGGCCAGGAACATATATGGAAATAAGTTTGACAGTCTTTTTGGTGAAATATTACCAATACCGTCTGAACGTGTGTTCACGCCTGAAGACGGAGAGGTCATTGACCTTGGCGGCAGGGAGCTATCCTTTTACCACACCCCGGGTCATGCCCGCCACCACTTTGTCGTCCATGATCCTCAAAGCCGTGGAGTTTTTGGCGGTGATGCACTGGGTGTTAGGTTTAAAGCGCTGAGTGAGCTGGTAGGGTTTGACTTCACTTTGCCCTCCACCCCTCCAACGGAGTTTGACCCGGCGTCAGCGGTGCAAACGATGGACCGCATGAGTGGCCTGGACCTGGAAAATATTTATTTTACCCATTTTGGCAAAGCTGGTGGAGCGCCTGCCATTCTAGAGCGCAACAGGGAGCTGGTATCAGTTTATGAGTCTGTAGGCCTGGAGATTATTGCCGGTGGCGGCGGCGCTAAAGACATTGAGGAAGCTTTATGGGAACTGGCTATGAACGAATTGCGCCCATACGGATTCAGTGACCGGCTGCACCCGGCTGTACAGTTCCTGTCACTTGATCTCAAACTTAACGCAGAAGGAATTGCCCACTTCCTTGAGAAAAAGAAATAACACGGACAAAAGCGATGGTGGTTTTAAGAATTAAAACGTATTGAGATCTAAAGGTTAAGATAGTATGATTAAGTTGTATGATATTTAACCGCCGACAATAATTTAAGAGGTTATTTAAAGAATGAAAAGTATTAAGAATATCCCCGGAGACATATTCCTGCGCTGGGTGCTGGTTCAGCTGGTGGTCATTCTGTTTGTGTTTGCGGTTAGTCCCGGACCCTGGCAGATTGTATCAGTGATGTTAATTGCCAATGCCATTGGTACTTTTCTTATTGTTGAGTATATTCAGAAATACAAAGTAATTAAAATAAGGCTTGATGAGCATCCAATTGATCCTACCCTGCAGATTGCCAGTGAGACATTACCTTACCTTAGGCGCGGCCTAAATGAAGAAACAGCTCATAAAACTGCTGAAATCATTCTGAAAATAGGCGATGTTTCGGCAGTGGCCATAACGGACCGGGTCAAAGTACTCGCCTATATTGGAGAGTGTTCAGACCATCACAAGGCAGGTGGTCCGATTATTACTTACGCGACCAAGCAGGCGGTGGAAACCGGAGAACTAATAATCATCAAGGACAAGAAAGGCCTTAACTGTCCGGAAAAAGGCTGCTCTTTACAGGCAGCCGTGATCGCCCCCCTTAAGTGCAAGGGCGAGGTGGCAGGCACGGTCAAGCTGTACCAGACCAGCCAGGGCGAGCTTCATCCGGCCGTAGTAAAATTGGCTGTTGCCGTGGCGCAGCTGTTAGGCCTTCAAATGGAATTGGCCGAACTTGACAGGCAGGCCCAATTGGTTACAAAGGCGGAGCTTGATGCGCTGCATGCCCAGATCAACCCTCACTTTTTATTCAACACTCTTAATACTATTATTACGTACACACGAACACATCCGGAAACAGCAAGGAAACTGCTTATACGCCTGGCCTCTTTCTTCCGCCGAACCTTAAAAAGACACGGTCATCTTAACACTCTAAGAGAAGAGATAGAATATGTAAACACCTATTTAATCCTGGAGAAAGCACGTTTCAGAGAAAAACTCAGGATTCACAGGGACATTGAGTCCTCATTGTTTGAATCCCAGGTACCTGTGCTGACGCTTCAGCCACTTATTGAGAACGCTATCAAACATGGTATCCAGCCCAAAATAGGCTCGGGGACCGTTCATATATCAGCTAAGAGGGTAGACGGGGAAATGCTGATAGTAATAGAAGATGATGGTGTAGGGATCAGTGAAGACCGGATGCCCAAGGTTCTTCTCCCGGGTTTTGGCTCAGGCAATGGCGTGGGCCTGAGTAATGTCCATGAGCGACTGAAAAGCATTTACGGCGATGATTACGGCCTCAAGATTGATAGCAAGATGGGTGTTGGTACGAGTGTTTGCGTAAGGGTTCCGCTTAACATCAACACTCGTGAAAAAGGGGGGTTCGCCATTTAAACTCAAAGCTTTGATCATTGATGATGAATACCCTGCAAGACAGGAAATGAGGTACGCTTTAAGCACTTTCGATAACATCGAGATTGTTGGTGAAGCGGCAAACGCACAGGAAGCTCTATCCCTGATTAAGGCGCTTGACTACCAGGTCCTTTTCCTGGATATTTCCATGCCCGGCATGAATGGACTGGAATTGGGTTCTGCAATACAGGATCTGGATAGAAGGCCGTATATTATTTTTGTTACAGCGTACGACGAGTTTGCAGTTTCGGCCTTTGAAGTAAATGCGGTGGATTACATTTTAAAACCGGTTGAGACCAACCGGTTGAAAAAAGCCATAGATAAAGTCACCAGGCTGACCAAGGAGGCTGTTGCCGCTTCTGACACGTTAGGGGTTGTTAATGCAGGACAAGTCCATGAGGATGAGATCAAGCCTGCGCACGAGGACATAAGTCCGATAAAGATCGACAGGGTTCCCGCCGAAAAACAAGGGAAGACCATACTTGTGGGTGAATTTGAAATCTTTTACGCTTATACCGAGCAGGATACTGTTTATATTAAAACCTTCGACGACAGGTATTTTACACGATTTACCTTAAAAGATCTGGAAGCAAGACTGAACCCGCAGATTTTTTTCCGCACTCACCGGAGCTACCTGGTCAACCTGCACAAAGTCAAAGAGATCGTTCCTTTCTTCAACGGCACCTATAACCTGATCGTGGAAGACAACGAAAGAAGTGAGGTTCCGGTCAGCCGGGCACAGGCCAAGAAATTAAGAAAGATACTCGGATTTTGATCGTTTCTACGTAAAAAAATATATTTTAACCTGTCCTAAAATTCCTTTAAAAGGCAGGTTTTTTTTATACAGGAGATAATAATGCAGGGAATGTTGATTTATGGAGGTGTGGGGGTTGTTAACGGGCAAGCCGTCTGCCGGCCTGATCGGCGTCGGAACGGATATCGTTGAAATTGAGAGAATAAAAAGTGCGGTTGAGCGAAGTGGAAGCCGTTTCCTGGAACGTATTTTTACCGCCGGGGAAAGAGAGTATTGCGACTCCAGGAAGGATCGTTATTCATCGTATGCAGCCCGTTTTGCCGTCAAGGAAGCAGTTTTAAAGGCAATGGGTACTGGCCTTGCCGGGTGCAGTTGGGTTGACGTGGAGGTAGTCCGTAACAGTTCTGGCCGCCCGGAAATACAACTGCACGGCGCCGCTGCTGAAATAGCTGGGAGTAGGGGCGTACAGGCTGTATTGATCAGCATTTCTCATGATCGTGACAGGGCAGTGGCGTTTGCCATTGCTGCAGGCAAGGAGGGCTAAAAATGCGTATTGTCACAGCTGGTGAAATGAAAGCGCTGGACATGGCCACAATAAAAGATTATAGGATTTCCGGACTTGTTCTAATGGAAAACGCAGGCCGCCAGGTGGTAGAAGTGATCAAGGGTGTTCTTGGGGACGTGAGGGGGAAGGTCGTTACCATTTTTATTGGTAAGGGCAATAATGGCGGAGATGGGCTGGTTGCAGCGCGACATCTGCTGAACATCGGCACCGAGGTTAAAGTTCTCTCGCTGTTTAACGCTGATGAAATAGGCGGCGACGCGGGGATGAATCTTGAAATATGGCGGAAGATGGAGCAGAAAATATACTATCTCCACCAGGGCGACGCGATTAATATTGTCAAACTGGTGTTAATGAATACCGAACTGATCGTGGATGCTATATACGGTACTGGATTTCGCGGAAAAATCAGTGAAAAGACAGGCAGGGTCATCGAGGTCCTTAACGATAGCGGAAAGCCGATAGTGGCCGTAGATATACCTTCCGGTCTTGAAGCTGACACCGGCCGTGTCAATGGTCCCTGTATACGAGCGGACCATACAGTCACATTTGGTCTGCCAAAGCTGGGGCTGTTTCTTGAACCGGGCGCGGACTATGCCGGGCAGCTTACCGTTGCTGATATTTCCATACCTTCCATTTTGGTTGAGAGGACTGCTCCCCGAAGATACCTTATAACTTCCGAATTAGTGAGAGAGTGGCTCCCTTCCCGCCCCTCCTCCGCGCACAAGGGAAGTTTCGGCCGGGTGTTGATCGTGGCAGGCTCACGGGGTATGACTGGCGCCGCTTGTCTGGCCGGAGAAGGCGCCCTTAGGGCCGGCGCGGGGCTGGTAACGGTGGCTGTGCCGGAAACACTGCACGATATAATGGAGTCAAAACTAACCGAGGTTATGACGGTTCCTCTGCCGGACACTGGAAAAGGCACTCTCAGCAAGGGGGCGCGGCAGCGCATCCTGTCCCTGTTGAAAGGGATGGATGTGCTGGCTATAGGTCCCGGTCTCTCTCAGGTCCAAGAGGTGGTAACCCTGATTAGAGAGCTTCTGCCATCGGTTGGGGTACCCTGCTTGCTGGATGCTGACGCTCTTAACGCTTTATCCGGTGCAGGTGATATATTAAGCAAGGCTCAGGCGCCTGTAGTCATAACACCTCATCCAGGTGAAATGGCCCGGTTGCTGGGATTAACAGTGAAGGAGATCCAGGATGACAGGCTCGGCGCCGCCAGAAAAGCTTCAACAACTTGGAATGTGGTGTCCTTGTTAAAGGGAGCGCGCACCGTGGTAGCCTCACCTGACGGAGCTGTTTACATCAATCCTACCGGCAACCCGGGTATGGCCACCGGAGGAAGCGGCGACGTCCTGACAGGGGTTATTGCAGGCTTGCTCGCCCAGGGGTTGGAACCTGAGCCAGCCGCTGCGGCCGGCGCCTACATCCATGGTTTGGCAGGCGATTTGGCAGCCAGGGAAAAAGGTATGACGGGCATGATCGCAGGGGACATCCTGGCTGCTCTTCCTTCCGCATATAAAAAGCTTTCGTGGTAATTCTAATGTGAGACTTTTTATATTAAAGATCACTTATCATTTCGGTAAAATTTATACTAAAAAATATGATTGGGGGGGGGGTATTTTTATGATTATTGGCGTGCCTAAAGAGATCAAAGCAAACGAGGACCGTGTGGCGGCAACGGCAGCAGGGGTCCAGACCCTTACCGGGGCCGGACATACATTATTAATAGAGAGGGACGCCGGGCTGGGCAGCGGTATTAGCGACGAGGCTTATGTATCGGCCGGAGCCGAGCTGGTAGATAGCCCCGCCGAGATTTACAGCCGCGCCGATATGGTCGTCAAGGTGAAAGAACCACTTCCTCAGGAATATTCACTCCTGCGGGAAGGCCAGATCCTTTTTGCTTATCTGCACCTGGCCAGTGAGCCGGCTCTTACAAAAGCTTTGTTGAAAAGCAAAGCTATAGCCATAGCTTACGAAACGGTCCAGCTGGATAACGGAGCGCTGCCTCTGCTTACTACGATGAGCGAGGTCGCAGGAAAGATGGCTGTTCAGATAGGGGCTCACTACCTGGAAAAACCATACGGCGGCAGGGGTATCCTGCTGGGTGGTGTACCAGGGGTGCCTGCCGCAGACGTGGTGGTTATAGGCGCCGGAACAGTAGGAGCAACCGCAATCAGAGTAGCAGTAGGAATGGGGGCGCGGGTGACCGTCATTGACTGCAACCTCGAGCGTCTCCGCTACCTGGATGAACTGTACAACGGCCGGATAAAAACCCTGGATGCGAGCCAGTTGAATATAGAGCAGTCAGTCCGCTACGCCGACCTGTTGATCGGGGCGCTGCTTATAGCTGGAGCAAAGGCGCCTAAGCTGGTTACTGAAAGAATGGTTATGCAGATGAAGCCGGGCTCGGTTATTGTGGATGTGGCGATAGACCAGGGTGGTTCAATTGAAACCATCGACCGTGTTACCACCCACAGTGAACCGGTATATAAAAAGCACGGTGTTATTCATTATGCTGTTGCAAACATGCCCGGTGCAGTAGCAAGAACTTCTACTTTTGCTCTCGCCAACGCCACTTTGCCCTTCGCCCAAGAGTTGGCCGACCGGGGTTATCTGAACGCTGTCCTGAACAACCGGGCCCTGGCCCGCGGTGTGAATACTTATAAAGGAAAGCTGACTTGTCGAGCGGTCGGTGAATCCCTTAATTTGGATTGCTATGAGCTTAACGAAATTTTAAAATAACTTTTTACCTTTCCTCATTGTTGTTAGATACATGTGTTGTATGCCGTAAAGGGTTTTGGACGCTTGAGAGCCAAAACCCTTTACGTGGTAATAGGGACGTTGTTGCAACTTCTTTTGACTAGATATATTTTTATTGAGCAGTGTAACCTTTGAGTTTAGCTATTCGTTATTTTATTGAAAGACGGTGTTGGAGGCAGTAGTTTTGAAAACTCTGGACGACCTTTACCGGCACAACATGAATGACCTGTACAGATACCTGCTTCGTCTTTCGGGTCACCCCCAGACGGCTGAAGATCTGGTTCAGGACACCTTTATCAAAGCTTATGAGTACCTGGAAAATTATCAAGGTGAAAAGGTCCGTCCCTGGCTGTTCCGTGTCGCCCATAACACATATATTGACTGGTATCGCCGGGAAAAACGGCGGGTAAAGACAGATCCAAGCTTGATTGCAAACCTTAATGCGGGAACAGCGCCGAGCCCCGAAGAGTGTTACCAGTTAAAGGAAAGCCTGAACAGCTGGCTGGAGGCGGTTCACTCTCTGCCGGAGAAGAGTCGTCAGGTAGCTCTGCTAAGGGACTATCATGATTTTACCTACCAGGAGATAGCCCATATCCTGGATGCCAGTCTTACCAGTATAAAGGTAACGCTGTTCCGGGCCCGTCAAAAAATTAAAGAGGTGATGGAAAATGAACTGTGAGGAATTCCAAAAGATAAAGCAAAAGTATCTGCAGGGGGATGTTTCACCCGGAGAGGAAAAGGCTGCTGAAGCGCATGTGGAGAGCTGCCCGGACTGCCGGCAAATCCTTGATGATTGCCTTGCCGCCATTGAAAAGGATAGTACAGGCCTAAAAAAAGAATGGTCTGAAACCTTAACGGGCAATGGACTGAACGAAAAAAAACAGCGCGGTATTTTACTTCGGGCCAAATATAAAAACCGCATCAGCATAGCAGTTTTTTTGCTTATGCTCCTGGCTGCCTTTAACATTGCCGGCAGCGTTCTTTCCAGCTTGTACTACAACTGGGGCGGGGAGAACTCACAGCTTTACCGGACACAAAAGACGGCAGCGCTCCTGACCGAGTTCACCTTTCCCAACGTGACCATGCCCCTGAGTTTCGCTCCGCATACAAATTTCTTTTCCCGGGCGGGCTGGGGGCATAGCAGCGTGGAAATAAAACCGTATTTTGTTGTCAGAGGAAATTATGCCCTGCAAAAACAGGTGGGTAGAGAAGGCATGGTGATTGGTCATCTGAATGTGACCCAGCTTTTTTCCTCGGTGATAACCCAGAGGCAGTGGAAAAACGATTCATACCAGAACTACCTTTACTTTTACCATCCGGATCAGCTCTCTGACCTGAGTGATAATGGCCGTTACCTGGCTGCAGTATCGGAGGAAACCTGGCAGGCCCTGGATATTTTGCCCGAGGGAACTGTGGCTGAATTAGCCTTTTCCTTTTGGGAGACTTACTCCATAGACCAGGTCAAGACCATGCTGGACGAATTTGATTTAGATATTACCTGGTATGCCCTGACTACCGGGGTGGAGGGGACATCCCGGGATCGCCAGGCGCCACTGTCTACTAACGATGGGGCCTGGGGTATGCCCGACCTGTCCCGGAACATGTTAACTCAATACTCCCCGGTTTCCGATAATGATAGCGCCCTGCGTGAGGAATACTTTGTTGAATCAATGAAGTTCCTGGTTGAAAATAAGAAAATAGCTGAGCGCATTTACCAGGGAAACCGGAAACAGCTTCTCCTTGAGCAGCGGTACCAGTATATAAAAGATAACGGTATCCAGGTTTACGGGGTGGTCGTCACCGGTCCTGTCAAGGAATTATTAAAGCTGCAAAAGCTGGATGCTGTCCATTCCCCTGCATTAGGGGACGTAGAGCTGTGGAACTGGTTTAACCGCAGCTTTAGCGGAAGAATTTATTAAAATAGAAAAGCAGGTTTGCCGCTCTGATCAGAAATATTTTTTCAAAAATGCAGTATTAAGTATTGCGTATTATGGAATATTGTATACAATATAATCAAGAGCGAAGAATTTGAGGAGGAGGTTTACAAAAATGAAATACTTGTTCTTCTCCCTGGCAACACTATCAACATACGTTCTTGTATACATCTTCTTGCTTTGGGACAACCACAATCCGCAGCACCGCTGAAAGTACGATGAGCCGAAAAAGGTATGAGCTTAATATGGGTTTTAATTTGAACCTCACCCTGTTAACAGGGTTTTGTTTTTTATGGAGGAAATAATGTTTAAACTGAGAATATTAATAACAACCTTTTGTTGAGAGGTGTTTATTTTGTCTGTTTTTCCAGTTTGGGCGGAAATCGATTTAAAAGCCGTTGCTCATAATGTGCGGGAGATCCGCAGTGTTACCATGCCCTCAGCCAAAGTTATGACGGTCGTCAAGGCCAACGGTTACGGACACGGTGCGCTGGAAGTAAGCCGGGTGGCTTTGGTTAATGGCGCTGACTGCCTGGGAGTAGCCCGGGTGGAGGAGGGCGTGGCGATACGCCGTGCCGGCATTAATGCGCCGGTTTTGATCCTTGGTTACTCCCCACCGGAACTATCCAGGGAAGTGGTACGCCACCGTTTGGCACAAGGTGTCTTAACCAGGGACATGGCCATGTATTTGGCGGACGCTGCCGCAGCAGAGAAGACGCGGGCGAAAGTGCATTTAAAAGTGGATACGGGTATGGGACGAGTTGGCTGGGTGGCAGGACCAGGCGCTGTCAAGGAGATTCTGGAGCTGGCACAAAACCCGTTTTTGGAAATAGAGGGGCTGTATACCCACTTCGCGTCAGCCGATGAATTGGACAAACAGTATACCAGGGAGCAATATTATAAATTTGCCGGGCTGGTAGAAGATTTAAGAAAAAACGGGCTTGAAGTACCGGTCAAGCACGCGGCAAACAGCGCTGCGATAATGGAAATGCCGGAGACCCATATGGACATGGTCAGGGCGGGAATAATTGTTTACGGCCTTTACCCTTCCGCTGAGGTGGACCATACCAGGGTCAGGCTTAAGCCGGCCATGTCCCTGAAAGCTACGGTAGCTCATGTCAAAGAAGTGCCCGCAGGCTTCAAAGTGAGCTATGGCCGAACTTTCAGCACAAGCAGGCCCACGGTGATAGCAACTCTCCCCCTGGGCTATGCCGACGGGTACACCAGACTGCTGTCTTCCAAGGGGGAAGCCCTCCTGCAAGGCCAGAGGGCGCCTGTGGTGGGCCGGGTTACGATGGACCAGTTAATGGTTGACGTGGGTCACATTCCCGGAGTAAAAACAGGCGATGAGGCCGTTCTTATTGGGTCCCAGGGAAGCCAGTCAATAACGTCGGACGAGGTGGCGGCGAAGCTTGGAACTATTAATTACGAAATAGTCTGCATGGTCAGCTACCGCGTCCCGAGGGTATATATACGTTAAACCGGAATTCATACGTTATTGCCACCTGAAGTATAGCTTCATATTTACAATTTATTTCCCGTGCGCTCTTGCATGGGTTTCTTTCAACGATTATAATATGGTATAGATACAAGGTCGTATCAAGGGCCAATGATGTCCTAATACCTCATGCAAAGGTATTTAGGGCGTTTATTTTTTTCCTCCAAAAATATGAAAACAACAAGGGGGTTGTTTAAGTTGAAAAAAATTGAGGCTATCATTCGTCCTGAAAAACTGGAGGAGGTTAAGGATGCTCTTGGTAAGTACGGAATACACGGGATGACAGTAACCCAGGTAGTTGGTTGCGGACTTCAAAAGGGCAGGGTAGGAGTCTACCGTGGGCACGAGTACAGTATCAATCTGCTGCCGAAATTGAAAATAGAAATTGTGCTGAGAGACTTCAGGGTTCAGGATGTGGTTGATATTATTGCAGAAAATTCCCGCACCGGTGCGGTCGGAGACGGCAAAATATTTATCTATCCTGTCGAAAACGCTGTCCGGGTAAGAACCGGGGAATCCGGGGAGGACGCTCTTTAAAAACAAGTAACAAAGTATACAGGAGATGATTCCTGTCGGGCAAAGACGCTCTGCGGCCCGGGTATTAAACCCGCGGTCCATGCGTCTTTTTTATTTTATACGTATTCAATAGGGAGGGCTAAAAAAGTGGAAATTAGTATTCAGGAATTGGCGTCAGGTATAGATACGGTATGGGTTTTGCTCTGCGCCGCCCTGGTCTTTCTCATGGAAGGAGGCTTCGCCTTTCTCGAAGCAGGTTTTATCAGGGCCAAAAATTCCATCAATATAGTTATGAAGGTATTCACTGATACCACCTTTGGGATGTTGAGTTTTTGGGCTATCGGTTTCGGTATCATGTACGGGCTGGACAAGGCGGGGCTGTTTGGGACCACAGGTTTCTTTATTATGGGAAACCTCGATCATATCCAGTTAAGAATTCCCATTTACGCCTACTGGCTTTTTCAGGCGGCTTTCGCTATGGCCATGGTGTCCATTCTATCAGGCGCGGTTGCCGAGCGCATGAAATATGGTCCTTATATTATATATGTTATACTGGCAACCGCCTTTATCTATCCCATAGCAGGGCATTGGGTCTGGGCGGTTGACGGATGGCTGGGTAAACTGGGTATGCTGGACTTCGCCGGCTCAACGGTTGTTCACGCTGTGGGCGGCTGGAGCGCCCTGGCTGCGGTTATGGTGCTGGGGCCCAGGATAGGTAAGTATAACGAGGACGGTACAATCAACGTCCTGCCTGCTCACAACCTGCACCTGGCTTTTTTGGGTACATTCATTCTCTGGTTTGGCTGGTTTGGGTTTAATCCCGGCAGTTCTCTTGCTGGCCTGGACCTCAATATTGCCAGGATAGCCGTGACGACAAACCTGGCAGTGGCTGCCGGCGGTGTTATGGGCATTTTAATAACCATGTTCAGATACGGCAAGGCCGACCCGAGCATGGCTATGAACGGAGCACTGGGGGGATTGGCCGCAATCACGTGCGGTACTGCCTTTGTCGGTCCCGGCAGCGCTGTGATTATTGGCGCTGTTGCCGGTACGTTGGTTGTCCTGGCGGTTGGCGTATTTGACCGGATGAGAGCAGACGACCCTGTGGGGGCCATCGCGGTACACGGTGTAGCTGGAACATGGGGCACTATCGCTCTTGGTCTTTTTGCCCAGGAAAAAGGCCTTTTCTATGGCGGCGGCGCCGGACTCCTTGCCGTGCAGACTCTGGGTGTTCTGGTAGTATCAGCTTTTGCCTTTACGGTTACATATGCTATTTTCAGCGCTCTTAAGCAAACTGTGGGCATCAGAGTATCTGCCGAGGTTGAGTTTGAGGGACTGGATATTAATGAACATGGTATGCCCGCTTACACCGGTCTTGTAGCCAACCCGCTTTATGACGTGGAAGAAGGCACTGCTCATCACCTATCCGGCTTGCAACGGCACGGAGCTGCGTTAGCGTCACCACAGGCGGTAATAGGTAGAAAACAAAAAAAAATATTTTTCAAAAAACCTATTGACAGCTAGATTATAACGGACTAGAATTACTATAAGTTAACTGGTGATACGAAGCAGTATCAAACGGCAGAGACGCTTTTCAGGAAAGGGATCTTTCTTGAAAAGCTTTTTTGTTCACCACAAGGTTGTAACTGAATCGAGCAGTGACGCTCTCAAGGCAGGTTTTTGGCCCTGCCGCGAGGGCGTTTTCTGTTATAAGGGAGCAGCAGAAATACTTCTGCCGGAGTAGGCGCCAACTTCGACAGGAGACATTAAGGTGGTTCCCACTCAAGGTCTAATAAGATAACAGGAGGTTGTAGCGATGAAAGAAAGAATTTTGCGGATGATGTTGCCGGCAGCTGCTTTGTTCATGACAATTCCGGCCCTGGCCTGGGCTGAGGAAGCAGCAGAAGCCGCAGCTCCGGTGATTGATACCGGCGATACGTCTTTTGTTTTAATCTCGGCGGCCCTGGTCATGCTCATGACGCTCCCCGGTCTGGCTCTCTTTTACGGCGGTCTGTCCCGTAAGAAAAACATCCTGAGTACGATCATGTATAGCTTCTTCGCCATGGTTGTTATCAGCATACAATGGGCACTGTTCGGCTACAGCCTGTCCTTCGCCCCGGACGTGGGCCAAATTATAGGCAATCTCGACTGGGTTGGGTTGAAAGGTGTCGGCTTTGCGCCTAGCGATGTTTACGGAACAACGATTCCGCACATGGCCTTTATGGTCTTTCAACTAATGTTTGCAGTTATTACTCCGGCCCTGATCTCCGGTGCTTTTGCGGAAAGAATGCGTTTCCCGGCTTTCCTGGCCTTCCTGATCCTCTGGTCAACCCTGGTTTATGACCCTGTAGCCCACTGGGTATGGGGTGGCGGCTGGCTGGGTACGTTAGGCTCCTTGGACTTCGCAGGTGGTACTGTTGTTCACATCCTCTCAGGTGTTTCCGGTCTGGTAGCCTGCCTGGTCCTGGGTAAGCGCAAGGGTTACGGTAGTGAGCCGATGATCCCGCACAACCTGCCTTTTGTAGTAATTGGAGCCTCTCTCCTGTGGTTCGGCTGGTTCGGCTTTAACGCCGGCAGCGCTTTGGGCGCCAACGGCCTGGCAGCCAGCGCCTTTGTGGTCACTCACCTGGCCACGGCAGCGGCGGCTCTGTCCTGGGTAGTGGCTGAATGGACCCACCGAGGCAAACCCACCATTCTGGGCGCAGCTACCGGCGCAGTGGCCGGTCTGGTGGCCATCACCCCCGCCTCCGGCTTTGTGGATCCGATGCCGGCTATTATAATCGGACTGGTCTCCGGAGTGGTCTGCTACGTGGCAGTGGGTGTAATTAAGGCGAAGCTCGGCTATGACGACTCCCTTGACGCCTTTGGCGTACACGGTATTGGCGGCACCTGGGGCGCCCTGGCGACCGGTATATTCGCCAATCCTGCGGTCAACCCTGCGGGAATCGGTCTTTTATATGGTAATCCCGGTCAGATAACAATTCAGATCATCAGTATCGCCGCCAGTTGGGCAATTGCTGGAGTAGGCACATTAGTCATCCTCAAGGCAATTGGCGTGGTTACTAAGCTCCGTGCCACCGACGAAGAACAGGATACCGGCCTGGACATTACTCAGCACGGCGAAGACGCCTATACAGACTTTGTTTCAGGATCTCCGTTCGGTGATCTAAAGTTAACCGGAGCATTTATCCAGTCTGCAAGTTCAACTAATCAGGCTAAGGTTTGATAAATAAATAATCTAATAAATTCAAGGAGTGAGTTGAATTGACTAAAATCGAATGTATTCTGCGCCCCGGAAAATTGGAAAATGTGAAGGAGGCAGTTAATCAGTTTGGTATCCACGGCATGACTGTAACGCAGGTAATCGGCTGCGGTCTCCAGAAGGGCCGCACCGAAGTCTACCGTGGCACCGAATACAGCATCAACCTTCTACCGAAGATAAAACTGGAAATGGTCATACCGGATAAGGACGTTGACGACGTCATAAAGCTAATCATTGACAACGCCCGGACCGGAGCAATCGGCGATGGTAAAATATTTACCTATAAAATTGACGACGCCATCAGGATCAGGACCGGCGAAACAGGAGATATTGCCATTTAGTTATCAGATATTCCGCGGTCTCTGCCTGTAATGATTTAATGACCGGCCTTAAATTGGCCGGTTGTTTGTTAAGTGTTGTTCAGTGCGCAGGCGCGTGCTACTTAAAATTATCAGGCGTCGCTTATTAACAGGGAAGTTGGATTGACGGCGGATAACACCAATAAAAAAGCCCGTAAATAAAAAAAGTCCCTTAACGGAAGCCCTTTGCTCATCTTTGAGCACTTCAACCCCGCACCGGGTTGGGAAGGGCTATTGTTTTCCGGACCATGGCGCGTTACTTAATCTTTCGCGACAACTGCTCCAGCATTTGCTTCAACTCATTGAACTGTGTCTGAAGTTCGTTGAGCTTATCCACAGCTTTGCTGGGAGGACAACTGCTGCTGTAGGAACAGTTCTCACAGACGTAAGGATATGCCATCGGGCAACCGCTCATCCGTCTTCCCTCCTTTCATATTCTTCTGTTAATTGTATTATAGTTCTTATTCCTGGTAAGTCTAGCAGGCTACCAAATAAAACTTAGCTAACATTACCCAGCTTGGTTGTTTTCTTTATCAAGTACAAGGATTTCCCATCTTTCATTGTTTTCAGTTCGTCTACCAATCGGCGCTCTCTCATCTTTAACCAAAAAGGCAGCGCCTCTTCACAGATTTCTGTCACTACAATTTTTGAAAATTTAGGCCGTAAAAACTCCAGTGCTTTTTTGCCAAGCCCTTTCCTCCTGGGATTGTTGCCGATGGTCAAGACTTTTATTTCAAAACATCTGCCGTAGATAAAGCCTATTATTTTTACTCCCTTATCCAGCTTAAAAACCGTGGCCAGCCTGTTTCCAGACAAGAACTCATATTCGTAAATTTCATGCAGGGGAGCCATACGGGACACCTCACAATCGGGACAAAACCAATACAACAATATTTCTTAACTATATTGTAATCCCGGGGGGCATTATTTGACAAGATAGAAAATTTGATTAATTTTAAATATTCTGTTAATAAAGCCAGAAATGTTTTACAAAGGGTAATCGGAGAGCCCCAGCTAAAAGCCAGGGCTTCCTTGTTTTGGGAAGACACGGAATCGAACCGTATAGCGGGTACCTAACCTCGCTGTGTTCCCGACACTCCCCCCAGGTAAATATTTCCATTATCATTATATAACAGGGGATAACCCTGTCAATAGCGAAGTTTATCGTTTAATTTGAACCTCCTAACCCGATCATTCGTCTAAATAACTAAGATTGATTGATCTTAGTGGAAATACCGGGTGAAGAAACTTGTCTGAAGAGAGACTTATTCAATTGTCCCAATCAGGGGACAAAGATGCCTTTGCACAATTAGTGCAAAAGTACTCACCGGACGCTTACCGCACTGCGTTTATGGTCTTGCGCAGCAGTGTTGATGCGGAAGACGTGGTCCAGGAAGCTTTTTTAACGTGTTACCGTAAAATAGTTTCGTTTAGGATGGATTCCTCATTTAAAACCTGGTTATACAGAATTGTTGTAAACCTGTGTTACGACAAGCTTCGAAAAATGAACAGGGAAGCTGCCGCAATGAACAAGTGGTCCTCAAATCTAAAAATTGGGGAAGGGAATATGGACGGGGTGGAAAACCAAATTGATCTTAAAGATGTGATATCAGGTCTAAAGCCGGAACACCGCCTGGTCTTGACGCTGTATTACGGGATGGATTTTAGTATCCAGAAAGTTGCCCAGACACTGGGAGTACCGGTGGGAACAGTGAAGTCAAGGTTGAACTCCGCCAGAAACTTAATCAGAGAACGATTGGAAAGAGGGCAGGAGTATGCACTGTAAAGCTGTTAGGCTGTTGTTTAATGACCTGCTGGATAATACACTTCATGCCGGGGAACAGCACCAAGTAAGTGAACACCTGAAAACATGCGATAGCTGCCGGAATGAATTTTTAAGGATGGAAAGGGCGGATAACATTTTAAGGGGTGTTGTCCGGGATATGGTCTCCAGCATAGATGTGCCTGGCACCCTGGGTCTAAGAATAGAAAAGCGCCTCTTCGGGGAACAAAGGAGAAAAAGGACGCTGGCAGAAAGTTTGGGCCTGATCATAAGGAAACCGGCGATTGCCGCTGCTATAATATTTATTGTAACAACAGCCGGTATTTTAAGTTTTTATAACCACTTTTCGCTGACCGGAAGACAAAGCGATATGGTTATGCAGTCGCCCTCTCCCAACAGCAACATGGATTTTGAGAATTCGGCCGTTTCTGAAGCGGGTAGGGAGGCGCAGACCGCCGCGGTCCCGTTAACGGGTGCTGCTGCGGATGATAGCTCTGAAAAACAGGCGGAATTAAACAATGAAAGAGCATCGGACACGCAAAAAAGCATCGTTAAGAAGCCCGCCATAGAAGAGGCACCCCTTACAATCGCCCAGGTTCCCCGTGATCTGGAGAACACACAAGATAGTAACGGCAAACAAGCTGTCACGGGGGTGATCCCTTTGGGCACAGGCGCCGCTGGTCCTGCCATGCAAAGAGGTACCCTGGAAGAAGCGGCAGCTGAAGTGGGCTTTAACCCGGCAATACCGTCCTATTTGCCAGGCGATGTGGAGCTCGTAGAAGTGTCCTGGCTTTCAGGCACTGTCCACCAGCACTACCGTGTTGATCAGTTATCTTTTACAGTCAGCCAAAGCCTGGCCGGCGCTACGGAGATAAACTTGCAGGAGGAGGACCCGGAAGCTAAACTGGTTTGGATTAACGGTGAAAACGGAACCTTGCGGGAAACAAGCTTTGTCACCGACGGCGATATAGTAGGAGGGTCGTCCACTCTTCGCTGGCAGCAGGGTGAATATTTTTATACCATAACCGGTGAACTTCCCGAAGAAGAAATCATGAAGATTGCAGCTTCACTTAAATAATCTTAAAAACAGGACCCAAGGAGCAGGCTCAATTTCTCAAAAAGGCGACACATAGGCCTATTCAAAAACTGTCCGGGAGCAAACCTGGGCCAGTTTTTTTTTAAGTTCAAATTTAATATCGTTGGTATAAGATTTGTACTTGCCCTTTTTACCCTTATAAAGCATAGAATTATATCAAGGCGTGATAGGGACAACGAAGTCCTGAGTGAAGTATTTGCTTCTTTCAGGACTTCGTTTTTTCAGCGGAAACCCTAGTACCGTCGGCATATTGTAATATATGAAAATGATAATCATTTTCATATATTACAATGACCTTTGATAGGAGGTTTTTCAAATGTGCGGAATAACGGGTTGGGTAGACTGGGAGGCTGACCTCACCCGGCAGGGACCGGTATTGGAAAACATGGTAAAGACATTGTCCCGCCGTGGTCCGGATGCTTCAGGAACGTGGTTTTCACATCGTGCCGCAATTGGACACCGCAGGCTGATTGTGGTAGACCCAGAGGGAGGGGGACAGCCAATGACCCGGCGCCGGGGCGAGAGCCTGTTCACCGTCACCTATAACGGAGAACTTTACAACACACTGGAATTGAGAAGGGAGTTGGAGTCCCTCGGGCATGCTTTCCAGACAAGAAATTCCGACACTGAAGTGCTGCTGGTGGCTTATATGGAGTGGGGGCCGGAGTGTTTAAAGCGCTTCAACGGGATTTTTGCCTTTGCTATCTGGAGCGAGGCTGACCAGAGCCTCTTTCTTGCCCGTGACCGGCTTGGGGTAAAACCCCTTTTTTATTCTCAACAGGGCAGCAGCTTTATATTTGGGTCAGAATTAAAAGCCATACTGGCTCACCCGGCAGTCTGTCCGGAGGTGGATGCCGGGGGATTAGCTGAAATCTTTGTAATGGGCCCGTCCAGGACGCCCGGCCATGGTATTTATCGCGGGATTTCTGAACTGAGGCCGGGTCACTGCCTGTTGTATACACGCAAAGGTCTCCGCGTAAGTCGTTATTGGATGCTGGAGAATCTTCCCCATATTGATAATCTGGAAACCACCGCAGCCAGGGTGCGTGAGTTATTCGTAGATACGGTGGAGCGGCAGCTTGTGTCAGATGTTCCCGTGTGTACGCTGCTGTCGGGCGGCCTGGACTCAAGCGCCATCACGGCGGTAGCTGCAAGGGCTTTTAGGCGTGACGGGATAGGAAGTCTTCATACTTATTCCGTGGACTACGTCGGGAATGAAAAACATTTTAAACCGGACCATTTTCAGCCCAATTCCGACGCTCCCTGGGTAAGCCGGGTATCGGATTTTCTAGGCACATGCCATCATTATATTGAAATTGACAATTCTGATTTGTCTGACGCTCTTCTCCCGGCGGTGATGGCCAATGACTTGCCCGGCATGGCCGATATTGACTCTTCCCTGTATTTGTTCTGCCGGGAGATAAAAAAAGATGCGACGGTAGCTTTGTCAGGCGAGTCCGCTGATGAAATTTTTGGAGGTTATCCCTGGTTTCACGATGAAGATGCTTTGCGTGTGAATACTTTTCCGTGGATCCGCTTGCCCAGGGAGCGTATGCGATTTCTTTCGCCCGAACTGGTTGGGAGAATCAGGCCGGAAGAATATGTAATGGAACGTTACCAGGAAGCTCTTTCCGAGGTTCCCCGCCTTCCTGGCGAAGATACGCTTGAGGCCCGGATGCGGGAGATGTTTTATATGAATATTACACGTTTTATGCAGACCCTGCTGGACCGCAAAGATCGTATGAGCATGGCAGTCGGCCTCGAGGTCAGGGTTCCATACTGTGACCACCGCCTGGTGGAGTATGTCTGGAACATTCCCTGGGCAATGAAAAGCTGCGATCAAATGTCGAAAGGTATTTTACGCCGGGCCATGTCGGGACTTTTGCCTGAAGAGGTGCTAACCCGCCCAAAAAGCCCGTATCCGAAGACACACAATCCGGTCTACCTGACAGCGGTTCAAGAACTTTTGTTGAGCATACTTGACGATCCAAACTCACCGCTGCTCCCGCTAATTAATGTGGAAGCTGTGCGTGAGCTGGTCAAAAACGGAGGAAAGGTATTTGACAGGCCGTGGTTCGGCCAGCTTATGAGAGGACCTCAGTACCTGGCATACCTGGTACAGGTTGAAGCCTGGCTGAGGCTCAACCATGTGGTGGTCATATAGTTTTTAACGTTACCGGGACGCCCCCTATCTAACCTGATAGGCTAAAGGACCCCTGTTTTCCTCAGGGGTCTTTTAAAGCTATGGCTAAATCTGAGGCCATATTAATTTATTAGAAATATTTAACAAGACATGGCTTTATGTTTTATATATATAATTTATTAGAGGACAAGTTACCCGGCAAGTTTATAATAACGAGTTATTAATTATTAATATTTATATTATTTATAGATCCTATTAATATAAACTATAAGAAATAAGTATTAAAGACCCTCTTGACATATTAGAAAAATATTTTGCGGTTTAGGAGGAATTAAAGTATTTTTGGAGAATTTTAAGTTGGTTTATAAAATAATGATGGGCAGTGCTACCAGCTCATACACTCCCTGGATAGCCGCTATTTGACCGACGATGTATTGGCTGAAATAATGTTTCCAGTTGATTTAATCTCCTCATAACTGAAATAGTTGAATTGTCGATTTAGGCAAAGCCAGGCGAAAGCCGGCGGCGCAAAGCCATGGGTCTAAAGCCATAATGATTGGTCATTGATTGCCAGGCTGCAAGGAATATGACTTTATCGGGGTGGGTATGGTCTCGTTGAGCTATGCGCTTTAAATTTTTAAAAAAAGTTTATACCAGGGGGGGGGTGGTGACGGTTTTAAAAAAGAGGAAAGGTGGTGGTTTTAGCTTAAGGATAATTTTAGCTTGTATTGTATATCAATCAGTTGGTAACGCAAAGAATTTATTTTAAAAATTATAAGCGAAAGTAAAAAAAAGGGGGTTTAATTTGATGCCAAATCCTCCAGCAGTAACCGTCTGCCTGGCGGGGAACGTCGGCAGATACAAGTCTTCTCTACCGGTACCGCAGCTTTTGATGCGTGGTATTATGGCGGGTGCATACATTGCGGTTGGTGCCGCGTTATGTACGGTTTGTAGTACAGGAGTAGGTGCTCAATTGGGCGCCGGTTTTGGTAAATTAATCGCGGGCGCCGTCTTCCCGGTAGGCCTGATTGCGATCGTGCTCACTGGTATGGAACTATTTACCGGCGACGCGATGCTCGGACCCTTGTCGGTTCTACAGGGTAAAATCGGCTGGGGCAAGGTTCTTAATAACTGGCTTTGGGTTTATATCGGCAACTTGATTGGTTCACTGGCTTATGCTTATATGATAGTTTGGGGTCCTTTTACCCAAGGCAACTTTGCAAACGAACCTAATGGTTTTGGTATGACCGCAGTGGCTATCGCCGTAGGAAAGACACTAACCTACAAATCTATTGGTGGGATGGGCCTGTGGGCTTGCTTCCTATCAGCCATTGGTTGTAACTTCCTGGTTAACGTCGCTATTATGCAGGCTATTACCGCCAAGGATTTCATCGGGAAGTTCTTCGGTATCTGGTTCCCGATCATGGCCTTCGTTTCCACAGGCTTTGAACACTGTGTGGCCAACATGTATTTCCTGCCTGCCGGCCTCTGGCTGACACAGCAATTTCCAGGACTGGTTGATAAATCAACAACAGCTGCGGATGGAACAGTCACTTACTGGAATCCCCTCCTGCATAAATTCGGCGGGCTGACCTGGGGCGATGTGTGGCTTTGGAACATCATTCCGGTAACCATAGGCAACATCGTGGGCGGCATGATCTTCGTCGGTTTCGTTTATTACTTCTGCTTCAAGAATGAATTCCCGGAAGAACTCACGAAATAGACTTTCCAAGGAGTAGGCGCCCTACCATGGGGCGCCAACCTCCAATTAACCGAAAGGGGAGTTCTTTGTAATGCGGATGTCCGTACCTGCCTACTTCTGCCTCATCTTTTTCGGAAGCCTAATCATTGCCAGCTACGCACTGAACCCTGATCCCGCCATGTTGCGTATGGCGCTGCCAATGTTCATGACGCTTGCCGTCATACCCATCCTGTTGAACATAATGAACAGGCGACAGGCAGACCGTATTGATTTGCAGGATTACAAACTATACAAGATCAAAGATTTGTCCAAACTGAATGCCGGGGCGCCCGTTCGTCTTCGCGGAACAGTTGAGGCGTTGTCGCTACAGTGGCTTAACCGTGGTCATTACAAAATAAATGACGGCAGTGGTAATGTGGGAGTAATGTTTTTCGCGGCTCCGCGCGAGAAAATCAAAATTGGTGATAATGTTGAAGCTGCAGGTTCCCTGAGAGCTTTTGGACTAAAAAAAGACAAAAAAGTATGGTGCGTTAAAATAAAGAAAATACAAGTTTAACTTTAAATGTGAATCAACAAGTTGCATGAATGTCCATTTATATAACTAACAATTGATTGACGAACGTTTTAGACAGCTGTAGGTTCGGAACCAGAGTAATGTTCAGGTTAAAGACCGCATTCACAAGGTCCGGATTCATTTTGACTGCCTGCCGGCCGGCCGGCTGTAATTAATGGTTCTTAACTCTTTTAACTGGAGTTGGATAATGCCTGAAAAGGATAATGTGCCGCAAAGCTTTGCATTGATTTTACCGGATAAGAAATAAAGCGAGCAGCGCGGCTATTATTAATTGAATGGCAGAAACCTTGAAACTACGCCCGACGGTCGGACGGATAAAACAACGAGAGGAGGAATAGAATTGGCAACAAGTCAGTGCGGTGAACTCGCCCAAACAGACAAAGACGTAGCATTGCAGAGCCTGCTTGACCAGTACCGGGACTACAAAGGCGGACTGATACCGGTACTGCAGGAAGCACAGAACATTTACGGCTACCTGCCCAAAGACGCGCTTCAGACAATCGCCAAAGAACTGCGCATACCGTTCAGCAAAGTTTACGGGGTATGCACCTTTTACGCCCAGTTCCACTTAAAGCCCCGCGGCCGCAACATCATCCGCGTCTGTCTAGGCACAGCCTGCCACGTGCGTGGCGGATCCAAGATATTCGAAGCCGCCAAGGAACACCTTGGAGTGGGCCACGGCGAGACCACCGAAGATTTGCGCTTCACCCTTGAGACAGTCGCCTGCATCGGCGCCTGCGGACTATCACCCTGCATGATGGTCAACGACGAAACCCACGGCCGCCTGGTACCGAAACAGGTAGGCGGCATATTCGACACTTATGAGTAGAGGAGGTGGACAAACTTGAAAAACCTTGATCAGATAAGAGAAAAATATAAAGAGCAGTACAAAGAGAAAATTGGCAAGACCCGCATCGTGGTCGGTCTAGGCACCTGCGGTATCGCCGCCGGTGGCGGCAAAGTAATGGATGCCATCAAAGAGATAGTAGCCGCCCGCGGGCTTGACGCAGACATAGACTTCACCAGCTGTATCGGCATGTGCTACCGCGAGCCAATGGTCGAAATCGCCTTAGCCGGCGCACCCAGCGTCATATATGGTGACATATTCGCCGACAATGTAGAAGCGCTTATCGAAAGCCACATCGTCAACAAGACCCCCTTGTACGAACTGGCCTGCTTCCAGATACCCGGTGACGCCACACCGTACGAAGGCATCGACATCATGGACAAAGCACCATACTACGAAAAGCAAATACGCTCCGTAACATCACGTTTGGGCAGGATCAACCCCGAGAGCATCGTTGAATACATCGCCACCGGCGGCTACGAAGGAATTGAAAAAGCCCTTCAGCTCGACAGGATGGCCGTTATAGAAGAAGTCAAGAAATCCGGCCTAAGAGGACGTGGCGGCGGCGGGTTCTCCACCGGCACCAAGTGGTCATTCGTTTACGGCGCCCAAGGCGACAAAAAATACGCCGTCTGCAACGCCGACGAAGGCGACCCCGGCGCATTCATGGACAGGTCAGTATTAGAGGGCGATCCCCACTCAATCTTAGAAGGCATGATGATCGCCGGCTACGCCATCGGCGCCGACGAAGGCTATATTTACTGCCGGGCCGAGTATCCGATCGCCATCAAGCGGCTTAACTTAGCCATCGCCAAGGCCGAAGAGCACGGGCTGTTAGGCGACAACATCCTGGATTCCGGTTTTAGCTTCCGGATCAAGATCAAAGCAGGCGCCGGCGCCTTCGTCTGCGGCGAAGAAACCGCGCTTTTAAACTCCATCGAAGGTTTGCGCGGCATGCCCCGCGTGCGTCCGCCATACCCCGCGCACAAAGGCCTGTTTGGCAAGCCCACCGTATTAAACAACGTCGAGACCTACGCTAACGTGCCCTTCATCATCCGCAACGGCGCCGACTGGTACGCGGCTATGGGCACCGAGAAGAGCAAAGGCAGCAAAGTGTTCTGCCTGACCGGCAAAGTTAACAACACCGGCCTGATTGAAGTGCCCATGGGCATTACCCTGCGCGACATTATCTTCGCCATCGGCGGCGGCATCCAGAACGACAGGCCATTCAAAGCCGTTCAGAGCGGCGGTCCGTCCGGCGGCTGCATACCCGCGGAGCACCTGGACACCCCGATCGACTATGAATCACTGGGAGAGATCGGCTCGATGATGGGTTCAGGCGGACTCGTGTGTATGGACGACACCACCTGCATGGTTGACGTGGCCAAGTTCTTCTTGAACTTTACCCAGCTCGAGTCCTGCGGCAAATGCACACCCTGCCGCGAAGGCACCAAGCGCATGCTTGAGATCTTACAGAAGATCTGCGACGGCAACGGCGTAATTGAAGACATCGACACCCTTGACCGCCTCTGCAGAGTAGTCACGAGCTCAGCCATGTGCGGACTCGGCCAGACCTGCGCCAACCCGATTTCGTCCACCCTGCGCTACTTCCGGGACGAATACGAAGCGCACATTATCGACAAGCGCTGCCCCGCAGGAGTCTGCAACGCCCTGTTGGTCTACACAGTACTGGCTGACAAGTGCACCGGCTGCGGCGCCTGCTTGAGGGCCTGCCCGGCTGGAGCAATTACCGGTGAAAAGAAACAGCCTCATAAGATTGATCCTGCGGTCTGCATCAAGTGCGGCGCTTGCATCCAGAAGTGCAAGTTCGACGCAATAATTAAGGCGTAAAGGAGGGAAAAGGAATTGTCTAAAGTAACACTTACAATAGACGGCATTCAGATTACAGTGCCGAAAGGGACCACGGTTCTGGAAGCGGCTCAGCAGGCGGGCATCTTTATTCCCACCTTCTGCCACGACCCCGAGCTCAGCAGGCCTGGCGCCTGCCGGATCTGCGTGGTTGATATCCCCGGAGCGCGCAATATGCCGGCGTCCTGCGTCACTGAAGCCGGCGAGGGCATGGTAGTCTACACTGACACGCCGGCGATCATAGAAGCAAGAAAAACCAACTTAGAATTACTGCTGGCCAACCACCCGGAAGATTGCCTGACCTGCCACAAGAACGGCAACTGCCGCCTGCAGGACTATGCCTATTACTACGGCGTCAGGCCCGGCGCTTTTACCGGTGAAAAGCATGATTATCCTATCGAAGACGACAACCCCTTCATCGTAAGGGATATGAACAAGTGCATCCTTTGCAGCAAATGCATCCGTATGTGCGAAGAGATCCAGGGCAACAATGCAATAGATTTCTCCTTCAGGGGTTTTAGTGCCAAAGTGGGTCCGGCCATGGGCACCACTCTTAGCGACACGGAGATATCCAACTGTGTATTCTGCGGCAACTGCATCGCGGTATGCCCGGTGGGCGCCCTGACCGAAAAGGCTATGCTAGGCAAGGCCCGGCAGTGGGAAGTTGAAAAAGTCACAACCACCTGCCCGTACTGCGGCGTCGGCTGCCAGTATGACTTAAACGTCAAAGACGGCAAGGTCATTGGTGTAACCTCAACTGATGGTGATGTTAACGGCCGCGCTCTTTGCGTGAAGGGGCGCTTTGGTTATGGCTTTATTCATCACCCTGACCGCTTGACCACCCCGCTGATTAAAAAGGACGGGGCGTTTGTCGAGGCTTCCTGGGATGAGGCCATCGGCCTGGTAGCAAGCAAGTTGGGTGCAGCGAAAGATACGTACGGCCCCGATGCCGTTGCTCTTCTTTCTTCCGCCCGTGTAACCAATGAAGAAAACTATTTAATGAATAAACTGGCCCGTGCGGTGATCGGTACCAACAATATCGACCACTGCGCACGTCTCTGACACGCTCCTACTGTCGCCGGTCTGGGGGCAGCATTTGGAAGCGGAGCAATGACCAACTCTATTGGAGAAATTGCTGAAGCAGATTTCATTCTGGCAGCTGGTACCAACACATTTGACGCACACCCGATTATCGGTATCAAGATCAAGAAGGCAGTCGCCAATGGAGGCACCCTGGCAGTAATAGACCCGAGACTTACTGATTCAGCCAAGTTGGCGCAATATCACCTGCAGTTAAAACCGGGCACTGACATTGCCCTGTTCAATGGTCTGGCCAACGTTATTATCGAAGAGGGCCTGTATAATAAGCAGTTCGTAGAAGAGCGCACCGAAGATTTTGAAGCGTTCAAGCAAACTGTTGCCAAGTACACTCCTGACTATGTTTCCGAGATTACCAGTGTGCCTGCCGATGTTATCCGCGAGGTAGCACGCGGCTACGCCAAGGCGAAAAACTCTACAATCCTGTATACCATGGGTATCACCCAGCACACTTGTGGAACACATAATGTTTTTTCCACTTGCAACCTGGCCATGCTGACCGGTCATATCGGTAAAGAGTCCAGCGGTGTCAACCCGCTGCGCGGCCAGAACAACGTTCAGGGCGCCTGCGATATGGGCGCGCTGCCTGTTGTCTTCCCCGCTTACCAGCCTGTAGCTGTTGAAGCAAACCGTGAAAAGTTTGCTAAATTCTGGAATGTGGAAAAAATGCCTGACAAGCCTGGTCTGACCGTGGGCGAGATGATTGAAGCAGCCGGTAAGTCTGTCAAGGCCATGTACATCCTTGGTGAGAACCCGGTACTGTCTGACCCCGATGCCAACCAGGTTATGCACGAACTGAAAAGCCTGGACTTCCTGGTTGTACAGGACATCTTCCTGACCGAGACGGCGCAGCTGGCTGACGTAGTGCTGCCGGCCGCAAGCTTTGCCGAGAAAGACGGTACTTTCAGCAATACCGAGCGCCGGGTTCAGCTGGTGCGTAAGGCTATCGAGCCGATCGGTGACAGCAAGCCTGACTGGGAAATCATCTGCCTCGTTGCCACAGCCATGGGCTACCCGATGAGCTATGATTCACCTGAAAGCATCATGAACGAGGTTGCCAAAGTTACTCCATCCTATGGCGGGATCTCATTCGACAGGCTGGAACTTTGCGGCCTGCAGTGGCCCTGCCCGACACCAGATCACCCGGGCACCAAGTTCCTGCATGCGAATAAGTTCGTCCGCGGCCTCGGCAAGTTCAATCCGGTTGAGCACATTCCACCTAATGAGCAGCCCGATGCCGAATATCCGATGGTCCTGAGCACAGGCCGCAGGAGATATCACTATCATACTGGAACTATGACCCAGCGCACCGGAGCCCTGGAAGTATTCTATCCGGAAGAGTACCTTGAGATCAGCTGCGAAGACGCCGGAAAACTCGGTATCAACGACGGTGATAAGGTAAAGGTAACTTCTCGGAGAGGCCAAGTGGAAGTAACTGCTCAAATTTCCGAAAGAGTTACCCCGGGCCTGGTATTCACTTCCTTCCAGTACCCGGATGTACCGATTAACAGGGTCACCAACGCGGCGCGCGACCCCATTTCCAAAATACCTGAATATAAGGTATGTGCGGTTAAAGTAGAGAAAGTAAGCTAAAAGACGCATATTAACTGACATGTAAATAAAAGTCTTCTCCGAGCTTGGCTAACCTAAACTTAAAAGGGCAAGGTTGCCAGGCCGGTAGGGTGCAGGGGGAAACCGTTGCGCCTCCCATTGTGGAAAGGAGAGAGCTTAATTTTTTACTTTGAGCTTTGTCCTTTTTTTAAGGGGGCAAAGCTTTTCTTATTCAAGCTGGGGGTCAGGCTTGCATTATTGCACTTTATTAGCAACCTTTACTTTTGCAATAATGCAAGCCTGACCCCGTTACATTCGGCAGGAGAAGCAGGATATAGAAGTGCCTGTAGAGAATATTAGTTTAAAAATATTCTTATCTGCTTTGTTCGGTTGCAGAGAAATATGTTTTAAAAATAAACTTATTGGTAAAGGGGAGATTAATATGGCGGAGAATTATGGTCTTCACTTAATGTTGGAGCAATTTCCGTGTACCTGCAAAATCGAAAATAAGCAGCGTCAAGTCATGATTAACAAGGTAACGACAGAGTTATTATCTAAAGATACCGGGATTAAAGAAGCTACGGGCATGTTTTTCTGGAGGCTGGCTGACCTGACGCCACCGTTAAGCCGAGAAGAGCAAGTAATGTTTCGCGCCTTTTACGAAGCGCAGCAGAACAGCCGGGAGCAAAAGATAGAAGGTGTTGAGCAGGCTTTCGAAATTCTTGGAATACCTGAAAAAAGACGGGACTTGCCAAGGGAGGTACTGATAAAAGAAGTTAAATTAACTTTTTGGAAGCAATACAGTGATTTATCTCTAGATCCTGATCATTTTTATAGCAATGCACATGAAATTGGTGTAAAAATGAGTGCTTTTAATTTTCTATGCCGAACGTTATAGGCTGTACACTACTGAATTATTCTTTTTTCTACCGGGCCAGCTTTGTTAATACAATTACTTGCCCGGTTATTATTTAGTTTAACTAGCAAGACTGCCATAACCGGTTAGCCTTGTCTTTTTTTAGGAGGAATTTAGCAGTAGCGGTAGAATATTAAATTTATCGAATAAATGTGTATTTTGATAGGGGTGGGTGGCTATTACAGCAAAGACAATCATGGTTCAGGGCACCGCTTCACATGTAGGGAAAAGTGTTCTGGTAGCGGCACTGTGCAGAATTTTTGTACAGGACGGCTACAAGGTAGCCCCTTTTAAGTCTCAAAATATGGCCCTTAACTCCTTCGTTACGAAAGGCGGCGGGGAAATGGGTCGGGCGCAGGTTGTTCAGGCAGAGGCGGCCTGTGTAGAACCATCGGTGGATATGAACCCGATCTTGTTGAAGCCAACAGGCCACGCATCTTCTCAGGTAGTAGTCCTGGGCAGACCGGTGGGAAACCTCTCGGCGCAGCGCTACCACACTGACTATGCTCCCAAGGCCCTTGATGTTATCGAAGGGGCTTTGGACCGTTTGCGTTCGTTATACGATATTATTGTAATAGAAGGAGCGGGCAGCCCTGCTGAAGTAAACCTGCAGGAACACGAGATCGTAAATATGCGCATTGCCAGGATGGCTGATGCGCCTGTTCTAATTGTGGCGGATATTGACAAGGGCGGCGCCCTGGCGTCCGTGGTGGGGACGCTCGAGCTAATATCTCCAGAAGACCGTGACCGGGTGGCCGGATTCATTATTAACAAATTCAGGGGGGACATAAGTCTGTTCAAGCCCGCCGTGGATTTTCTTGAAATGAAAACCGGAAAGCCGGTGTTTGGGGTAGTGCCATATTACCAGGATTTCAGGATTCAGGAGGAGGATACCGTTTCGGAAGACCGCAGGTGGGCAGAGCAGGTTCAGGATCCTGGCTGGGTTGATGTGGCGGTGATCCAACTGCCTCACATATCCAACTTTACAGATTTTGACCCTTTAGAAGACGAACCAGACGTCAGGCTCCGGTATGTTGGAAAAGGGAGCAGGCTTGGCAATCCAGATTTGATAATCATCCCAGGCAGCAAGAACACAATCGGTGATTTAGCCTTCTTAAAACGCTCCGGACTTGCGTCTAAAATTATCGGGCTTCACAAATCAGGGACTCCCGTTGTAGGTATCTGCGGGGGGTATCAGATGCTTGGCAGAGAGCTGAATGATCCTCTCCACACTGAATCAGAAATTCCCCGGATAGAAGGTCTTGGCCTATTGGACATTTCCACTACTTTTGCTCCTGAAAAGGTGACTACACAGGTTGAGGCCCAGGTGGACGGGGGCGGGCCATTATTGAAAGGCGCTATGGGCAGCCTGGTTACGGGATACGAAATCCACATGGGCAGGACGGAGCTCGTTTCCGGAGCTTCGCCGGCTTTTACGATTTTGATGAGGTCAGGCGAAAAAGTTCACTATACCGACGGGGCAGTCAGCCAGGATGGCATGACATTCGGCACATATATTCACGGAATTTTTGACAATGATGATTTCAGGAGAACAATTATTAACAGGCTGCGCCGCATGAAAGGATATGAACCGCTTGAGGCGGCACTGGCAACACCTTCTGTGGAGCAGCGTCACAAGGATTTTGAAAAGCTGGCCTCGGTGGTGAGGGGAAGTCTGGATATGGATAAAATCTACAGCGTGCTGGGTCTTGATGGACCCAAGGAAGGGCTTTAATTATTGCTTTTGTCATTTTATAAACTGCATGTTTCCAGGAAATGGCGCGCCAGGTCGGGGTATCCCCAGAAATCAATATGGGCGTAGGCGGACAATACATTCTTTTTGAGGTACCCACAGTTCCACCGGGTTTCTCTTGAGGCTGATTTTACAAGGTATGTGGCTGGGGAAGACATGCCTTCAATATCCGAGTAATGAAACTCATGACCGCGCACTGTCTGTCCCTTCTTACCGAGTAGATTATCTCTGGTAAAATTAATATCTACATACCCGAATCTCTGTAAACGGCCGGTCATTACAGTTTTACCATCAAAAAACCCGACCATGGGAAACTCTTTTCCTTCTCTGGTAACGATGCTGTCAGTCAAATACATCAGTCCCCCACATTCAGCATAACAGGGGAGTCCTTCACCCAGTTTATCTCTGATGTCTTTACGGAGAGACGAGTTTAACGCCAGATCTTCGGCAAAAACTTCTGGAAAACCACCTCCCAGGTATAGTCCCCTGGCATTCTCAGGCAGCCTGTCATGAATAAGAGGGCTGAAGTTTTCTATAACTGCTCCCAGGCTTTTAAGCAGTTCCAGCGTACTGCGGTAGTAAAAGCTGAATGATTCATCCCGGGCCACAGCTATTTTGACCTGCTCCAATGGATTGCTGAAGAATTCCTCTTGGACAGGCGCAACAGGCTTTGTTTTTCTGCCCAGTTCAATTATTTGATTCACATCAATATGTTTTTCAATTAAAAGGGCCAATTTTTCAACCACTTCTTCACGTTTGTGCACTTCACCCGCTGGAAGCAGCCCCAGGTGGCGGCTGGGCAGCTTGATGGCATCGTCGGCGGGAAGACAGCCTAATACCTGAACTCCGGTCATTTTTTGGATGGCAGATTTAATTAATTCAAAATGTCTGGCGCTGCCGACGTTATTTAGGATTACACCTTTTAAGCGCAGGCGCCGGTCAAAATACTTGTAGCCCCGGACTTGGGCCGCAGCGCTGGCAGCCATCCCTCTGGCGTCAACCACCAGTATTACCGGGGCAGCCAAAAGTTTGGCAATATCAGCTGTGCTGCCTGTTGCCGTAGAGCCCATACCATCATAGAGCCCCATTACCCCCTCTATCAAACCGAAGTCCATACCCTTCATACCATGGGCAAACAGTTGCAGCAAATTTTCTGCCGGCATCATCCAGCCGTCCAGGTTGTAAGATGATACCCCGGCCGCTATAGAGTGATAGCTGGTGTCGATGTAGTCCGGCCCGACTTTGAAGGGTTGCACCTTGATACCTTTTCTTTTCAGTGCCGCCAGCAAGCCAACCGTTATTGTGGTCTTGCCTGCTCCGCTGTGTGTGCCGGCCATAATAATTCTGTTCATTCTAGATCCCCTTAGCTTTAGACAAATGCTCTGTTTGTCCCGGTTTGTGAATCAGATTTAAAAGTTCTTTCCGGTTGCGGGGCATTTTCTCAATGCCTGTGGCCAGTCCGGTTTCTATTAAATGCCAGTATACCTCCACTACGAAAGGGACGTTAAGGTTCAAGCGGTGCGCCTCAAGTTTTTGTTTGTATATTTGTTCCGCCGTGCCGGTCAGCTGGATGCGGCCATCTTCCATAATTACCAGCTGTTTTGCCCAGGCCACCGCCAGGTCAACATCGTGAGTAGAAATAATAACAGTTGTACCCTGCGCGTTGAGGCTGTCCATCAACTCCATAAGTTCCACGGCAGCACACGGATCCAGGCTGGCTGTGGGCTCATCCAAAGCAATCACACGTGGTTCCATGGCTAATACACCTGCTATGGCTACACGCTTTTTCTGCCCGTAGCTTAAGGAATGAACGGGCCGGTCCGCCAGGTGAATAAGGTTTGACAATTCGAGAGCTTTTTTTACCCTCTTGTGGATAAGGTCATTGTTTAAATTGAGGTTGGCCGGGCCGAACGATAAATCCTGGTATACTGTTCCTCCGAGGAGCTGAAGCTCGGGATCTTGAAAAACAATTCCAATTTGCCTGCGCAGAAGGTTGATTTCAGACCGTGAATGCCGGATATGGCTGCCCTCGAAATAAACCGCACCCCTGGTGGGCCGGTAAATCCCGTTCAGGTGCAGAAGCAGAGTGGTTTTTCCTGCTCCGTTGGGCCCGAGCAGGGCAGTTTTACCCTGGTGCGGGATGCGGAGAGTAATTCCCTTTAAGGCTGGTGTTCCATCGGGATATAAAAAATGAACGTCCTCAAGACCAATGATGCTTTCCATTATAATCCCTTAACCCCCGTTTGCAGCGCGAGATAGATAAAAAACAGACCGCTGGAGGCAGCTATGAACATGCCTGCCGGAGTCACCTTTTTTTCAGGCTGGACAAACCGTATCTTTTCTTCATAGCCACGTGATGACAGCGCAAGATGCATCTCTGCTGACCGCCTTAAAGAATACAGGAACAGGTTTGTAACCAGCCAGATCACGGAACGGTAGGTAGACCGGGGTGAGTTGTACCCCAGGCGGGAGGACTGTGATAGTATAATTTTCCCGGCGGAATCCATCAGTACCGCGATAGAACCATAAACCAGGATCATGACCTCCAGCAGTAAACTAGGAAAAGGTATTCTCTCAAGGGAGGCAAATATATCGGTTACCGGAGTTGTAAGCACCAGGAAATACAGGCAGGAAACAGCCCCCAGAGTCCGCCAGAAGGTTTGAGCGGCCTGATTAAACCCGGCCTCGGTCATTCCAATGGTGTGACTACCCACAAAAAGCTTCACCAGGTAGGCATCAGGGGGGTCTACTGAGAAAGCTATGGTCAAGACACCGCAAACAAGAAAAATCGCCGGTACGCTTAAGAGCCCGCCATACACTCTGAGAGGGATGCCTGCTCCCAGGACCAACAGGGTCATAACACTCATGATCATTAAAGGAACCCCTGCAGAATCTGCCAGCAGGCAGGCCGTAAGGCAAAATAAGGCCAGGCATCCTTTCTCAGCGGGATGGCGTGTGCGCAATTTATTTGCCCAGGCGTAGCGGTCGATGAGCAGCATACTAAGTTAACCCTTTGTGGCGGGAGCGGGATGAGCCAATGTAATAACCAATAAAACCAGCGCCCAGAGCAGCCTGCAGGGCGAAAAGCATGCTGGCAATCTCGCCGCTGGTAGGCTCCCACAAAGCTTCTGCCCAGGGTTCATAGCCAGGAGATATTTCCTCAATAACAGTCATGGCTTTGTCATCGGCGCCGGCAAAGATCTCAGAATCTGCACCCGGGTCCAAATGGAACCCCATCAGCGGCAGAGCGGTGATAAATATTACTGCTATCAGCAAAAGCAGGGTCTTGCACGTCTGTTTCATTATTTACAACCCCCCCCCAGAACATTTAAATCCTGCATCTCCTTGAAGCTATACCGGCTCAGCGCGCCGAAAACAATGACGGTTAAAAGCCCTTCACTAATGGCCAGGGGAATCTGGGTAAAAGCAAAGACGGTCCCAAACTTGATAAGTGAGCCTGTGAAACCGTTGACCGGATCGGGAAACGCCAGAGCCAGCTGGAATGAGGTGGTTACATAGGTCATCAGGTTACCCAGCGCGGCGGCCAGGAAGATCGACACTCCCGGTGAAAGGCCTGTCCTCTTTCCTGCCTGGTATACACCGTAAGCTACAAAGGGTCCTACTACTGCCATGGAAAAGGTGTTTGCCCCCAGGGTTGTCAATCCTCCATGCGCCAGCAGCAAGGCCTGGAAAAGCAATACTACCAGGCCGACAACAGACATCGTGGTGGGGCCGAACAAAACTGCTCCCAGTCCGGTTCCGGTGGGATGAGAACAGCTGCCGCTTACCGACGGCAGTTTTAGCGCTGAGAGGACAAAGGCGAAAGCACCGGCTACGCCCAGCAGCATCTTGGTCTCGGGTTTATTTCGTATGTTTTTACTTATACTCCTAAGCCCGTGAATTACAAAAGGTGCGGATACCACCGTCCAACCGACGGCGTGGTTTAAAGGTAAATATCCTTCCATGATATGCATTACCAGCAATCCCCCTTTAATTAGATATTTTAATCGGCTAGCTCATATCCTTCTAAGAGTGGTTTATGTTTATTCCTTTGTTAATCTGCACAATACCCAAGGGCAGTTTTTATTCTTTTTATGCATATATCAGCCATTAACGGATCAGGTCCTATGTAAGAGGTAAGCTTTATGAGCAAATTAGGGTACTTTTCCTGGATTGTTTTTATTTCTTCTGGTATATCCTTGGTCACGTGAACACCTTCGTACAGAAAGAAAGGCATGACCACGACCCGCCGGACACCGCTGTTTGTCAATGAAGCGAATGCTTCTTCTATGGTCGGTTGGGCCATTTGCAGGAAAGCCGGCGTAACTCCGGAGAAATGATCTTTCCTCTTAATATCAGCGGCTACCAGCTCCAGCTCACGGTTTGCCGAGCTGAGTTTGCTTCCGTGTCCCAGGAGCAGCAAGTGCCAGCCATAATCTCTATCAAGCTTTACTCCCAGGGATTGAAGCAGGGATGGGATATCCCTGTATACATTCCCGCCAGCCGGTTCCGGCCGCCTGATTACGGCAACCTGACACCCGCAAGCCAGGGCGGCTTCAACCTTGGCCGCGTATCCTCCGGCTTCACCCGACTCTTTGGTAATAACCAGGTCTATATCAAATTGTTTTAACAGCGCTTCGTTAAGCTGCCTGGTGAAGGGGCCCTCCATGGCAATAATATGTGATGGCTTTATTCCCAACTCTAGAGCTGAGGATATAGAGTCCACCGCGGGGAGCAGCCTGATGTAAGTATTATCTATGTTAAGGTGCCCGGCCAGGGCCTGCAGCCCCCTAATGCCTGTGGTAACGAGAATTCTTCTGAAATTTTTACTACAAACCCAGGATCCCAGTTCACCGGGGGAGGCGAATGTTGTTACATTGGGATGCGCAACAGCTGGTTCGGAAGGGCGTTCCAGCCTCAAAAGCCTGATCCCGGTTGATGCTATGGCCCGGGTTATTTCAGACCTGAGGTTTTTCGCGAACGGGTGCGATGCATCTACAACGGTGTTAACTGAATGGTCCACCAACAAGCGGGTAAACGTCCCGCTGTCGAAGGGGCCCTTTAATACCCGGCCTGCAACCCGGTCAGCCGCCTCCAGGTGCCCGTAATCAGTGGCCACGGTCATTATATATGGAAGGCGGGCCCGGTCCAGGGACAGGGCGATCTCCAGCGCCTCGCTGGTGCCTCCTAATAGCAGTATCACCATTTATACCCCCTTGGCGTAATCATTCGGCCATTGCTGACTCTGGTAAGGGAGTTGCCAATCACTACCGTGGAAAGCATGTCCGGCGTAAATTCTTCTATTTGCGCCAAACAGGTAATCATAATCGACTCCCCATCCCGCCCGGCATTTTGCACGATTCCTACCGGCGTTTCAGGCAGCCGGTGCTGTCTCAGGATTGATATCGCACGGTTCCAGGGCTCATGGCGCTTTGTGCTGCGAGGGTTGTAAAAGACAATGACGAAGTTTGCCCTGGCGGCAGCCTCAACCCGATCGAGGATGTCAGGCAGGGGAGTCAGCAGGTCGCTGAGAGATATGTTTGCGTAATCCTGCATTAACGGCGCTCCCAGGCGGGCGGAGGCTGCATTGGCTGCGGATATGCCCGGGACGATTTCCACGGGCACCTGCACACCTGACGAATCCATGGTCTCAAGCACGAGTCCCACCATACTGTACACTCCAGGATCACCGCTGGAAACGACTGCCACTTTTTCACCCCGGCGGGCAGCGTCTACCGCGTGTTTTACACGATCAATTTCCCGGGTCATGCCAGTGGTATAAGTTTTCTGACCGTGATAGCAGCTCATTTTTTGTACCAGCTGAAGGTATGGGGTATAGCCCACCAGCAGATCAGCTTTATCTATGGCCTGGGCGGCGCGGTAGGTCAGGTCTTCCTGGCTTCCGGGGCCTATACCCACAACTGAGATTTTTCCCTGGCTATTGATACTGTCACCGGGCCGATGATTATCCGGGGCAAGATAATTTCCGGATTCTTCAAGCACAGTAGGGCGCATTGCTCCGAAACCCCCTTTATTGAAAAGTGGCGCATTGATGCCTGTGAAGGGCCTGAGACTCCTTCGATATGCGAGAGCTGTCCATTGGAAAAGTGGCGCAGCAAAAGACCCAGGTCTGAAGCTGCCTTCTTAATTTCCGGGTCCCTCCATTTAATAAGGCCGGTAGCTAAAAACCTCACTTTTTCCACGTCCAACCCGCATTGTTCCAATCCAGACATAATCGCGAAATTAATGCTTTCAGCAGTTGCATTCCGGCGGTATCCGACACCAACAGATACGTGTTTACCTGCCTCCGTGCCCGTAGTTATAACCGGCCCCCCGCCGCAGAGGGAAGCCACATCGCAGGCCAGTTGGTTGGCTCCTCCCTCGTGCCCTCCAGCCAGGCTTACAGCGTAACGCCCGGCCCGGTCTACTACAACTATTGCCGGATCAGAGTGTTTTGACTTTAACAGTGGTCCCGCTGTCCGTACGGCTATACCAGTGGCCATAACCATAACCAACGCCCTGTAGTTCTGAAAAGCATCCGCGATGACTTCTTGAAAACCGGGGGGTTTACCATGGCATATAACCGCCAGATCAGCCGGCAGTCTTTCGGCGAGCATTTCGGCCAGAGGAACGCCGGGGCCTTTCAGGGCTATTACCATTATTTTGGGGCTACCGGTAACCATGGCTGAAATCTCCATGATACAGCCGGGACCTGCGGCCGCTGCTTTGAATCGCTTCCCCGACCAGGATCAACGCCGTCCGGGTCACTCCTGCATTACGGACTTTCTCCACAATGTCATTCAGGTTTCCGTGAATGAACTTTTCGTCAGGCCAGGATACTCTAACTGCCACCACGACAGGAGTGGAGGAGGGTAGCACTTTAAGCAGCTGTTCTGCAACCTTGTCAATATCTTGAACGCTGAGAAAAATAGCCAAACTACTGCGGTGTTCCGCCAGAAGGGCTAGATTTTCGCTTAATGGTACGGTTGTCCTGCCTTCCATCCTCGTAAAAATTAAGGTCTGTGTGCCGTCCGGAACTGTATATTCTATGCCCAGCCTGGCTGCGGCCGCAAAGGCTGAACTGACCCCGGGTACTATCTCCCATTCAATCCCCAGTTCATCACATAGCTCACCCTGTTCCCTGACAGCACCATAAAGGGAGGGATCACCAGTATGCAGACGGGCTACATCAACATTGCGATCACGGGCGGAAATCAGGATTGAGCGTATGTCTTCTAAGGTTAAAGACGCGGAAACATGTTTTTCAGCCTGGTCTGGAGCAAATTCGAGGTGTTCTGGAGAGACCAGTGAACCGGCGTAGATGACAACGGGACAGCGGGAGAGAATCTCTCGCCCTCTGATAGTAATTAAATCAGCAGATCCGGGACCTGCTCCGATAAAATAAACTTTCATCAAATTGTACCGTCCTTTCGTACGATTAGGACGCTCATATATCCAGTCACATCATCAGGCAGCCTGTTTAAGTCACGGGTAACGTACTGTCCGGGCGTTCCCACTCTTGAAGCGAATACAACCTCGCGACCGGGTATTTCCTTTTCAATAAAACTCAGCAGTTCACTCAACCTGTCGCCCAGCTTCATGAAAACTACCACATCGCTTTCCTTTAATATGCCGCAGATACGGTCCAGGGGACCATCCGGCAGGGGTATCACGCTGAGGAATTCTTCGCCGCATACCAGGGGAAAATTTTCAGCCGCGCCGGCAGCTGCAAAAGAGGTGACACCGGGTATTGTTGTTATTGATTCGGGCAAAATCCTGCCCTCAAGCTGCTGCAAAACATAGTTAAAGGTGCTGTAGGTAAGCGCGTCACCCAGGGTGATAAACGCGACATTTTCACCTGTTTCAACCAGGGCGGCGATCTCATTTGCCACTCCCCGCCAGCAGCTGTCGAGATCAACCTGGTCTCTGGTCATTGGGAAGTCACATATTTTTAACTTGGAGGTGTCGACCTGCTTCGCAACTACCTGCAGTGCCGCGCTTTCTCCACGGCTTGAAGCTTTGGGAACAAAAACAACGTCAGCTTCCTTCAAGGCCTGGATTGCCTTCAGCGTTAACAGCCCGGGATCGCCGGGTCCTACACCAATACCCCATAAGTGACCGTTTTTGCTCATACTGTCCTCCTGTCAATAATACATACTGCCTGGCCGTTAAAGTTTTCCTCAACCAGTTCAACAAGCTTCCCCTGCCAGGCGCGCTGGTTATCCGAGCCAAGCTTACAGGCTACATAACATACCCTGTGGGGTTCTACTTTTTTTATCAGATCGCCGGCAATTTGCCCGGGGCGGCTGGCAGGGCCACACAAAAAAGCGACCGGATGTGTGCCCCGGATAACTTCTTCCACCATTTCAGGTGTTGCCGGGCGGTAATGAAGCGAAAAAAAACGCATATCCTGCCATTCAAGCGAGAATAACGCACAGGCGGCCTGAATGCAGCTGACCCCAGGAATAAATTTTACGCTGTAAGATTGCGGCAGTGCCTTGCTCAGGGAGGAGGCTAGACTGTATAGGCCAGTATCCCCGCTAACCAGTACAGCGACTTTCAGGGCATCCGTCCCGGTTACTATTTCAGACACTCTGCCGGTGTTTACGCTGTCAAGCTCTATTTGGGCGGCTGCCCGTGGGAAGAGACTCAAAAATTTGGCTGTGCCGATTACCACCTCAGACCTGTCCACCGCATCACGCGCCTGTCCAGTAAGATAGCCTGCTCCGCCAGGACCGCACCCGATGATCACAACTTCTTTTTTAGATTCCACAGGCGCCAACCTCCCGGCCTTTCATGTCACATAGCCAAATCCCCAGGTTGCTTATTCTGTATCGTTGTGCAGCGGCATCGCGGATAGCTTTGGCCACACTGTCGAACAGTTCTTTTCTGACTGAATGGGGAAGGCAGGTGATGATTCTCTCCACAGTAACCGGGTCCTGCGAGTTTAAATAGTCTTTTGTCAGACCATTCTTCCGTGCGATTTCCATGACCGCAGTTACCGCGGACGGTGAAACAGCGGAATCAGTGCAGAAATGTCCAGAGATAAGCTTGGCCAGTTTGCCTGGATGGCCTGCCAGCACAAGCCGTTTAAAATGATGTTTTACAGCCTGTTCCAGCATGATTCCGGCATAATTAGAAATCTCAACGACAGCCAGCTGCGGCGGCTTGAACCTTGCCTGCACCGCCGAGCGGCCTATGTTTCCAGGCACCAGGTAAACTTCCTCTATACCGTTAGCCCGCGCCACGCTCAGGGCGGGAAGAAGGGAGCACAGCAGGGCTTCTTTACACATAGGCCGCACAATACCAGTTGTCCCAAGGATAGATATGCCGCCGACTATACCCAGGCGCGGGTTATAGGTTTTTTTGGCAAGCTCTTCGCCACGGGGCACAGAAACTTCTATTTCCAGGCCTCCTTCGTCAGGAACAAGGCCTGCAACCGATTGTTCAATCATGCGGCGGGGAACCGGATTAATGGCCGGCTGCCCCACGGGAACCTGTAATCCGTCCAGAGTAACAGTCCCAACACCAGTTCCGCCCTTAATTAATATGCCTGCCGAGCAGGTACGCCTCACGGTAACAATAATCTCTGCACTATCAGTAATGTCACGATCCGCCCCGGCATACTTAACGACCTTTGCCCGGGCCCAGTCTTTCTGAAAAAAAACATGGGCAATGTTAACGGTGATCTGCTTCCCCAAGGGTAGGAAGATGCTCACATTATCTAATGTCTTGCTCTGGTTCAAGGCCAGTGCCGCGGCCCTGGCGGCTGCGGCGGCGCAGGTGCCTGTGGTGATGCCCTCTCTGCCTGGTGGCTGTCCCATTATACTTCCTCCACGTATTAAACCTCATTAATGTAATAATTCATGTTGATGAAGCTCCGGCCTGAAGTGTGCGGCCAGCCGCCATAGATAGAATGGCGTTTAGCGCAGCGGCAGCCAGGGGACTGCCTCCCCTGGTGCCCGTGCAGGTAATGTAGGGAAGCCCGGATGAAAGCAGTGCCTCCTTGGATTCGGCCGCTCCCACAAATCCAACCGGTATGCCGATAACAAGCGCCGGCTTGGCAATACCCCTTTCATAAAGCTCAAGTATCTTCCACAAGGCTGTCGGTGCATTGCCGATTACCGCTATGCAGCCATTTATAATATTTCTGGAGATCCATACCGCTGCCTCGGCCCGTGTCCAACCTTCTTGCTGGGCTAACTCTATTACATCCTGTCTGTCGATACAGGTATGAATATTAATCTCTAATTCTTTTCGCAGGGCAGGGGAGATGCCGGCTGCAACCATCCTCACGTCGGTAAATACAGGCACGCGTTCTTTAATCAAGCGAATACCTATTGAAGCAGCGTCTTGAGAAAAGCTGATATGGCGGGCTATATCAAAGTCACCAACCGCGTGAATACAACGACGAAGGACTTCCCGCTCTTCAGGAGCATAGCCTGAAAGGTCTATCCCGGCATCAATAATGGCAAAGCTTTTTGCCATTATCTCCCGGGGTGCAATTTGCTCATACATGATCCATTTTGCCCCCTAAAAAATAAGGATAATAAAAAATTAAAGCCATCCTCTTGAGGATGGCTGCCCTTTCTTATACCATCGTTCTGCCCGGGTACCACGCCGGGTGAAGCGAACTTTATGAAACGTGGCAGGTTTTCTGGCTTGCGGATCATCCTACTCACCCTCCTTCCCAACAAATAGTCAGTGGATATATGGGCTTTCGTACTCGCTTACAGCGACGGGCTCGCGGCCGACTTACACGGCCTTCCCTTTTACCCCCTTGTGCTTAAGTTAAAAAGGGGCACCAAGTTTCTTATTCTTTTTTTAAAGATAGCACATAATACCTGTGCTGTAAAGAAGAACTTACCCTTGTTGGCATTTACTGTTTAAATTCTTTTAATGTAGCACTCAAGCAGATTTAAGTGCAGCTTGTAAAATTTAGGCCATTGGAATAATATTAACTCAACTTTCGCAGTT
>DFAP01000102.1 GCA_002365855.1 Pelotomaculum sp. UBA3103 | reverse complement strand
TCAATGTGCGAAAGTTGAGTATGTAACCTATTGAGATTCCTCTTCATTATTAAATGCTTTTCCTTGGCTAATACCTAAAGCCTCCCGATATAAAAAAGGTATCTTCCAAGTTGAAGAAAGCTGTTCTAAAAAGCCAGTAAATACAAGTTCCTCCACAATATCCTTCCATCCATCGCCTAAAAGCTGCTTTAGTGTGTCAATATTATGTTCAGCTTTGCTGCCTTTAAATTTTGAAATTTGTGGTTTAAGATGTGAGTATTCAGCATAAAGCTGTGTTTTTAATTTGTCAGCAGAAACAATGCCCCATGCATGCTTTAGCGCAGAAGGAGCGATTAAAAAATTATCTTCAGCACTAACACCGTTAAGTGTCCAATCTTCTACTTGTTTCTGTCGCGCAGAATCTACTAGTGCAATTAAATCCCTTGGTGTAGCGATACCGTTTCCATCTCTAATATGGTTAATTATCCATCTAAATGTTTTTGGGCTTTTGGGCCCGACATCAACCTGGTCTCTAAATAAAATCAGTAATAAAATCTCTCTATCATCATTTGTCGATATTGTTTTGGGATCATAGCCTTGAGTTATGAGGTATTCTTTAAAATTTTTATTAAATAGTAACCTGTCTATTAGAAGATTAAGAAGTTTCTCATCTGACCAGCTAATCGGAGGCATTGCATTTGAATTGACATGAGTTAAGGATCTAAATCCACTGCCTGTTACCCTATCATAAATATCATCCCGTAAAAATATTTTGATTTTAATATTTGATAACCCTGCAATATCCTTATAAGCATATAATAAGGATTTCAAAGCGATACTTTCCAATTGAGGATTGTCAGGAAAAGCATCATCGAGACGATCCATCAATACCCATATTTGCTTTCCTGTTTTGGATATACTATCATTAAATGTTCTAAAAATATAATTAAAATTAACTCCATTAGTAGGTTCAGATTCGGGATCAGCAAGCACTACTTCTCCCGAATATTCGAATCCTGTTGGATCTTTAAATGTTCCTTTTAATTCCTTAGGTGATAATACCCTGGATAATGAAAACCGTATCTTCCCAAATAAATTAAGCGGACTGATAATTAATTTATGACTTATGAGGTATTTTTCTATATCTGTTTTATTACCTACCACCTCATATATTTGAGGCCAAATTACATTAATTAGAAATATTTTCCAAGAATCTATTAACTTATCTTCATTAACTGGTAAATTAATATTAGCAAAAGCATTTTTAAAGATTGGGTCTCCCTGGTAATCCGTTGCTGGTATTAATATAGTATCATCTAGTTCATTTATATTGTTCTTTCCTTTTAATAAATTAAGGAGAATTGCTGATTTACCCGATCCTTTAGTTCCACGAACGATATCATAACGTCCTGATATTACATCTAAAAAAGCTGGTGTTGTAACAAAATATTCTTCAAGATATTTATCGTATTCTGCAACTGAATTTCCCAGATTAATATTATGTAATAAATCTAATTTACTCAATAGCTTACCTCTCTATCCTTTTATGTAATTCCAGTATTTTTAACAAGGAAATAGAAGACTCCTTCTCCCTTTCATTAAGCCAACCATTCATTTGGTATCAGTTTTTTTCCATCTCTCCATTCTTCAACTAAATGAAGGTTATCTAATTCACCCCATACATTTTCAGCTGCATGGTCAAGAACTATTACTTGTAGATCTCCTTTTGCCGCAAAGATAACACTTGACAATACTGAGAAAACCTTCCTTACAGCTATTACGTCCTCATCCTTAAACTGTGGTTCGTTTTTTGATTGTTCATCGATACCACGGTCAGTCAATAGCTTTGGAAAGTATACTTGACTCGGTTGGTCATAAACAATAAAAGCGGGGACTGGTGATTCAGATAGTGATAAAAAATATTGCAGCAGAGCTAATGATACAGCCACATGATAAGATAGCCAATTAGACCCGCTGCCAATTTCCCAGAGGTAATCCTCTCTATCTATACCTTTTACCTTAATTGTTAAGTCGGGCAAGGAGAGACTAACTGGATCATCTGGGCGTTCCACATCCAGCCTAGGCACTAACTTACCTGCATAACCAGAGACTTTTTCTAATGCCCTTTGAAGACGGGCTTTTATCTGCCCCTCAGATATAGAGGTCATTAACTGGTCAACACGTCTTCTCAACTCATCAATTTCCTGGGCAAGTTCTTGATCCTCTCCTATTTTTCCAAATGTATTAATCGACTCCTCCAAACTTCCAATAAACCGGGAAACTCTACGCTCCTCATAACTTTTCCGTTTTATCGCATCCGATGACTTTTCTAGAGCTCTTCGACGAATCTTTATTCCTTCTAACTTCTCTGTAGTCTTACTTATTTCAGCTCTCACTCTTTCTAACTCTCGGTCAAAAGCCGTGGGGATAGAGAAGAAGTTCCCAGCCGTTTCCTCGATTTCGCCAAGAGCTTTCTTTAGTTCAGCCAATTGACTTACTGTCGAAGTTAGTGCCTGACCGCAAATTGGGCAGTCATGCTCGGGATTATTTAATTGCCCTATCCAACCAGAGATATTTAACCTTTCCCTCTGTATTTGGAGGGCATCCCCGTATTTTGCCGTACTTTCCTTTAGCTTTGACATTTCTGAGTATCTTTTACGTAAGGCGGATAATTCCAAGGAAATATCTGTTTCCTCTTTTTGCAAGTTTACAAGCTCATCAACAGCATCATTAATAGTATTGAGGGTCACCTGCCCTTCTGTTCCAGAAGACTCAACAACATGCATCATTATCGATATTAGCTGTCCTTTGCTAGCGTTTACCGGTATGTCCTCCGCTACCAACCCTAACTCCTTTGCCTCCATAACCCTAGAACGAATTTCCGCTAACCATCTCGCAGACACATCCCGTATCGTATTAAATTCTCGCTCTTTACGTAAAAGTTCTTTTTTTAGCTGGGTTAACTCATGTTGTAACGCCAAGATATTAGGAGTAACCGCATTAAGCACATATGGAAAAATAGTCCTTAATTTCTCTCTGTGTTCCGCAGAATTTGACTTGTAGAACAGGATGTCAGGGTTAGCTACAATATTTTGTGGCTGAAAATTAAAGGCCGACATATCCCTGAAACTGGGTCTTCCTCTATACCCGGCTCCAATGTCGTCGACATCAAAATCAAGTGTAGTAAGCCCCGCAAGTTCATCTAAAGTATGTTTAACAGCATCAACAGAAGTGTTTTTTCCTTTGATCTGCTCTGGGATTACGACCTCGACAGCCTCAACTACAAACATGTCGCCTGTTGATTTATGCTCTCCAGGCTCTCGGCGGGCAAATAATTTTTGCCCCTCCCTAGTTTGCACTAATACTCCAAACCATTCGCATGAATCTCGGATTGTTTTGACCGGTACTGCACATTTATCAGCCCCGAGACAATAATCAATTATGGGAATAATAGCGGATTTACCCGTTCTTGATGCACCACTTATTACATTTACTTTCCCTAATTCAAATGGTAGCCTTATAGGTTTTAGATTCTTCTTCCTGGGCCACAATATAATTTCCTGAATCTGAAAATACATTTTAAAACACCACCTTTAAGATAATAGATATCTCGTGTATTGATAACTGAGCACACCAATGCCCCAATTTTTCGGAGGCTCTTAGCATATCCTTAATCGAAACTGGAATGTTCAGTTTAGGAGGTGTCGTTGAAATAGGAAATACTGTACCATCCTTCACATCAATAACCATCAACTTTGAAGACAAAGATAGTCTTAATGATTCCAATGTCAAAGACCGTAAATCCATAGCTCGATCATGAATGTTTAGCAGTATATCATGCTTTGATACCTTTGATTGGCTAAATTTATCGGCAAATCCTCTTAAGCCTGTACCCTTTTGTGTTGCCTTTATTAGTCCGTAAATATCTTCCTGGAATATCATCGGAAGGACGATAAAAAGGAGAGGAAACGGCACGGGTTCCTTTGTTGGGTTTTCATCGTATCCGCAAGTAAACCTCCATAGAAGCATCGACCCTAGGGCTGGGTTCTGAACCATGCGAATTTCCTTTTTCAGTACACTCATCATTTACCCCTTATTTTACGTTTTCACACTTTTTAGTTCTCTCTGGTAATTTGGATGCCAACCGATCTTAGGTTCATCGGCCAAAGCATGAAAAGTACCAGGAGTAAAATGATCTGGTATTTCTAAACCCTCTATAGTTGCCTTGTGTAGAGAACATTTTGTGTATAAGAGTTGGCCCTGTGCTTTTTCATTTAGTTGTGGTTGTTCTAAAAAAATGAGCTTCTTATAATTTTGCCAAGCCCGCTTGAGAGCATTTTCATATTTTTCTAAACTAGTTTCATGAACAAGTCCCTTTTTCCCCCACATTATTGAGTCATAACGGGTACGTAAAAAATCGTTAACTGCTTGAACAATATCTTCAAAACCACTGTCAATAATCTCTAATTGACGCACGTATGTTCTTGTCGTAATGTCAGTTTCAACATCTTGAGAACTTGGTTTTACGGCAAAACTACTTAAAATAGTCCTACAATCAAATATCCTTACGATTTTAATAAGTTCAAGTTGGAAAATATCGTATTCTACAACGGCAGGTATTCCTTTTTCCAAAAGAATGTCGGTTTGTTTCTTAACCCACCCTAAGCCCCAATGGATCACATCCGGTACGATTTCTGGAGCAATGGCCTTACCAAACATTATTTTCTCTAGGTCTTCATGAGGGCTACCAGTACCACATACGAGAGTAAAGTTCTTGATAATTTTATGAATCATATCCTTATCACAGGAAAACACATTTTCTATGTAGGGACGAATCGTCTTTGCTACTTCGGCCCTATGCTTATATTCTGGAGGTTCCCCCCATAGTAGAACCTTTGTATTAAGCAGAGCAGTTATAGCCTCTTCATCTGTTGTGGCCTTAGAAAACATTTTTACTATCGGCCCTTCCCTTGGTTTAGAAACGTAAATTTCAAAGTAAGTTTTGTCCGGGATCAAAACACCTGATTTAGAAGCATCAACCCAATTGCTCAGTGTTTTCCACAAGTCTAAAGATCTATCTGAAACTGGGTTGTTGTCATGAACACTTTTGGCCTGACTTGCAACCTTGTTTCCAACGGCATCTTCAGTTCCAACATCCTCGAAAACTTCGATACTAGCCTTCATACCGGGTTTCCCTTCTAATATCTTGGTTAGCAACCTCGTTGTTTGTAGTGAGTACCCTAGATATTGGCCAGGGACATTTGGTGACTTCTTCGGTTTCAGAATATCAGTCATTTATTACACCCACCATAATTACATTTCTAATTAGTTTCGAGTTGATACCATTATATTCCTGCATTTTTTGAATGATTTATATTCAAAACAATACATCCAAAAAAGTCTCTTAGAAAGCTGGCTGGCTAACTGGAGGGAAACGGGGCTTGATGATATTCGATACCGCCTGGCAAGGTTTTCTATGTTGATCACTTTCGCCCGGTCAGAGGCGTAGGCCTCAATAAGTGCAGCTTTAAGTCCTTCAATAAGCCATCTAGGATCTGCTTATGCTCAGACATAAAAATACCCCCATACACAAGAACATGTGTTTGGGGGTATTATAGCAGGCGGGGGGATGGGGGTCAAGGGGAAGCCCCCGGAACAGAGTCTGGGGACTTATCTTACGCATATACTTTTTGTTGCTTGTTTTGGCCAGCTATATATAATACAGCAAGAGCTACCAACACAATTAGAGGCCAAATGTAGACTCCTATGGCTTTTCCGCCACCAAAAGCTATTCCAACTTTCTTCATTTATCTCACCTCTGTATAATTTATTAAATGATTGGTTAAATTAAATCCAGGTAGGATGCCGGAACCTACCTGGTCAAGTTTATTAATTTCCGCAGAGGCTATTTCTTCTTCTTGGGTTTTATCCAAATAGCCCATGCCTTCTTGCCGTGGTCTTGCCCACTCTTTTTCCCCGGTTTTGGGGTTAGTGCGCCAGGCCCTGAAGATTAGCACCCTGCACTCATGCGCATTCTGGCGCTCATCTTCAACGGCGTTATTCAGTCTTCGCCGGTACCGGCTCGATTCATGGAGCAGGCCGCAGCCTGCCTCGATGTTCTCCTGCAGGTTTTGGGCCTAGCCCTTTACCTGGTTGTACGGTTCTCGGACGCTTTCCGGGACGCCAGCCCGCTCGATGTTTTCAAAGGTGCAGCCACAAAAGCATCAGTGGATGCCGCACCGCTCCAGGTTTTTTATGAATTGCCTGCCTCAGCACCGGGCAGTCTTTGTTTTTTCAACGCACAGGCCGGTTTTCCCGGTAATCTCGACCATGCAGCTGCATTCGATGCCGCAGTTGCGACTAGAGGGTGTCCGGCTCGGCGGACCAGTTAACATCTCTCGGCCAGTAGCCAGGCCTGGCTGTGGGTTCCTTAAAAATCCTATTCTGGCACCTGGTCTCCCTCCCTGGTTTAAGTAGCTTTTAAACTTCACCCCGAAAAAGGGAATAGGGCACTATCGAAGGGCTCTACCCATTATGGAATGTATGACCACCCAATAAATGACTATACTAATGTTAAGATTTATTGGTGTGAGGAAAATGGAACTTAGTAACAGTCAAATTGCTTCTATGAAAAGACGCCTTCTAAAACAAAATCCTAGAGATTTTTGTTTGTTCTCATTTGGACTCTATTCTGGTCTTAGACCTACACACTTAATAAATTTAAATATATCGGATGTCCTGGATGAAAACGGATATCCCAGGGAAACAATAAAAGTTAAGCACAGGAATGATTATTTAACTCTTACTTTAAGTAAACCAGCAAAAGCTTTTATAAGAAAATACTATCAACTATTTTTGAAAGATAATTTCAATTATAATCAACCATTATTTCCCTCCAGGAAAGGTGGAGAAGCTATATCAAGGTCTCAAGCACACAGAGTATTACGAAGTGCTTCTAGGGCTGTAGGAATAGAATTTAACTTTAGCACCTTTGCTCTCGTTGTGAATTTTATATTGAAAAGGTGTTGGCTTGATAGAAACCATCCGGATCTAAATTATCCTTTTGATTCTGAGGAATTGGAGAAAAAATTACCTGAAGAACTATTGAAATACTATAAGGATTTTATCTATTGAGGTTAAGTGGAGAATTAAAATGAAAAAAAAATTATTATTAATAAGACAAAATAAAACTTCTTACAGGCACTCCTTACGGGGTGCCTTAATTTTTTCGAATGCAACACTTGAAGAACCATACTAGTATGTTGCATTCAATGGGACTCCTTTGTGCTGATACCTTTAAAAAGCCCGCTTATTGGGACTCTTTATTATTAGGAGAGTAAAAATAGGTAAAAAGAAAGAAAGCAACGACATCTTAAACAGTCTAATGGAATATATGGTGGATAAGCCCGATGATCTTCTCACCATCGACGACGGACTGATGATCTGGGCTCTGCACCACGTAGCAGATAAGAGCGGCTCGGAAAAGACCGTAAGTGCCTACCGGGGGGATTTAAGGAAGCTAAAGGAATACATGATATCCTGTAATATTGAGCCGCTGTTATGCAATGTGACCGTAGATTTAATCAGAAAATTTAAGATACATTTTGAAACAAATTACGACCCTGCGCCCCAGTCCAAGGGCAGAATGGTGTTTTCACTAAAATCTGTTTTCAGCTACCTGTCCGGCGACGATTGCAGAAAAATACAAAGCGATCCCACCAGGCAGCTTACAATGCCTCGGGCAAAAAGGATGACTCAAAAGGAATCCAGAATTATCAGCAGAAAGGACCGGAAAGAGCTTCAAAAAAGAGCCCTGAATAAAGGCCTGAAAGAATTCTTAATATTTGAACTGCTTACAGCCTGCGGGCCACGGCCTGAACAGATCAGGCTGCTGCAGTGGCCACAAATAGACCCCGGCAACAATATTATTTTTTTCCCAGTTTTAAAGAGAGGCTCGGTTCCCAAACCGAAAATTACCGGTGATTTGATGAAAAAACTGATGGAATACAAAAAAGAAGGTGGGGGAATTAAATATGTATTCCGCTCCCGGGAAGGGGAACCGATGAGCGGCAGCCAGATGAAAAAAATCGTAGGCGATGTTCTTAAAGCCCCCGACCTCGGCATTTGTTATAATTCGCGTGACGCACGGGCCACAGTCGCAACTGAAATAGGAAATACTGATGGTTGCAATCCCAAGACGGTTCAGATCTATCTTGGCCATGCAAAAATTGAAAGTCAAATGCCCTATTTAAAAGCTGAAGAAAAAGGGTTAGATAAAGCTGCACACATTTTGTATTATCTAGATGATGTTGATACAGGTATTCACCACGACCCCGCTTGCCCGAACGAAAAAAAGGCCGGTATCCCCGCCAGTGATTCTGCCGAAGACGGCTTTCATAAAGATATGATTAAATTATACGAAATGCACAAAGAAGGATTCATATCCTTTAACGAGTTTCAGCAGCTGAAAAACGATTTAATTCATTTAAGACCTTAAGATCCTTTTTTTTCACCCAACATATCCCATAACAACAAAAGGCTGCGTTAATTTAACATTCAGCTACCCAGGCAGACCTGATAATTCTTTTTTGGGCCGGGATAGAATTATTTCGCCTTTGCCAAAAAATGCCCCCCTGTTGTAATTTAAATAACGAGGGGATGCGAAAATAAAAGCATGGCCCAGTGAGTGAGACATAATCAAACTCATTGAGCCATAACCAAGCGCGGTAAGTCATAACCGCGAATAATAGGATGTGGTGAGTAAATCATAAGCCGGGTTCTGTCGTGGGTGACCATCTATCTGGGACGGCTGTCACCAGCCGCCTCTAGCGACCTAACCCGGGAACTAGCGGCGGGCCGCCGCGTGGTGTTCCCCTATTTGGTCTTGCTCCAGGTGGGGTTTACCTAGCCGGCCGGTCGCCCGGCCGCTGGTGCGCTCTTACCGCACCGTTCCATCCTTACCGTTTGAGAAGTGAGATGTGGGAAGTGGGATGTGAGAACTTGTTGCAATTCGGCTTAGCCGAATTGCTTCTTAAATCACACTTCTAACCTCTCACCTCTCAAAGCGGCGGTCTGCATTTCTGTGGCACTTTCCTTAGGGTCGCCCCCACTGGGTATTACCCAGCACCCTGCCCTGTGGAGCCCGGACTTTCCTCAGGCGCCTTTAAAAAAGCGCCCGCGATCACCTGATTTACTCACCATTACTTTTCCTTATTAATTATATCACCCTTCACCTTTCCCAGTAAAGCATCCTCCCGCAGTGGCTGCAAAACACCATCCCTTCCCCGTGTTTCAACAGCCGCAATTCGCTAAAGGTAATGCCCACCCGGCAGCCCATGCATGTTCCCTTCTCAACCCGGGCGAGAGGGTCATTAAATCTTTTTTTCATTGACATATAATTATTCCAGAGGTCCGGGTCAACTTTATCCATCAGTTTCTGCCGGGCCAGGGGAAGCTGGGCTAACTGCTGTCTTATTTTTTGTTGGTTGGCAAGAAATGAACCATGCTTTTGCCTGTAATTTTCCGCCTTATTGTTAAGCTTACTGCTCATCTCTTCAAGACGCGCACGGAGTTCTTCCCTCTGCTCCATTATGGCCAGGATCTCATCCTCCGTACGCTTGACTTTATCTTTTAAGCTTTCGAGCTTCTTACTGCTGGAGTCTATTTCTTTTACATTAGTAATAGCGCCGCTGTACAACTTCTCACTTAACTCTCTAATCTGTTCTGCTGCAGCGGCTGCATCCATTTCTTTCATCTTAATTTGTTTTTTAAATGAGGCATAATCTTCTTTCAACTTATTAAAAGCCGCCCGGCCACTCTCTATTTCCCTTTTCAGTGTCCTTAATTCCACGGAAATCTGCGCGTCCCTTAACTTCTGCTCCAGGGACCTCTTTTGATCATCCAGTACCTGAATCTCCCAAAGCGGCTTCAATTCCAGCATTGTATAACCTCTCCTTAAAATTAATAAGGATAGGAAGAAGTACTTCCTACCCTAAAACATATGTAAACGGGTTGGTGTTAATTTGCGATAAAACAACTACTATATTTTTCTTTTCCTTAGCGCACCAGTCATCAAGGTGATCTTTGAGCACTGGTAAAATAACAGCTTCGGTTCCATGATGACCGGCATCGATAAAGTTTAAACCGGCCGCCAGTATATCCTGAGCCGTGTGATATTTTACGTCTCCTGTGACCAGGGTGTCCGCACCGGCCCGCAGGGCTGCGGGCCAAAAATCTGCACCGGAGCCGCTGCATACGGCTACCCTTTTTACCATGATATCAGGCGGGCCACCAAACCGCACCGCATCCTGGCCAAGGGCAGCCTTGACTTTTTCGGCAAAGCGCTGCAAAGGCAGGGGTTCCGGTAATATCCCGACCCTTCCCAATCCACTGGAAGTGCAAATATTTTCGAGCTGGTATAAATCATACGCCACTTCCTCGTATGGATGAGCTTTCTGCATGGCCTCAAGCACCGCATCTAAGCGGTAAGCAGGTACAATAGTTTCAACTTTTACTTCTTCAACCTGCTCCAATTCACCTGTCTTGCCAATGAAAGGCCTTGTTCCGGGCGCTGGTTTGAACGTACCGGTACCCCGCGTAAAAAAGAAACAGCTGCTGTAATTGCCTATCCAGCCGGCGCCAGCTTCTGCCATACTGCTGCGAACTTTTTCATCGTGACCAACAGGTACAAAAACAGCCAGTTTCAGGTAACGCGACTGGGATGGCTGCAGTACAGTCAGTTCGCTTAAATCCAGCTTCCGGGCCAGTGCGTCGCTAACCCCTCCAGTCGCGGCGTCAAGGTTTGTATGGGCCGCATATACTGTTATGTCGTTACGAATGATAAAAGCGAGCAATTCACCGCCTGGTGTGTCCATGCTGACCGACTTGACGGGTGCCATCAGCATCGGATGGTGACTGAGAATTAAACCTGCGCCTATATCTCTGGCCTCCCTGGCAACATGGATATTCACATCCAGTGTGATAAGCGCCTTATCAATTACCTGACCGGGATTACCTGCCTGGAGACCTGTGTTGTCCCACTTTTCCGCCAGGTGACAGGGGGCCAATTTCTCTATTATGTTAAAGATTTCTCTGCATCTTACAGCCATCCTGTCACCTCCCTTATTCGATCAAGCTTTGTTTTCAGCTCACAGGCCTTCAAGTTTGCCCCGTCACTATTTGAACCGGACAGGCTAGTCAGGACCCTCTCATAGCGGTCGGTTATTTTTTCAATATATACTTTCATAAGCGGATCCTTTTTTTCAAGAAGCCGGGGCCCCAACTCCAGTAAAACCGGGTCTTTTATTTTTTCATGACCGGGGTCTGCGGCTACAACAACGTAAATCCTGCCGTCTTCTTGGACCAGCTTTTCATCAATAATCATCCAACCGTTGGCAGCAAGCCAGGCCCTTAAATCGCCTGGATCAGCCATCGGCTGCAAAACAAGTCTTCCTACCGTTTTCAATATATCCGGCTCCTCAGCCAGTATCTCTCTGATAGTATTGCCGCCCATACCGGCCAGAACAAGAACATCAGCCTCTCCCGGCCTCAAAGCTTTCAGTCCGGACCCGAGCCTTAAGTCAATCTTGTCACTAAAGCGGAAGTCCTTCAACCTGTTTTTTGCAGACTCAAACGGACCAGAATTTAATTCAGTTGCTATTACCCGTGAGCATATACCTTTTTCTATCAGATAAATAGGCAAGTAAGCGTGGTCTGTCCCTATATCGGCTGCAATACTGCCTTTTGGAATATATACCGCCGCAGCTGCCAGGCGTTTCGCAAGCTCCATGGAATTCTCCCATCTAAATAGTAACCAAAGTACAGCGCGGCCTGTCTTTATTATGAAAAAACTTATTACTGAGCGTACGGCCTGAAAGTGGATTTCTATTTAATAATTCCCATTTTATGATATGCTTAAACGCCGCTGGTATAAAGCACGCTTGAATGGTATTCCAGCCGTGCTTTACCGAAATGGATGGCGGCATAATACTCCATATCAGCGAGGCCACCTGCATGATCAGGTCGAAAAGGATAGTCTTAATATATTTCTTCCCTGTACCTGTTTTTTCCTCCTTAAGGAAATGATATTGCAGACACCCGTTGAGATTGACTTCGCTTAGACTTCAGTAAAATTATATGAATACAAAAAATAAAACTACCGGTCAGGTAGTTTAGCATTAATTCATTTCAAAGGGGTTATCTAAAACTGACTCCGGCCAAAATTCTCGCCAAAAAGGGATCCCCAAAGTAAAATCGCATTTTCGCTGTTTTTTTCACCATTAGCTTGTTTGGCCAGGTTATAGGCTTTTTCCACATGCTTGTGCCTTGCCTCTACCTGGGTGCCTGACGATACGATCTCCCCCACCGCCGGGCAGTTTAAAAACTCCGGTAAAAAAAGGCTCATACTGGAATACACGGAAAAAACCAAATCTGAGTATAGCTTTACAAAGTCATTAACCCTGTAGTAAACCACCAGTTCAAGATAGTATGAGTTGAATGGTGAGTCAGTGTAAAGATTCCAGGCCTTAATTAATTTTGCCAGTGCCAGAAACCTTCCGGAAGACGCATCCTCTTTATTCCTGAAAAGTTTCTCTTCTTTGCTGGGGTTGGTTTTATACCAGCCCCCATGTCCGTTCGGAACGAGGTATCCTCCCCGCGTAAGTTTTATCGAAAGCACCAGGTCAAGGTCAACCGCATCTGCAGATTTCAACCTGACTACTGTCCCGCCTTCACCTATCACGGGATCACTGTAGTCTTCAGCTATCCTTTTTCTTATGTAGCTTAGCAATTTTGTGGAATTTTCATTAAAATCATAATAATATTTCTGACTCAGCAGCAGGTGTAACCTCAGGCTATCCAGCGGCATGGCTGTTCCCCTGCGATAGGAGCCGCCATAAAAAGTCCCTGTCAGTTTCAGTTTTTGTTTCGCCCACTTGCTGACCTGTTCGCTTTTTTCTATTGCGGCATTGAGACTTTCCCGGGGCGGCACAAGTCCAGCTGCAAAATTTTGAAAAGCCTTATCCACCTTCAGCAAGGTTACTCCTCCCAGCTGTTGAAACTCAAGGCCCCAAGTTCTTTATGAACGAGAGGCCTCAAAATTTTCAGTCCTTCGGCCCGGTTTAAATGTCATAGTACAGCATAAATTCGTACGGGTGGGGCCGAAGCCTGATGGCATCTACTTCCCTGGTGGTTTTATATTCAATCCAGGTGTCGATCAGGTCCTTGTCAAACACTCCACCCTGCAGCAGGAACTCATAATCATTTTCCAGTGCCTTAAGCGCCTGGTCCAGCGAGGCCGGGACCGAGCGAATTTCTCTAGCCTCTTCGGGGGGCAATTCAAAAATATCCTTGTCAAGCGGAGCTCCAGGATGAATCTTATTTTTTATCCCGTCAATACCGGCCAGAAGCATTGCGGCAAAGGCCAGGTACGGGTTGCAGGACGGGTCGGGCGGCCGGAATTCTATGCGCTTGGTCTTGGGGTTGCTGGAATACATGGGTATACGAACCGCCGCACTCCTGTTCCTCTGGGAATAAACCAGGTTGACCGGAGCCTCGTACCCTGGCACAAGGCGCTTGTATGAGTTTGTAGTTGGGCTGGTAAGAGCGGTCAGCGCTTGAGCGTGCTTTAACAGGCCGCCAATGTAATAAAGCGCTGTTCCGCTGAGCTTGGCATATCCGTCGCTGTCAAAAAAGATTGGCCTGCCGTCTTTCCACAAGCTCTGGTGAACATGCATGCCTGTACCGTTGTCCTGAAAAAGCGGCTTTGGCATAAATGTAGCCGTCCTGTTGTTCCTGTAGGCCACGTTCTTAACGATATATTTAAACATCATTAACTGGTCGGCCATACGGGTGAGTGGACCATATTTTATGTCAATTTCCGCCTGACCGGCGGTCGCGACTTCATGATGTTGACATTCAATCGGCAGGCCTGCCTCCAGCATGGTCATCACCATTTCATTACGCAGGTCCTGCATCGAATCTGTAGGCGGGACAGGGAAATAGCCTTCTTTGTAACGCGGCTTGTATCCCAGGTTGGGGCCTTCATCACGTCCCGTATTCCAGGTACCCTCAATCGAATCAACATAGTAGTAGCCTGAATGCTGGTTCTGATCAAACCTGATATCGTCAAAAACAAAGAATTCGGCTTCAGGCCCCCAGAAGCTTTCGTCGGCGATTCCGGTAGTTTTCAGATATTCCTCCGCTTTTTGAGCAATACCGCGGGGGTCACGGTTATATCTCTCTCCGGTTACGGGGTCGAAAACATTACAGATTAAACTCATGGTAGTGACTTTGTTAAACGGGTCTATTACGACCGTCTCCGGATCGGGGATAAGAACCATGTCGCTTTCGTTAATAACCCTGAACCCACGGATGCTGGAACCGTCAAAGCCAAAACCTTCGACAAAGGCGTTCTCGTCAAGCTCTGCCAGGGGAACCGTGAAATGCTGCCAGATACCTGGCAGATCGATGAATTTCAGGTCGACCATTTTAACGTCCTTGTCCTTTGCAAAAGCCAGGACATCCTGTGCGGTTTTCATTTACATTTACCTCCTCATTTTTATTTACTTTAACTAAAATTTTTACCGGAAAATAACCTCCTTTCCGTAAAAAAACAAAAAGCCTCATACCAGACATCATATAAACGACTGGCACGAGGCATCTTTACCCCAGAGAAACTACTCAGTTTCCAGAGATAGAAACATCATTGTTCCTAGATATCAAATTTTATGTAACTAATTA
>DFAP01000108.1:20336-21122 GCA_002365855.1 Pelotomaculum sp. UBA3103 | reverse complement strand
CAAACCAGCGATCAAAACAATATCAATATCGAAGAAAACAATCATAGTTTAGTTGACCGGGATGGAATGCCCCAAAATCTCACGACCCACGACCCACGACCCACGTCCCAGTGTTCCACATCTCACGACCCACGACCCACGACCCAACGCCCCGGTTGGGACAAGTATTTTATGGATATTACGTCTGTAGTAGCCAGCCGGTCTACCTGCCTGCGAAGACGGGTCGGGGCGATAATAGTTAAAGACAAACGAATTTTAGCCAGTGGATATAATGGCGCTCCGGCGGGGTTAAAGCATTGCCTGGAAGTAGGATGCCTGCGGGATCAAGAAGGTATTCCCTCAGGCCAGCGGCACGAGCTCTGCCGGGGGCTGCACGCTGAGCAAAACGCCCTGGTCCAGGCAGCCGTTTACGGTATCGCAATCCAGGGCGCGGTTTTTTACGTTACCCACCAGCCCTGCATCCTGTGTGCCAAAATATTAATTAACGCGGGGATCAAAAAAATCGTTTTTCAAGGTGACTATCCTGACCCTCTCGCCCGTGGAATGTTTGATGAGGCCGGGGTAAAGCTGGTTCACTACGAAACTAAGGATTAAATAGAATATCACAGGATTAACAGGATTCATCAAGATTAACAAGATTTAATAGGGGCATATCTGGAGCTTGTTAATTATCTTACAGCTACTGGTTTAAATACTGGTTTAATAATAAATTTTGGTTCTTCCGTACAAGTAAAACGGAAATTTAGAAAAAACCTATCAAAGTAAATAATTAATCCTGTAAATCCT
>DFAP01000108.1:6505-20027 GCA_002365855.1 Pelotomaculum sp. UBA3103 | reverse complement strand
TAATCCTGTAAATCCTGTGAAAAAATGAAAACTATCTTCTTAGGAAAGGTTATCTGAAAATTTAAATATTTGCAAATTTGCCAAGATTGACAAGTTTTACATGTTGTCTCCATATACATAAAACTGTGTGGTTCAACAAGAGGAGATGTCTGTTTGTTGAAAGTATTGGCTGTTTTCGGTACCAGGCCAGAGGCCATCAAAATGGCGCCTTTGGTGAAAGAGCTGGAAAAATACAGGCCGGAGATCGACTGCCGGGTTGCGGTTACGGCCCAGCACAGGGAAATGCTGGATCAGGTTCTTGATTTGTTCGGGATTACTCCCGCCCACGATCTTGACATCATGCGGCAGGGACAGAACCTGTTTGACATCACCGGGCGGGCCCTTCATGGCCTGCAGCAGGTCTTTCATAGTGAGTCGCCTGACCTGGTGCTGGTTCATGGTGATACCACCACCACCTTTGTGGCCGCTCTGGCTGCATTTTATCTGCAGATCCCGGTGGGCCATGTGGAGGCGGGCCTGAGAACGCACGACAAGTTTTCTCCTTTTCCTGAAGAAATCAACCGCCACCTGACCGGTGTCCTGGCGGATTTTAATTATGCGCCCACTGCTGCCGCAAAGAAAAACCTTTTGGCGGAAGGGGTTGCGGCCGACAAGATTTTTGTGACAGGCAATACCGTCATAGATGCTCTTATAGCCACGGTACGTCCGGGGTTTCGTTTTGAAGACCCCATTTTAAATAATATTGATTATGACAGGAACAGGGTCCTTCTGGTTACGACTCATCGCAGGGAAAACCTGGGCGAGCCCATGCGGGGCATATACAGAGCTATCCGGGAAGTTGTGGAAGACTATCACGATGTGGAAGTTGTTTTTCCGGTCCATAAAAACCCGGCCGTGCGCAGCGTCGTGGCTGAAGAACTGGGGGGGTTGGACAGAGTGCGCCTGATTGAGCCCATGGACTACCAGCCATTTGTAAACCTTATCAGCCGCAGTTTCCTGGTCCTGAGCGACTCGGGCGGACTTCAGGAGGAGGCTCCATCCCTCGGCAAGCCTGTTCTTGTGCTGCGTAACACCACCGAGCGCCCCGAGGCGGTGGATGCCGGCACGGTCAAGCTGGTTGGAACCGGCACAGAGGCAGTTGCCCTGGAAACCAGGAGGCTTTTAGACGATCAGCTCAGATACGGTAAAATGGCCAATGCTGTTAACCCATACGGAGACGGGCACGCATCGAAAAGGATTGTGCAGGCCATCCGGTTCAGGTTTAATTTATCTAATGACAGACCGTTCGAATTTACACCACTTGTAACACACGATAACTAAAATATTTTATTTCCTTTTAAAATTTCTTAATATGGTGGAGGAATAACTTTATTTTTGTAGAAAATAAGAAATCAGGATTAAAATATTCTGATGCATTGTCCCAATAAAAAAGAAAAAAGAAAATGTTTTGTTATGAGTGGGTTGTTAGAGAGATAAGGACGCCTTAGAATGCCCGGTAATGAAGAAAAAGATAGAAAGAACCAAAAACAGATCGGCGCCTTCCAGGCACTTGCCGTTACTACGACCATTGGTGCGGAATTAGCCATTACAGTAGTGTTGGGGTATTACGGGGGCAGGTATCTGGACGGGTTGTTAGGGACTGGGCCATGGTTCCTGCTGGCAGGTGTGCTGGTAGGGCTTGCTGTTGGAGTTTTGGGTGTTTTAAAGACGTTGCAGGGGTTTTTTGAGAGGGAGTAGGGGTACGTGCGCGATTGGGATTTTGATGGCCAGTTAGCCAGGACATTAAAAATATCCGGCTTTATCTTAGCATTCCTTTGTCTTGCCCTTTTTTTCCGGTTGCAGGACCCTGTTTTGTGGGGTTTTGTGATCGGAACTGCGGTGGGTATGTGGAATGCTTTTTTTCTGGGCAAAAGGTTGCGCTCAATCGTCCACTTGATGGCGCCACAGGCCAATTCCCGGATGAAAGCCGGGTTTGCCATGCGCCTGTCCATCGTTTTCGCAGTTTTATTTTTTGTTGCCAGGAACGGATGGATTAATTTGTATGCCGCCGCTGCAGGGCTTTTTGTAGTACCTGTTATTTTTACAGCATGTGCTGTTTGTTTAGTGATGGGCTTGTCCGCCCGCAAAACTGAAAGGTCTAACCTTTAAATAAGAAACTTTAATAAGAAAGGGGGTAAGAAAAGAAAATGCTGAGCTTACACGAAGCAGAACAACAACTAAATTTTTGGGGCTGGCCAGCCAACGGGTCCTGGGAATTGATCGTCGGTAACACGGTTTTACAGTTTAATCCCAAAACCTTAATTATGACCTGGATTACCATGGTTCTGGTAGCGCTGTTTGCCGTGTGTGCCACCAGGAGTATGAGCCTGAACAGGCCTAAGGGCGCACAGAATATTTTTGAAGCAATTTTTGAATTCATTAGAGGCCTGGTAAATGATAATATGGATCCAAAAAAGGGATACAGTTTAATCAGTATCGTGGTGACGTACTTTATCTTTATCCTGTTTGCCAACCTGATTGGTCTGGTTCCCACTCTCACTTCACCGACAGCCGACTATAACACAACCTTGGGCCTTGCCCTTTGCACCTTCATAATCATATACGTTTACGGGATCAGGTATAAAGGCTTGAGTTACTTCAAGCACTACATCCAGCCCTTCGTGTTTTTTCTCCCAATTGTCATCATTGAAGACTTTGCTAAACCAATTACGCTGACCTTCCGTCTTTACGGAAACATTTACGGCGGAGAAGTTTTAATCGCCGTGCTGTTGGGTCTGTTGGGAGGATGGACGCACGTTCTAGGTGGATTTGTTGCTTCTGTAATATGGCTGGCTTTCAGTATCTTTGTCGGTTTTATCCAGGCTTTTATCTTTACTATGCTCAGTATAGCTTATGTCGGGCAGGCGGTAGCCGACCATCACTAGCTTAACTGGTGTACTTAAAAAAGGTTTCAGGTGATTGGAAGGTTTAATCTAAGATGTTTCGTGTTCCATCAATTGAATAAAATGTTATATTAAATTTTACTTTGGAAAGGAGGGGAAATAAATGGAAGTAGGAGCCGGTGCTGCCCTAGGTGCAGCTTTAGCGGTGGGTCTTGCCGCTCTGGGCGCTGGCATAGGTGACGGTATGGTCACTGGAGCGGCGGTCAGTGGTATTGCTCGTCAGCCGGAGGCAAGGGGTAACATTATGACCCTGATGTTCATCTCCGTAGGTCTGATCGAAGCTCTCCCCATCATTGCGGTCGTTATTGCCTTCATGCTCTTTGGTCAAGTTGGTCACTAATGAGTTATTCTGTGTTATGGCAAAAAAGGGCTAGCGGGACTGTAGTCAGCAGTTGATTTCCCGTAGTTGGAGGATACTGATTATTATGCATTATTCATCTTTATTAAGCCGATTTTATCAGTAGCATGGCAACTAACTAACCCGTAAAGGAATTCGGCACAGGCCGAATTCCTTTACTCCAATTGCAAACTGCGGACTGCTGTTTACCGCTAAGCCTTCCTTTTGTCCACAAGAGATGGAAGGAGGGAATTAAGTCAATGGGGCTAGAGTTTAACGCAACAATCCTAGCGCAGATAGTTGATTTTGTAATTTTATTAATTTTCTTGCGCCTGGTAGTTTACAAACCTTTGGTGAAAGTGCTTTCTGCCCGGTCTGAGCATATCGCCAATAATATCTCCGCCGCAGAAAAGGAAAGGCAGGAAGCTGAACAATTAAAGGCTGGTTACGAAGCTGAAATGCGGCTTGCCCGGGAACAAGCTCAGGAGATCATTCAGAAAGCCGCCAAGACAGGTGAAGATCAAGCTGCCGAAATTGTTGAAAAGGCAAAAGGCGAAGCCACAAGGTTGAAAGATTCTGCTCTTGCTGAAATTGAACGTGAGAAACAGAGGGCCGTTGCAGAGCTGCGTGAACAGCTTGCTTCCCTTTCTGTACTGGTTGCCGGGAAGATTATTAATAGAAGAATGGACGATGAAATTCAGCACAGCATGATTGAAAACTTTATTAAAGAGGCAGGGGAATTGCAATGAGGGGGCCTGTAGCGGGGCGCTATGCAGCAGCGTTGTATGATATTGCCTCAACTGAAAAGGTCTCGCCAAAAGATATAAGCATGGTGGACAAAGTGGAAGAGGAATTAATAGCAGTCGATCAGATCCTGCAAGAAAACATCGACCTGCAAAAACTGCTTTACCATCCCCAGATTACCCCTGCTGCTAAAAAAGAATTGCTAAGCCAGTTATTTAAAGGAAGTATCTCTGATGTAACTGGTAACTTTCTTGCCTTGTTGGTTGACCGCCGCCGCGAGACGTATTTCAGCGACATCGCAGCTGAGTTTGTGGCCTTGGCCAATGCCGGACGGAACATCGTTGCGGCTCAGGTTGCGTCGGCGGTAGATTTGAACGATAAGGAAAAGGGTGAACTGAACGGGATCCTGGCCAGGCTGACCGGCAATAAAGTGCAAACCGCTTTCACCATTGATCCTTCCCTGATTGGCGGGGTTGTGGTGCGTATGGGTGATAAAATTATAGACGGCAGTATCAAGACCAGATTGGCTTCCCTGAAAGAGGCCCTTAAGGCAATAAGCTAACTAGATAGGGGTGAACCAGTAGATGAATTTGCGACCTGAAGAAATCAGCTCGATTATCCGGCAGCAGATTGATAAATACCAGGCCCAGATTGAGATGACCGACGTCGGTACCGTTATCCAGGTCGGTGACGGTATCGCCCGTGTTTACGGTTTAACTGACTGTATGTCCATGGAGCTGCTTGAATTCCCGGGTGGCGTTTTCGGGATGGCTCTTAACCTGGAAGAGGACAACATCGGTTGCGTTATTCTTGGACCATACAGGCACATCAAGGAAGGTGACACCGTCAAGCGCACCGGCCGGATCGTGTCTGTGCCCGTGGGAGACGCCCTGATCGGGCGCGTGGTCAACCCTCTGGGCCAGCCGCTGGATGGCAAAGGACCTATTAAGAGTGATAAATTCCTCCCGGTTGAAAAAATCGCCCCCGGCGTTATCTTCCGCAAGGGGGTGCACCAGCCCCTGCAGACAGGGCTCAAGGCTATCGACTCCATGATTCCTATCGGCCGGGGGCAGAGGGAACTCATCCTTGGCGACCGCCAGACCGGCAAGACCGCTATCGCGGTTGACGCGATCATCAACCAGAAGGGCGGAGACGTCATCTGCATTTACGTTGCCGTAGGCCAGAAGCAGTCCACAGTGGCCAACGTGCTGCAGCGGTTGACTGATACCGGCGCGATGGATTATACCATCATCGTGTCCTCTACCGCAGCCGACCCGGCCCCCCTGCTCTATATCGCTCCCTTTGCGGGAGCCGCCATGGGTGAGGAATTCATGGCCCAGGGCAAACACGTGCTGATTATTTACGATGACCTTTCCAAACAGGCATCTGCTTACCGTGAACTTTCCCTGCTTCTGCGCCGGCCGCCCGGGCGTGAAGCTTATCCGGGCGACGTGTTCAACCTGCACAGCCGGTTACTGGAGCGTGCCTGCAAGCTCTCGGATGACCTGGGCGCCGGTTCCATGACCGCCCTGCCCATTATTGAGACCCAGGCCGGTGACGTTTCAGCTTATATCCCGACAAACGTGATTTCCATCACAGACGGTCAGATTTTCCTGGAGCCCGACCTGTTCTACGCCGGCGTACGCCCTGCGGTTAACGTGGGTATTTCAGTATCCCGGGTCGGTGGCGCAGCCCAGGTCAAGGCCATGAAATCGATTGCCGGCAGCCTGCGCCTCGACCTCGCCCAGTACCGTGAACTGGCTGCTTTTGCCCAGTTCGGCTCCGACCTGGACAAAACGACCCAGGCCAAGCTGACCCGCGGTGAGCGCATGGTGGAACTTTTAAAGCAGGGCCAGTATGTGCCCATGGCGGTAGAAGACCAGATCATGAGCATTTTTGCAGCCGCCAAAGGTTACCTGGACGATCTACCGGTAGAAGCTGTTCAGCCTTTTGAAGCAGATTTTTTGAAGTTTATGAAGGCGAACAAGCCAAACATCGGCGAAGCCATTCGTGCAACCGGCGAGTTGAAGACAATTGAAAAAGAACTGCTCGCAGCTATCGAGGAGTTCAAAGCGGGCTTTAAAACCGCTCGCGGACTGTAGGTTAACAAAAGGACAAAACACATGATTAACAGGATTTGAAAATAATTTTAATTAAATATTAAATAAATCCTGTAAATCCTGAAAATCATGTAAATCTTGTGAAAATGCCCTTAGTTAGATTCCCAAAAATGACTCCACTTTTAAGGTGGTGAAATATTAAATGGCAAACCTACGAGATCTCCGGCGCCGGATCAAGAGTATTAAAGGTACTCAACAAATCACCAAGGCCATGAAAGCCGTCTCGGCGGCAAAAATGCGCAAAGCGCAGGAAGCGGTAATATCAGCCCGACCCTATTCCAAGCGGATTAAGGGTGTGCTGGGTCGTGTAGCTGTGGCCTCCGGCGGGATTAACCACCCTCTGCTGGCCGTGCGCGAGCCTAAAAAAGTGGCTTTTATTGTGATGTCGGCTGACCGGGGACTTTGCGGTGGCTTCAACGGCAATATAATCAGGCGGGCAGCCCAGGAATTAAAGGGTGCGACAGATGCCAGTCTTATCACCATAGGACGCAAAAGCCGCGATTTTTTCAAGCGCCGCGGCTATAAGATCACCAAGGAGTACATCGGGCTGGGTGATGATGTTAAGTACGCTTCGGCCAGGGATATTGGCTCCTTTGTTGTTGAGAAGTATTCTAATGAAGAATATGACGTGGTTTACCTGATTTACAGCCAGTTCATAAACGTGCTGGTGCAGAAACCTATTATGGTCAAGCTATTGCCGGCTGAACCACCCGCTGAAGAAGGGGAAGACGAGACCAAGAAAGTTGACTATGTTTTTGAGCCTTCCGCAGAAGCAGTGATGGCTGAACTGCTGCCGAAATATATTGAGAACGCCATTTACCAGGGTCTTTTAGAGACGAAAGCCGGTTTCTACAGCGCTCAGATGACGGCTATGGACAATGCGACCAAGAATGCATCGGAAATGATTGACAAACTAACGCTGGTCATGAACCGGGCCCGTCAAGCTGTGATCACCAAGGAAATTTCTGAGATTTGCAGCGGAGCGGCGGCTCTGGAGTAAAAAAGTAATTATCACAGGATTAACGAGATTAATAAGATTAAAGGATTAAAAATTGGATAAATAATCCTTAACATAAAATTATATTTTAAATTCTGTAAATCCTTAAAATCCTGTAAATCCTGTAAAAACGGTTTTTTGCAAATCCTGTGAAGTCGTTTTGCAACTTTAAGTTGAAGCGAAGGAGGTAAGCGAAGCGAATGAACGTTGGTCATGTAGTACAGGTTATCGGCGTCGTGGTGGATATCCGTTTTCCACCCGGCCAGGTACCTGAAATCTATAACGCTCTGAAAATTACGAGCGACAAGGAAGATATGTTTGGCCGCAAGTTTGACCTGACTCTGGAAGTGGCCCAGCACCTGGGTAACAATACAATACGCAGTGTGGCCATGACCGCGACTGATGGTTTGGTCAGGGGCATGGAAGCGGTGGACACCGGCGCTCCTATTTCAGCTCCGGTTGGCAAGACAACCCTGGGCAGGCTTGTTGATGTCCTGGGTGAGCCCATTGACGGTAAAGGACCCATTGTCAGCGATATGCGCTATCCTATTCACCGGCTTCCCCCCCAGTTGGTGGACCAGTCAACCAAGACAGGACAGCTGGAAACCGGCATCAAGGTTATTGACCTGCTGATTCCCTTCCTTAAGGGCGGCAAGATCGGCCTGTTCGGCGGCGCCGGAGTGGGCAAGACAGTTGTTATTCAGGAGTTAATCAACAACATCGCCACGCACCACGGCGGCATTTCGGTGTTTGCGGGTGTAGGCGAGCGTACACGTGAAGGCAATGACCTTTTACGTGAAATGACCGAGTCAGGCGTTCTGGAAAAAATGACCATGGTGTTCGGCCAGATGAACGAGCCGCCGGGAGCCCGCCTGCGGGTGGCCCTGACAGGCCTGTGCCTGGCGGAGTACTTCCGTGATGAAGAGGGCGCCGACACATTATTGTTCATTGATAACATCTTCCGATTCACCCAGGCTGGCTCCGAGGTTTCCGCGCTGCTGGGCCGCATGCCCTCCGCGGTTGGTTATCAGCCTACCCTGGCTACTGAAATGGGCCAGATGCAGGAGCGAATCACTTCTACCAATAAAGGTTCGGTTACCTCAATGCAGGCCGTCTACGTGCCTGCCGACGACCTGACCGACCCGGCCCCGGCAACTACGTTTGCCCACCTGGACGGCACTGTCGTTTTGTCCCGGCAGATTTCCGAGCTGGGTATTTACCCGGCGGTGGACCCGCTTGATTCCACTTCCAGGATTCTTGACCCGCAGATTGTAGGAAACGATCACTACATGGTAGCCCGTGGCGTTCAGAAGGTTCTTCAGCGTTACAAGGAACTGCAAGACATCATTGCCATCCTTGGTATGGAAGAACTTTCCGACGAAGATAAACTCACGGTGGCGCGCGCCCGGAAGCTGCAGAAGTTCCTGTCGCAGCCCTTCCACGTGGCGGAAACTTTTACCAATATGCCTGGTAAGTTTGTCTCCCTGAAGGAAACCGTCCGCAGCTTCCAGGAAATCCTGGACGGCAAGCACGATGACCTGCCGGAAGACGCTTTTTACATGGTTGGCGGTATAGAAGAGGCAGTGGAAAAAGGCAAGAAATTACTCGGATAATAGAGGGGAGTGCGCAATATGTCGGGAAAAGGCCAACGACTCGAAATCGTAACTCCTCAGAGGAAAGTATTCAGCGAGGATGTGGATTTTCTGGTGGCGCCCGGCGCCGAAGGAGAATTGGGGATACTCCCCAGTCACGCTCCGCTTATCACATCCCTTAACGTGGGCATCATGAGAATTGAGCAGGAAGGCAAGAAGTTTAAGGTTGTGGTTAGCGGCGGGTTTATGGAAGTCCGTAACAGCAGGGTCACAGTTCTAGCCACTGCTGCCGAGCGACCCGATGAAATAAATGTAGAACGGGCGGAGGCAGCTAAGAAGAGAGCCGAAGACAGGCTTGCCTCAAAGGTCCCCGACCTTGACACATTACGGGCGGAAATGGCCTTGAAGCGTGCGCTGATGCGTCTTAAGGCGGCCAATGACAAATAGGCAAAAAATGAAGAATAGGTAAAGATGAATGGTAAAAACATGGCTTTATATATTTACCGGGCTAACAAGTCCGGTTATTTTTTTGTCTTGAACCCTTGGACGGTATTTCAAAAGAAAATATTGGTAACAATATGAGCAGAATAGACTTTTCTATGATGGGGAGTCCATGCTCATGAAGAATATAGTCAGTGAACTCAAACTCAGAAAAAATACCATACTGGTTCTGTCAGGCCTGCTAATAACCATGAGTTTTTGCATATTAGCGGCGCCTTTTTCCATCGATATGATCGGAGCATACAGGAATGACGCCGCGCTGCTTAAACTAATCGAGTCCTCGGGTGCTGAGTTTCAATCAAAAAATATAACCGCCTGGGTTAACGTAGAACAAACTCCTTACCTTGAGGCCGATCCGGAAGCGCTGGTGCTTCCCGCCGCCGCCCGGCTGAAGTTTGTTGAGCAGGGCGGCAGCGTGGAAAGCTGGCAGAACCCGTATGCCCGTGGCGCCAGATTAGAAGGACGGACAGAAAACGGGTCTTATGTTTCCGTGTTAGTACAGACCATGGAACTCCAGAAAGGGGAGAAGGTCACTCACCTTATCGTCAGCCTGGATGGGGTGGAAAACGGAAATGCCCATTATTACAGGTCTAAAATCGAAGAGGCGTTCAGAGCCTACGGCGGGGAAAGCCATGTGGCCCTGACCTGCTCCGGTAGAATCGAAGGCCAGCTGAACGGAGAAGAGCTTTTAGCGGGGGCAGAGAAGGTCATGTCTGCGGCAGGCGCCTCAATACTCGAGAAAACCATCAAGGACAACCTCGTTAGCCTGACCGGCTTCAGCCCGCGTCTTTCAGGGGACATCCGGTACGCGAGGAAAGAGGTCAATCTGAATGTCGCTCTGCGCAGCAATCCGGTCGAAAACGCCACCTATGTTTATGTCGCATCTCCGGTCATATTTACAGAGTATTAGTGGAGGGTCCAAGTGGAAAAGCTGATATTGAGAGGTGGGAAAAGTCTAAAAGGCTCTGTCAGGGTGAGCGGCGCCAAAAACGCCGTTCTACCCATTATAGCGGCTTCCCTTCTCTCGGACGGCGCCTGTAACTTGCTCGATATCCCCGATCTTGCCGATGTAACCACGATCTGCAGCGTTATCGAAAGGCTTGGGGCCAAAGTGTCCAGGGGTGACCGGGCGATTACCGTTTCCGTGCCGGACGTAAAAGAATACGAGGCGCCCTACGAGTTTGTTCGTCTGATGAGAGCTTCCTTCCTGGTTATGGGGCCTCTCCTGGCCCGTACCGGGAGGGCGGTAATGCCTCTGCCCGGAGGCTGTGCTATTGGAACCAGGCCTATTGACCTGCACCTTAAAGGCTTTAAGGCCCTCGGGGCGAAAGTGATCTACGGACACGGCTGCATCGAGGCTGAGGCCAATGGCCTGACCGGAAACCGCATTTACCTTGACTTCCCCAGCGTTGGCGCTACGGAAAACCTAATGATGGCTACCAGCCTCGCCAGAGGCAGCAGCATCATTGAAAACGCCGCCGAGGAGCCGGAAATAGTGGACCTGGCAAATTTCTTAAATGCCATGGGGGCGCGGGTCAAAGGCGCCGGGACGAAGGTGATCCGGGTTGAAGGAGTCCCGCGCCTGAGCGGGGCAGAACATACGGTGATCCCCGACCGGATCGAGGCAGGGACATTTTTGACCGCCGCCGCCATTACAGGTGGTGACGTAATGGTTAACAACGTAATCTGCGACCACCTCAAGCCGGTTACCGCCAAGCTTCAGGAGGCCGGGGTGCGCGTCGAGGAACATGAGGAAAGCATCCGGGTTTGCGGTGGCGGTGAGCTCCGCGCCGTTGATATCAAAACCATGCCTTACCCCGGCTTCCCCACCGATATGCAGGCCCAGTTGATGGCGGTGCTTACAATAGCCAAAGGGACAAGCGTAGTCACCGAAACTGTTTTTGAAAACCGCTTTATGCACGCCAACGAGCTGAAAAGGCTTGGTTCAAAAATAAAAATCGAAGGCAGGACGGCGGTTGTCCAGGGAGTGCGGCGCCTTGCAGGAGCGCCTGTCAAGGCAACCGACCTCCGTGCGGGCGCAGCCCTCATACTGGCGGGCCTGGCCGCAGAAGGGGATACTGAGATTGGCAATGTCCACCATATAGACAGGGGCTATGACCGGATCGTGGAAAAACTAAGGGGGCTTGGAGCCGACATCAGGAAAAAAACCTGTTAGCTCAAAATTGCACGCCGACTTCAGATAACAATACGACAGAAAACCTCCGATAAGCAGACGCAAAAGATCTTCCCGTTTTGGGGTTGCGCGCTGGGGAAAAGGAGGTTTTTACATATTTAAAGGTAATATTTACCTGGCACTGAAACTATAATATATAAAAATCCAATCTAAAGGAAGTACCTGTATGCGTAGGTTTGTAACCGGCATCATGCTGATGACTGTCGCTGTAATTTTAAGTCTCCCTTATTTGTTCAACAGGGAGATCCCCGCCCGGTTTTTCCCCGGCGTAACAATTGTGCGGGTGTACCTGCACCAGGAGAATAGAGTCCAGCCGATGCAGCTGGAAGATTACCTGGTCGGTGTAGTGGCGGCGGAGATGCCTGCCGAATTTCCTGTGGAAGCTCTTAAAGCCCAGGCCGTTGCCGCCAGGACCTACGCAGTCAAGCGCCTGGGCGCCAACGGGGTGACCAACCCCCAGCATACAGGCGCGGACCTTTGTGACGACCACCGCCACGGTCAGGCCTGGCTGTCGCGGGAAGACCTGAAGGAACGCTGGGGAACCCTCAAGTACTATAATTACTACTATAAGATTAAAAATGCGGTGGACGAGACCAGTGGCCAATTGCTTACCTATCAGGGCGAGCTGATAGACCCGGCCTACCATGCCTTCTGCGGCGGCAGGACAGAGAATTCCGAGGATGTATGGAAATTTAAGGTCCCGTACCTGCGCAGTGTCACCTGCCCTTACGAAGACAACCCGCAGCCGGTGCAGGCATCCTCTTTCAGCTTTGATGAAGTGGACCTCGCCCTGGGCACCTCCCTGTCCGCTGTGCCCGTTTCCGGAAAGTCAAATACTTCCAGGGAGTTTAAAGTTATTGAAAATACCGCCACTGGAAGACCTAAGAGCCTGACCATAGGCGGACGCAGTTACACCGCAGTAGCCGTCAGGGACCTGTTGGGACTGCGCTCAACGAATTTCACCCTGAAAGTGGAGGGGGAATCGGTCACTTTTACCACCAGGGGGTACGGCCACGGGGTAGGCCTCTGTCAGTACGGAGCGAAAGGAATGGCCGAGCACGGCTACAACTACCGGACCATCCTGGGCCATTATTACAGCGGCGTTGAAATAACGGAGACGAAACAAGGTAAATAATATGTGTCAGGTCGGGAAGCAGAATTCAGAAAATGCGTTGTATGTTCACGTAATTATGTGTTACACTTATATACGTGGAGGTGTTTTAAATGGAATATCAAAATATTACTTTATCCTTGCCTAAGGATATCTTGCTTAAAGCAAAACATATAGCCGTGGAAAAGCGGACTTCACTTTCAGGCCTCTTGGCCAGGACGCTAGAGGATATTGTAAAAAAAGAAGACTCTTACAGAAAAGCTCGTCAACGCCACACCGCTATGCTTAACAGTGTGTCTGACCTTGGAACAAATGGAAGCATAAGTTGGACAAGAGGAGATATTCATGAGCGCTAATGTCGAGTGGCAATTTGTGGACACAAATATTCTTGTTTATGCCCATGACGTTTCGGCAGGAAACAAGCACACCCGGGCAAAGAGCCTAATTAACGATCTTTGGAATTCCGGCTATGGCTGCTTGAGCACCCAGGTGTTGCAAGAGTTTTATGTAGCCGTGGTGCAAAAAGTACCAAAGCCGATACAACCTGAAATTGCTGCAGGGATAATTTCAGACCTGTCGCAATGGAGGCTTCACGTAACGGGTGCGGATGACATCCTGGAAGCTATTAATATTCATCAGCGAAACAGGATATCTTTTTGGGATGCCCTTATTATTTGCAGCGCAAATAAACTTGGCTGCGAGGTGCTTCTAACGGAAGATTTAAGCAACGGCCAGTATTACGAAGGTACAAAGGCATTAAACCCGTTTGCGCAATAATTGTTACAGATATTTAAAATAGTACCCAGTTCTTAACCCGCCTTCACAGGCGGGTTTTTTAGTATTTATTTTAAGAATGAATATGTACTCAAAGGAAATACCTTCTAAGTTTGTTTCTTGCTATGCGAGAGAATTTATATCCCATCCAAGCATATATATCTAGAGAAAGCACACCGCAGTATTGAGACGTGGGAAGTGGGACGTGGG